>NZ_CP141728.1:3047205-3370808 GCF_035621135.1 Sinanaerobacter sp. ZZT-01
AAGCGTTTAATTTTGCCATTGCTGCCTCTTTTGTATGCGGAAGCCCTTCTTTTTTTAAATAAGCAGCACGATACATCATCCATTTTGCACATTCTGTCTTTGTCGCCATATCTGCAATGTACCATTGAATTCCTTGGAGCTGAGCAATCGTTTTTCCGAATTGAACCCTCTCGTGTACGTATTTAATTGTTTCTTCCAATGCCCCCTCCGCAATGCCAAGAGCCTGAGCTGCAACACCAATTCTTGCTCCGTCAAGAGCTGACATCGCGATATGAAAGCCTTTTCCTTCCATGCCGATCAAATTTTCTTTTGGTACACGGCAATTATCAAAGATAAGTTCTGCTGTTTCTGAACCATGAATCCCCATTTTCTCTTCTATTTTTCCGATTGAGAAGCCGGGAGTTCCTTTTTCTACAAGAATACAGGACATACCCTTTAAACCCTTTGTTGCGTCAGTAAGGGCAAAAATAGCAAGGTACTCTGCCTGTCCACCTCCGGAAATGAAGCACTTTGTTCCATTGAGTACATATTCCCCGCTCTCTTCATCCAAGATTGCGGTTGTTTTTGCACTCGCAGCATCACTTCCCGCATTTGGCTCTGTAAGTGCAAACGCTCCTAGACTACCGCCCTGTGTGACTCGCGGCAAATACTTTTCTTTTTGCTCTTTATTCCCGAATTTTTCGACGACCGCTGCAAAGATCGTATGTATAGACAGAATGGCAGCCGTTGCAGCACATTTTTTAGCAATTTCGGTTACCACAATTGCCTTATCAATATCGCTGCCACCACTTCCTCCATGTTCAACAGGAGTACCTATTCCGGTAAATCCTATCTTTGTCATTTTTTCAAAGCTTTCTTTCGGGAAATAACCCAGTTTATCCACTTCAGCAGCAATGGGTGCAATTTCTGTTTCCGCAAATTCCTTTGCAACCTTCTGCAACATAATTTGTGCATCTGTAAATTTAAAATCCATGAATCTTCCTCCTAACCATTTATTTACTTACGGCAATAACTCCGTCTTTAATGAATTTTAGAATGTCATTTTCAGAATATCCGATTTCGCTCATAATCTCTTCCGAATGCTCACCGATCAATGGAGAGGTTCGGCTTAAATTCACCTCTATGTTGCCAAATTTAATTGGTGTCATCGCGTAGGTTGTTTTTGAACCGTCTCTATTTGTATCTTCAACCACATAGTTGTTTTCCAACGCCTGTGCATCGGAGATAATCTCGGAATAATGCTGAATCTTTTCATGCGCAATGTCTGCAGAAGACAATAAGCGAACCATTTCCTCTTGGGTATGCTTTGCAAACTCTTTATCGATTTCTGCTATCAATGCAGGCGCGTTGTTCTTTCCGGAAAGCGTTGTAGCAAATCGTTCGTCCTGAATCAGATCCTTTCTTTCTAATACTTCACAAAGTGTTGGGAAGTAACGTTCATACTCAAGAATACTTAAGAAAATCCATTTTCCGTCGCTGCATCTAAAAGAATTTATAACCGGAGAAACTGCATCTTTTCTTGTTTTCGGGTATTCGTCTCCATATTGCGTGGATGCAATCAAGGAGCTCGCATTCCAAATCGCCTGTCCAAAAAGGGACACCATCACCTTTTGCCCCTTGCCTGTTTTGGCCTGATGGTACAGCGCTGCACAAATTCCGCCTGCTAAGCTGCAAGATGTGGTCGCATCTCCAAATCCAATGGGCGGATTGATCGGAGAAGTGTCTTTTTCAGCAATATCCAGCATAGTTCCGCTTCGAGCCCAGAAAGCAACCGTATCAAAACCAGGACTGTCCTTTGCCGGACCATAGTCACCAAATCCATTTACCTGCGCCCAGATAAGATGAGGGTGGCGCTCTGCCAAAGCTTCATAATCAAGTCCCAATCGTTTCAAAGCGCCGGTTCGATAGCTTGAAACAAATACATTTGCTTTCGAGAGAAGCTGGTCCATGATTTGCAAGCCCTGTTCGCATTTCAGATTTACCGAAAATCCGCGTTTATTGGCATTGTAGGTTGTATAAAACGGATTCACATCATCTTCAATCGGCATCAACATGGTGGCACCCGTTTTTCTTCCCGGATCACCAAAGCTTGGTTCTACTTTAATGACATCCGCCCCCCAGTCGGCTAAAATCTTAGCGGTTCCGGGTCCTGCTACGAAATAAGTTAAATCGACTACTTTTACCCCTTCTAACGGCTTATTCAACATAAAATACTACCTCCTAAATTTGCATTTGCTTTATTTTGAGTTCCAATTGCTTCAATCTTTATGGCCATGTCGGAAACAGTGTAAATAAGATGACACAAACGACAGAACCGACAAGCGGTGTAAATACCGTAACCCAAAAGATTGGTCTGTATGCGTCTTTATGAGTCTCATTGCAAAGCCCATTGGTGACGGTAACAATGTATCCGTTGTGCGGCAGAGAGTCCAATGCCGCCGACGAAATGGACATCGTTCTCGAGATGGCTTCCGCAGCGACGCCTTTTGCAATATAAATAGGGCCCAACAGTGGTGCAGCAATCCCCAAGGCCCCAGAAGCTGAACCGCATACACCGGCAATCACGGTCGTTCCAACGGCAACGCCTACAAGATCTGGCCCGGGGATGTCAATCATAGCGTCAATGACAACCTGAAATGCCAAGGCACTCTTAACAACGGAACCGAATGCAACCACTGCACACGTATTACTGATTGATACAATCGCCGTTTTGCACCCTTCCCCAACATGAAAAAGAAGCTCCTTATTTTGCTGGTATTTATTCAACAGCAGCCATACCAAAACAGCACCGATAAACACACCGGTTTCCAACTGAACCAAAGGCTTACCGTCTTTTAACGGGGCATTAATTAAAACAATCGTAATGAGGAGCGGAATCAATGCAATAAATGGATTTGGAAGTTTTGCTTCTTCATGGAAGGTATCCACATCCTTTGCAATAAAATGTTCCCCGTCCGTCTGCGCTTTTTTCACTAAACGAAACAATAAAACTGAACCAAGCAAAAACATAAATCCACAGGAAATAAACCCAACGCTTGTACCTGCCATATAGGTAACTCCCAAGGCAGACGAAGGAATGGCATTATGTATCTGAGGCGCACCCGGAGCTACCATTGCGAACGTAGAGCACCCAAAGGTAAGTGCCGCAGGGATAAACCGTCTTGGCAGATCCGCTTCTCGAAATACCTCAAGCGCAATCGGAAAAACTGCAAAGGAGCAAACAAAAACACTGACGCCTCCGTAGGCGAGAATGGCGCAGGATAAAGGGATTGAAATGAGCGCTTTCTCTTTGCCTAAAGCTTTTACAATCAGCTTCGCAATGGCTTTTGCACCATTCGTCACTTCCATCATTTTCCCCATGAGCACACCGGTTAAAAAAATCAAATAGTTTGCTTGAAAAAATCCGACAAACCCTCCAACAAAATCTGTTTTCATTGCATCGTAGATTGGAATGCCCCCTGTGATTGCAACAATGGCAGAACTTATAAATGCGATGACAAAAATATTGATGCCGCGCATAATGAGGTACATGAGCAATCCTAATGCTGCAAGAATACCAATCAAGCTGACCAGTTCATTTATTGACATATATGTTCCTCCTTTTCTACTTTCTTAATATTTTTTTGTCTATTAGAATCTATCTACATTTAAATACTGGTTTTCTTTTTTCTATGAATGCATTCATGCCTTCCTGCTTGTCCTCTGTTGCAAAAGCAAGTCCTGCCGCATCCTTCTCTAGCTCAAGCGCATTCATGAGGTCAAGGTCGGTGCCTTTATTAATGACAAGCTTTGCATACTTTATTGCAATCGGCGCGTTCTCTATTATCATTTTCATGCAAGATTTCGCCTCAGCAATCAGAGCCTCTTCAGTAGTCACACGGTTGACAAGTCCCATAGAAAGGGCTTCATCCGGCTTTATCTGCCGTGCCGTATAAATTAAATCTTTTGCCCTGCCTGCACCAACCAACCTCGTGAGTCTTTGGGTTCCTCCGAAGCAAGGAATGACGCCAAGCTTCACCTCGGGTTGTCCGAAAATGGCTTTTTCGGATGCAATTCTCAAATCACAGCACATTGCAAGTTCACAGCCTCCTCCTAAAGCATACCCGTTTACCGCAGCGATTACGGGCTTGTCAATCGCCTCAATTTTATTAAATACGCTTTGTGCATACCCTGCATAATCTCTTCCTTCTTCACTCTTATAGCTTTGCATTTGGAGGATATCTGCACCCGCGACAAAAGCTTTCCCTTCTCCGGTAATAACAATACCTCTTACTTCCTTGCACTCATTCAATTGTTCAAATACTATCTCTAATTCGTTTAATGTCTTATTGTTTAAGGCATTCAGGGCTTTGGGGCGATTCATAATCACCAATGCAATCCCATCATTGTATTCAACCTTAATGTTTTCCAGTGTTTCCATCAATCTTGTCAGGTCGTTGTTCATAAGTTTCCTCCTCTTAATCTACGAAAATTACCAAGTTTCAGATTGTGCGGCCGCATCACTAAAACTTTTTCCAGTTGTATTTCCGGCTCCTTATTATTTAAAAGCAATTGCTATGCCAAAAATATTACAATCAAAAAAATTGTTAAAAAAATATCGTTTAATTATAAATTCTCTTTCTTTTAAAGATATTTTTCTTTTTTTATTGCCTTTTTCTCTAAATTATTTGTTAGCTCGAATACCAAAGCATTCTTTTTCCCCGAAAATTATAACTATTATTCTCCAATCAGATAATTATTTCTCCAAACGTAGAATTTTAGCATTTTCCTCTTATTTTCAAGCTATTCGCACAAATATTTTTCGCGTAAATCTTTTTCCAGAATGTTTTTTCTACAAACAGAGAATTAATAATTACTTTTAAGCAATAAAAATGTGCAATAGAGTGAATCCATTACACATTTTTATTTTATATCATATTTTGCAGCTTCATCCTATGACTTGTTTGGAAGCTCCTATGCATTAATCTACACGAATATAGTCAATTTGATTATTTTGTTCTTGAACCTCATATACTCCGCTATGATTAATATTGCTTTCTGATAAAGTATCGAGAATATTTTGTATCTGATTCGTTCGAGCATAAAGTGCATAGCCACAACTTTTTAACAATTTCGGGGGTGTTTTTTTCAAAGTCGAACGAATCTGTTGCTCCTGTAATTTCTCTTGTGCATAAGCAGCCTTATAAAAGGACGAAAATGCAATGACATAATCTTTCATGAAATCCCTCTTTTCTGTCGTTGAATTTCGTTCCTTGACCTATACTATTGTAAGGTTTTTAGCATTCGTATGTACATTTGTGAAAATCCTACACGATCCACATCCATTTCAGCAAGAAGCGGATAAGATTTTATCTGTTTTTTATCTTTATATATCAGAAGGGTTCCGATTTCATCGTTTTTCTTAATAGGAGCCGTAATCGATGAATTTAATTTGACCTTTGTAGTAATTCCTTCTTTCTGTCCTTTTTTCACAAGAAAACTTACTGTTTCTGGGCAAATTGCGTTTACAATCTCAGCACTGCCTTTTTGAACGGGTGCACTGCCCATTATTTCATTCTTTTCTGCAAGCTTTGCACTGTCATAGGTTGCGAAACCATAATCAAGTAGGCGACTTACTTCGGCAAATCGAATCTTAGAAGTCGTACTTCCCATAACAACTGATATTAAAGTAAGATCACCTTTTGTTGCTGAACCTGAAAGGCAATATCCGGCTTCCTGCGTAAAACCAGTTTTGATTCCATTTGCGCCGGGATATTGTTTGATTAAACGGTTTGTATTTGTTAGTCCTAACTCAGTTTGCTTCTTACCGCTCAACCCCACTGTTATCTTTGTCTGCCAGGTGTTGAACCATTCTTTTGTCTCCGGGTGCTTCATAAGTTCCTTTGACATTAGTCCTATATCATATGCACTTGTATAATGATCGGCTACCGGTAAGCCATTCGTATTCACAAAGTTTGTGTCCTTCATACCCAGTTCTTTTGCCCTTTTGTTCATTTTCTCTACAAAAATTTCTTCTGTTCCACCCACGTATTCAGACATTGCTACGCACGCATCATTAGAAGCTTGTAATAAACCAATTTCATTTTTTACCTGCTAAAATGTTTAAAGATTCCACTGAATTGTAATCTCCTTTTCCCCCCTCACCTTCGTATTTTTTACATAAATCACATCTACAAATTCCTCTACGATCTCTCGGTTCAGCTCTGTGATATCCATGTATTTTTTTATGGCTTTCTTCTTCTCCAATGCGAGATCTATTTTTACATTGTAAGTTTCAATTTCCTTTTCTAATGTTTTTATCTGCTTTTTGCATCTTTTTTCTCGCTCTGCCAAACCATGATTCAGAGAAATAAATTGCTCTTCTGTAATCACTCCCTTCACTTTATCCATATACAGGTTTTCTAACGCCAGCTGCGCATCCGCAAGCTGCACCTTGACAGTTTGTAACATTGCATTTGATTTTTCCAGCTGTACTGAAACGGTCGTCTCTCCTTTAATAAGAAACTCCAAATCCTGCTCCGATCCGTACTGGCGAATTATCTTTTTCAATTCTGTAAATACCGTTTCCATAATTAACTTGTAAGAAACCGATACGCCTATGCTACAAACATCATACTTTTTCATCGGACAGATAAAATACCTTTTGTCCCCCTGTCCATGATGCTTAATTAATGCAGATTGACAAGTCCCGCATTTCAGCTTACCGACAAAAATATGACGTTTTCCCGTACTTTCCGGCCGGGTGCGTGTCTTTGCCAGCTGTTGAACCAATTCGAAGGTCTGACGGTCAATAATAGGCTCATGCGTATTCTCTACGATGACCCATTTTGATTTGTCTTTTCTGACCTTTGCACTGTTTTTATAGCTGATTGTTCCACTTTTCCCTTGCACCATGTCACCAATATAGTCACGGTTTTTCAAGATAACATTAACAGAGCTGCTTCGCCATATCCTCCCCTGCTTTCCCCTCTGACGCGGAATGTAATTCTGACCCTGCTGCCGTTTATACTCCGCAGGACAGGGATACCCTAAGTCATTTAGATGTTGTGCGATGCGAGTCAAACCGTATCCTTCCAAATAGAGCTTGAATATCATGCGTACCACCTTTGCGGCTTGCTCATCGATAATAAAATGATTTTTGTCTTTCGGGTCCTTCAGGTATCCATATGGAGCAAAAGCACCTACAAATTTACCCTGCTGTTTTTTCACTTCAAAGACAGCCTTTATGTTTTCACTGAGGTCTTCCACATACCACTCATTCACCAAGCCATTAATCTGTCGGCTTTTTTTATTTCCTTTGACCGCTGTGTCAGCACTGTCTACGACCGACACAAAACGAATCCCCCAAAGTGGAAATTTTTTATGAAGGATCTGCTCGACATATTCCATGTCCCTCGTGAAACGAGACTGAGACTTTGCAAGTACAATATTGAACTTTCCTGCCTCCGCATCTTTCATCAGCCTTGAAAATTCCGGACGCTCGATTGCTTCATCTGCCCCGGAATAATCGTCGTCTGAATAGATGTCATAAATCTCCCATCCGGATTTTAAAGAATAATTAATCAGCATCGTCTTTTGATTCTGTATACTCTCAGAATCATCGCCCTTATTCCTTTTTTTCAAATCTTCATCGGATAAACGGCAGTAAAGAGCTACAATATTTCGTGGGACATGCTGTTGATCCTGTTTCATGATGACATCCTCATTTCGTTCTTATGTATTTGATTGCCGAAGTGCTTTCTGTCCTGCAAATAACGTTGGCAAGGCCTGTCTGTACACTTTGCCTGCGTTCTTCCTCTTTTGATTTAAAGAGATTCACAACGCAGTTTTTCTTAATCTTTACCGATTCTTCTGCACGCAGCATGTAATCCCCCCCCTTTCTTTTTATATGTTTATGCTAGGCAGCTGACATCTATCACTTGGAACAGCACATTGATACGGCGAAACTTTCCTTCGCCGTATAGTATCTACTGTTAATTAAAATATCTTTAACCCATGCTTTTAGAAGAGCAAGAAAAGCAAAATATAGATTCGTGAATATATAAAAAGAACGCTTAAAAGATGAGATTTATGGAAAAGTAATCCCTTTGAAAATTTTTTAAAGGGATTTTTTATTTGAAAAGAATCATTTTAGATTAAATCCTTATAACATTCTACATAAACAGATAATAAAAAAACATTCTTAAAGTTATCAACTAACCTTAAGAATGCTGCTTTGGTCTTAAGTCAATATAGTGGACACCACAAAGGCGACTTTTATGCAACACCTTTTACATGCAATGCATTTGGTGTCTTGTAGCCTAAGATACTGTGAATCCTCTTTTGGTTGTACCAGGATTCGATATATTCAAAGATGCTTTTGTATGCATCGGATGAATCTTTATATATTTTACAATACACTTCTTCCTTTTTAAGGAGTGAATGAAGAGATTCAATACAAGCATTATCATATGGACATCCTTTTCGGCTAAAAGAATGACGTATTTTCTTCTTTGCAAGTGTACGCTCAAATAATTCACTGGTATACTGAGTTCCCAAATCACTTTGCAAAATAATTCCTTCTGAATTCTTTACATTTAGACAGGCATTATTAATTGCTTTCACAGCTAGTTCAGCTGACATTGTAGTATCGAATGCCCATCCAATAATCTTTTTGCTGTAGAAATCCATGACAGAAGCTAAATAAGTCCATCCATTTTTTTGTGTATGAATATAAGTAATGTCTGTGCACCATTTTTGATTAATAGCAGTTGCCGTAAAATCCTGTTTTAAAATATTTTCTTTCTCTATAATAGAATTTTGATTCGAATAATGACGATATATTTTGATCACAATGGAACGAATACCAAGAGTTTCCATTCTTCGCTGCACTCGCTTTAAGCTGACATGCCAGCCATTCGAGAGTAAAATTTGATGAATCTTTGGTGCTCCATAACGTCTTTTGACATCATATATGAGAGTAATTATCTGTATGGCTATCCTATTTTAAAGGGACTTGGTATGAAAGCTGAAATTTCAATTATTGGAAGCTCTGATAGATTGCTAAAATAGCTTCATCAAGCTTTTGATTTTCTAAAGCACAATCTGAGGGCTTATGATTAGCAACTTTGTAATAAGTGCTTCTGTTAATCTTAAGTACTTTGCACATGATCTTAATTGGATAAATATTTTTATGATCTGTTAGGAAGCGAGTGATTTCATCTATTGTTTTCTGGCGAATATGGCGGTAGCTTTTTTAATATTTCATTTTCCTCTCTTAATTTCAAAATTTACCACCAAATAATTCTTCATCGCAATCCCAAATTTTATGGCTTTTATGATACGATATTCCCTTTTTCTAACCTTCTAAAAATTATTTGAAAGATAAATGATCACTGAATACATACTCTCCTGTAATATCAAGCGTAGAATAGTAATTGTCTTCAATAAAATCTTCCTCATATGTACTTAAATCAATTTTATTCTTCTCTGCTGTTTCTTTAGAGACAGCTATTCTTCCACGTCCCATAAACAAAATTGTAGGTTCTTCTTCCCATATGTCACAATGCGGACCTGCAAGCTTAAATTGAATCTCTTTGTCTAATGGAATGGCTTGAATCAGAAAAGTGCTTTTCGGTATAATAATTACTTTGCTATCACTTTTTAAATCTATTAAAGCAATAATTGTACATTTTAACAGAACATTATCGCTACTTACTACTTTAGTAATTTCGATTGGCTGTATATCAAATTTTAATTCATCCCCTTTATAGTTTGCTAAAATATCTTCTATTTCTAAAAATGCCTTATTTCTAGAAATTTCTTTTTCAGTCTTATATTTATTTAAATAATCTTCTATTGTAATCCTCTTTAATTGCTCAGAAAAAGTACTCGGATACACATTAAACAGATCGGGGAAAAAAATATCGACTAGTAATGCAAGAACTAAAATTATAATGCAGAATATAACAACAATATACTTTTTTCGTATCATACACTCCCTCCTTATTTATAGCAAGTCCATAGAGGTCTTCTATGGACTTGCTATTTTAAATTTTATAAATTATAAATAAAACTATAATCTTGTGTTTTAGATCGAGCATAAATATTTGATCCTGCAGATATACTATATTCGCTACTTGGAATATTTACGCTAATTGCCCAAGCAATTGTATAAACATAAACGCCTCTAGCCGATACTTCAATTGCATTTGTATTCAATAGGTCAACATGTGCGACTCCTTCAAAATCCACTACTCCAATTCCTTTATTATAATAATATGCATCGCATGCACTCCCAGAAACAAATCCTCTGGCCGAACCATATGCGTTCACTTTTACATAGGCGCCTACTTCTATTTTTGCCTTTCCATAATTTCTATAACTAAATTCTTTATACACTCTTGCATTTGAAATATGATCTTTAAATTTGCCAAAACTAATGTTACCAGCTCTCGTTTTTGGCATTTGTTCATAAGCGCTTTGGATAATTTCCTCATTTAATAGTCTTGCTTCTTCTAAACTAATTCCACGATCCTCAGCTAAATGTTTGCAATATTCCTCCTCAGATACCTTCTCAATTGTATATTCATCACTCAAAGTATTGAGAGCTTCTTTTACATTCTTATCTGAATCTGTAGCAAATACTATCGGCGTAAAACTAAACATTAAAACAGTCATTAATATTAAACTTACTAATTTTTTCATTTTTCCTCCTTTTGACATCTTATAAGATATTGTAATAACTTTGATTAATCAAATATTTATTAGAAATTTCTACATAAATTATACCATTATTTGTTATTAATTACAATATTGAGGATTCGTTTTCTTTAGACTTAATTTGATAAAAATCAACAATAAGTTCCTCGCTTCATCTATTCCTGGTCCTTCGATCCACTGTGAAACATCTTCATACATATCTCCATTAATAAGAATGGATTTGAATAAGGTATATCGTTTTTTCCTATAGACTGAATGATGAATGACTATTATTAAAGTATCTTAGTATAATAACGTAATATTAAAGAGTTTTTGTCACCAAACGTATATGCTCTGCTGTAAGGCGACTCAGGAGCTCCTGAATGGCATCTTTCTTCTTCTTTTAGCTGCTCAATTTGCAACCGTTCCCGTAGCTCCTGCACACTTGACTTTCCTTTTACCTTTAGACGTCCAATATTATTTTTACGGGGGTTTGCTTTATTCGATCGTGTTTGGTCGTGATTTGATGCGTTCTCCTGTGCTGTCTGCTCTTCCGTTTCTTCTTTGACCTGCGGATCAGGGAGTGCCACAATCGTATATATATTTTTACCGTAAATATTACCTTTGTCTTTTACACTTCAACTGTCAACCTCTTATCTCTCATTATAATTTTGGGACTTAGAGTATAGCCCTGAACCATAATTCCCTCTACCCGCAGAAGGTTTAAAATCTCATTTTCTTTCATGGATAGACTCCTTTCAAAACACAAAAAAGGAAGAGCATTTATTTTTACTCTTCCTTTTTTGTTTCCTATCATTTAATAGGATAGTTTTCTATTAATTTAAGTATTCGTATCTTATTTTATTTGCTTTTTTGTCGTTTAAAACTTGATTAAAACGCCCGATGCAGCTGCCAATAGTCTTCTTTGCTATCCACTATAATCTTTGCCGTATAGGTTTTTGTTGTGCCTGCGCTGTAGGTTGCCGTGAAGGTAAAGGTCAGCTCTTTTGGTTTCTTTCTTCCCCATTTATTCAGCATGGAGGACTCCCACAGGCTTCCGCTGTAAATGGTTTCGTTTGCTGCATTTTTCTTTCCGGTGTTTTTCATTGTCGTGCTGTAGGATGGATAGCCTTCGATCTTGCAGGTTACTTTAGTCGGGCTTCCTGCGGCTTCTGCTTGCAGCATGAATTTTTCTCCGCTCCAAAAGACATTGGTTCCTCGCTTTCTCGGTGCTTTCAGCTTCAAGTAGTCTGTATAGAGGATTTCTTTATTGACTTCGTCTTTAAAGCGATTCAAGTTATATTTTTTTCTGTTTTTCTCCCAGTTTTCGGTATGGTATACCATGCCTGTGATCTTGCCTTCGGATATTACGGTAAAGCGGTACGTCCCGATTCCGGCCCCGGTGTGGTCTCTGACGGTACATACGACTTCATACGTTCCGCTCTGTGCTTTCTTTTGTACGGTTCCGGTTGTGGTCAGCGGATAGCTTCCGTTTGTCGCGTTCAGTCCGGTTCTTCGATGGGTATAGAGCAGTTTTTTCTCCTTGTATACTTCGGTGGTTAAACGCAGTGTGTCTTTTTCGGCATCGTCTACACCGACTTGTATCCGAAAAGCATCTCCTTCTTTCACTGTCTTTGGCACAGTCTTAATGGAAGTAATCCACGGGGCGGAGGCGCCTCCTTCAATATAGAAGGTCAGGCTTTCGATGTTGGAGGCTTTGTCGTATAGCGGGTTGCCTCCGGCCTTGCTTCTTCTTGAGGTATCGTCTTCCTGCCAATGTTCTACGGTATACTTGCCGTCTACATAGAATCTCTGAATCGGCTGGTTCAATACTTTATTTAAGTCTTGGAATACGACGTTTCCCTCTTCGTTTAAAACGGTTGCAGCATTCGGATGGGAACCGTCGTTAAATGGGGTATGGGTATACCGCCAATATTGTTTCTTGGATGGATCGTTTTCATAGTCGTAGTAATTTATCCCGTAACGAATCCATTCTCCTTTTTTATAGACGAGCTTGTCTTCTTCTTCCTCCAATTCAGTTCTTGAAAATTGAGTGGTTACTTTATTTTTGTTCCATCCGCTCAATGGTGATTCTCGGTTAAAGGTATCTTGTATGGCATAGATTTTTTTCCCACCTTCGATGCAATACACTTTCAGGTTGCGGATTTGTACGGTTTCGTCTTTTTTGAATGAAAATCCCAAATTTCCTCTCTGATGAAATCGCATGGCGGGAACGTAAGTTTTTCCTCTGTAATAAAAGGCATTTGGATTGGAGCTATAGCTGCTTTTTAATGCGCCGTAGTAGGCAATTTCTCCCGGTGTTTGGAAGCTTCCGCTTACCGTACTCCATCCGCTCTCTTTTGTCTGTATATTCGGTTGCATTTGTGAAGGTGCTTCTTCATCGATTAAGATAAGTTGCAGATTATCAATAAAAAGATATCCGGAAATGCCGTATTCATGAGATGTCAGGGTAATCTTAATTTCCGTTTCTCCCGAATATAAAAGGCCGGGATAAGTGTACCTTCCACTTGATTCATAATAGCCTCTATATTTTTCATTTGGGGGTGTAAATGAAAATCCATTCACTTCTATTTTTCCATCTATTCGATGTCTATTTAAATTATTTGAAGAGGCACACATCTCATAGTCAAAAGACAAAGCAGCTCTTTTACCACTTGGTATATTAAATTTCATGTTCGCAGTAATCGGTCCATTGCTTTTGCGTTTCCGTACACCGTACAGTTTTCCAATTCCCTTTGGATATCTGTAATCATAACCTTCTGCTGAGGTTTTTTCTATAAATCCGGATTGATTCCAAGCATTTGATTCCTCAAATACTTCGTTTGATGAAAAGCGAAACATCGGATTGATCTTATTGTCAAAAGATTCCTTCACGACGTCACTCACAGTTACGGTTTCTCCGGTTAAAAGGCTTTCACTGATTAACGGTGTAAAACTTAAGCCACTTTGAAACCGCTCTTTGATCGGAGAAGGATCGGAAGCGGAATCGGATCGAGACTTTATCTCGTATTCATAGAAATATTCTTTCCCGGTTTGCAGTGGAAGTGATTTTGTAAAGCTTGCATCTTCTGCGTTTGCTTTTATCTCAAGAACGGACTCTTGTTTGTCTTTTGAAAGAATGCGTTGTGCCATTTCTTCGGTTGGCTTCTCGGATACTAGCACCGTTCCGTTTAGCCGGCGTGCCAGGTTCTCTCCATAAGTGTTTCTTTCTTGATCGGTCAAGCAGTAAAAATCGTAGCCTTCTTTTCTTAGGATTTGTTCGGCTCTCCAAAACGAGTTTGTGCTTGTCAGGGAATGGTCATACAGTCCAACGGCTCGCATGTTTTTGGTTCCATCCAAATTGCGGTTTAAAAAACTCGTAATGACTTGATCTAATGTTCTGGAACGTTTTATGAGGGTTGTTGTGCTTTTTGCTTTTTGCTGCTCCATGTTATTGTCTCCGCAATGCACGGCTATGAACGCATCGGAATGCATACCGTATTCATCGGTATCGCCGATTCCACCCATCAGGCCGTTTTTCTTTTCATACATTTCTCCGCTTTGGGGATTGTATACAAAGGCTCTGGCTCGTTCCGGATAGATATGATAGCCTCCAGTTGTGTCTATGTAATAGGCTCCTGTGATTACATACACTTCTCCGCTTGGAAGTTCTTCGGTATAGATTATATTAGTAGTCGTCCGTTTGCTCTTGCTTCTCACATCACAGCTTTTTTCTACGCCGTTATAGATCCCGATTACACTTGCTCCACAATGGTAACTGCTCTTACTTTTGCTTGCAGTTGCCCATGTGATATAGTTGTATGTGCCATTGCTGTCGGATACCGGGGTAATGCAATCTTGCCCTTCACGTAAATAAACGGTATGCGTTTTTATCAGGTGGTTTTCTCTGTTATATACGTGGATGTAATAATCGGATTTTTCGTACCTCGTTTCCTCTTCTGCGGTGAACACCATGACGCCTTTATTATCGATTCCAATTAAGTGATACCCTTCCCGGTCTGCTTTGCCCAGTGCTTCATACTGCACCAAGCCGCTCGTTAAATCAAGGATTCCTCGTTTTAAATTTGTAGATTCCACCAGTGCAAAGTGTACTTTCCCATTAATCATTTTTGCTTTTTCGGACAGATTCCCTTTGACAATGGTTTGGATTCCTCCTTTCTTGCCGTTAATCGCATAGATTCCATTGCTTTTTACCGTATAGATTAAGTCACCGCTTACAAAGTTACTTTCTCCGACTTCAAACGGTAACACGGTCAAGAGGGTTCCGTTATCTTTTGTAAAGAGTGCGGTTTTTCCATTGCATACAAAGTAAAGGTACTGTTCACTGTCATCCTGCTCGAAGCGGAACTCTGCGTTTAACGGAAGCTGTGTCATATCATAAAGGCGAGCGTTCCACCGTTCCAGCGGATATTCGCAATTTGCGTCAAAGGCTCGTAAAATATAGGGTGGGCTTACATAACTGTTCCAATAGTTTTCTCCTGCATGCCAGGTTCCTTCTATCGTGTATAAGCCGTGGTTGTCCACCAGAAAACAACGATCTTCAAAAGCGGTACCGTCTCCATTGTATCCATATGGCTGTGCTACGAAATAGCGATACCAGGGGTAATCCCGCTCTAAGGGTTCATCCAGCAGTTTGACTTTTACATCTGCGTCCACTGCATTTCCAAGGAAGTAGCTCTGCATGGTATTGATGCCGTTTTTCAGCTTCTTATACTCTTCGACACTGCCTGCTAAAAGCAAAATGTCTGCTGTTCTTGTCGTAATTGGCTTTAAGCTTACAATCGGTGCAATGTTATCTATTTTTGTAATGGCGATCGTCTCATCGGTCAAATAGTCTTCTTCGGTGATGTATTCTTCTAATGTTTCTTCGGTCCATACGTCTTTGACATGAAGCCGCAGCTTTACTTTGCCGACTCCGGTTTTTTTCACGGATATGATCTTTTTTGTTCCAAAGGAACTGTCGGTAAAGCCTGTTTTCTCTTCTGCTTTGACTTCTGTTTCTGCTTCAAACCTTTCATCGAGGTCGCTGTCTTCTGTAATGTACCAGTTGCGTTCAATTTGGTCGCCGTCTGTACTGCTAACATCTTCCATTTCAATTGTTGCGGTATTGGTTCCCTTTTCTCTGAAAAAGGCATCCTGCACGGAAATTTCTGCTTTGGGCGGTAGGTCGGGCTGTACGGTGAATTCTTGTTCGGCTGCATCCCATAGCCCTCGGCTGTCTTTTGCATACACCTTATATCTGAATTTCTCCGGCTTCGTATTTTTCGTTAAAAAGAGCAGCTGACAGTTGTTCCAATATGGGTCGGACTCTAATTTTTCAATGGGGCGGGTCTTGATTCCTTCGGTATTGTCCAGGGTGTTTTCTCTGCCGTCGAAATTCTGTGTCAGATGTACGCTTTCTCCGGTTTCTAAATTGGTGACTTCTGCCCAAAGCTGTTTTAAGGGGTTGTCTGCATTCGTTGCGACTTTTATGGTCAATACCTGCTTTCGGTTCTGCTTTTGGGTTCCGCCTAAGTTTGCAAGCACGGTCGGGGTTTTCAAAACTTCAATGGGTTTGGTGTCGTACAGACTGCCACCGTTTTTGGGACTGATCTTTAACTGCACGTTGTAAAAGCCTTTGTTCGGAAACGTTGCGGTTGCATAAATCGGTGTGACTCGGTCTTTTTTTATCTGCCCTGCTCCGCTTTCCAGGATGGAGAAACGATTGCTTGCTTTTCGCTCTTCATAGGCTCGCAGTGCGGAATAGTTTTCTCCATCCACAACGTAAGTCGATCCATCTTCTGCGGTAACGGGATGGCTTTCATAGGTCTTTGAAGGAAGGGATAAAATAGCAGTGGCATCTACTACGGTGCCGTCTAAGATATTGATCGTCTTGGTGTCGGTATCGGATTCGCCGCTTTGTAAGGTCACGGTCAGTCGGTAGGTGATCGGTCCTTCTTTTGCTGCGGTTTCCGATAAGGAAGAACCTGCTTTCGTTCCATCCCAAGCGGATACAAACGTCCAGCCGCTGCCGTCGTTTTTTTCTAAGGTGCTGCTTTTAAATTTAGCATCCTTCGGCAGGATGGTCTTATCTGCTGCTTCGTAGCTCTCCCCCACCTTTGCTTCATTGGGAAGTCCTAACACGGCATTCAGCTCTAAAGGAATTGGCTCCGGCTCCGGATCAGGAACTTCCTGAATCTCGGTTTCTGTCCAGCTGATGACGGTTGGAACAAAATACAGCTGGCCTTTTACCTTATCGCCAAAGTCCGTTTTATTCATAAAGCTTTCCAATTCCTTGTTAGCCGTACCGCCAAGCAAATCTAAAATTTCCTGCTTGCCACGAGTCTCTAGTGTATACACTACATCATAAGGTTTTTTATCGTTTGCCGTTAACGTAGTATTGACCGTAAAGGATAAGATTCCGGTATTTTTATCGTAACCGGTAACGGATGCGCTGTTTATTTTCGCACCGTCATTCCAGTAATTAAAGTCATATGCTATCTTATCATCTGCCTTTTTTGTGCTGTACCAGGTATAATATTTGCTGTCTTCAAAATCGAAGTTCTTTTTATTGTAGGCAGTGATTTTCGGGTCTTTTTTCCCTTTTCCGATATTAATGGAAGCCTGGTAAGTATACGGTCCATTTGGCTGTTTTCCGCTTTGCCAGACTTCGGATGAATTACACCAGATGAAAATTGATCCGGTATCTAAGCGGTAATGTGTGACTTCAACTTCTTGTGTTTCTGCGTATGTAAAATCCGGCCAATAAAAAAGCCCTGTGAAAAGCAGGGCAAAAATAAGAAGTGCGGATACACTGCTTCGGCATATTTGATTGTGCATTTTCATTCCTTTCTGTTATACTTATGGTAAGGATTACCGTTTGGTGGCGGATCACTTTCCCTGAAGGGAGGTGATGCAATGATTACATATTCTGAATTATTTCAATTTGGATTGTTGATCGTAGCTGTCATTTCTCTGTGTTTACGCAGTAAGAAATAACGAAAGCCGCCTAAATTAGCAGTTTAGACGGCTTTCAAATCACAGTATTTGGATCTGCCGCCCTGCAAAAAGCGGTAATCCTTTTCTTATCTAATATATATCATAGATTCCTTGCTTATGCAAGCAGAATGCTACTCACTCAAACGGAGGAATCACTTCCGAGATTTGGTATCCGTTCTTGAACGGATTTGCAACCAGCAGCATGGTATCTGAAGCACTATAGATGCCGAAATAGTCGAAGTCCGGCAGCTTATATCCTAATGCATCAGTATCCCATGTATAATAACTTATATCGCCGTCTCCGTAATCGGTAAGAGATACCGGGTATCCGTCATAATACTCTAATATCTTATTATCTTTAATCAGCATCATGCCTCTCGAACCGTCCCAATCCATTTTTATAAATTCTTTCTTTTTACTTCTTCCTAAAATGATGGTCATCTTTTCCGGATAATCCGAAATGACTTCATAATACTTGATGTCATCAAATACGGAGTTTCCTCGGATGTTTTTTACTGCCTGTTCCACTGGCTTCGTGGAAGGAGATAGATCCATCATATCAATTGGGTCTGTGCCACGGTTCGCAACGGAGCCTTCTATGATCTGTACGGTATTCTGCGGATTTTCGGCTGTCACGGGCGTTCTTTTGCTTTCATCGGTATATCGATACAGCACGACAGAGGATTCTGCACGGGTCAATGTTCCCTTTGGCTTAAAGCTGCCGTCACTGTAACCGGAAAGAATACCTGTCGCATAGGATTTTATGATATGGTAATCGTACTTTGTGGTGCTGTCTACATCGCTCACTGTTTCCTCAATGTCTGAATAGTTTTCTACCTCAGTCTTTCCGAGTCCGTTGCTGATAATCAGTGCCATATCGCTTCTTGGAATGGCATGATTCAGCATTGTGGTATCAATCTCTGATTCTGCAAATAAGTTCAGTTCTAAGGCTTTCTGATAATAGTTATATGCCCAGTGATGCGGTTTTTCTGCTACTGTCAGTTCTTCCCCCGTTGCTGCTACGACCATCATCTTAATGAATTCGCCGTAAGTTACGATGCTTTGCGGTTTAAAGCTCCCGTCCGGATAGCCTTTGATGATGTCCTTATCCGACATGGCTTTGACGGATTCATATGCCCAACTTGTAGTCTTTAAGTCTTTATATGTTTGCTGATCAGCTGCGTAAACGGCAGCGGATGCGAAGAGCAGCGTTGCTGCCAGTGTAACGGAAAGTATCTTTTTCATTGGGATTCCTCCTTATACGCTTTGATTATCAGGAAATTTTCTTCTCTTATAATCTCGTCTATATGATAAACTTCTCTTTTAGTTTGAAAATGGCGGTTCAATTCCTGCATTCTTTTTACCTAGTGATTCTCTGGTTCATAGATGATTCCTTTACTTCTTTACGATTCATAATGAGACCAAAGGCTATGAATGATAACCAGCTTTTCATTTTCCATGATTCTATACACCATTCGATGCTGGATATTGATTCGCCTTGAGTAGTATCCTTTCAAATCACCCACCAGTTTTTCATAGGAAGGCGGAGTTTGAAGGGGATTCTCTTTTATGAGATCAATCAAAGCCTTTGCTTTTTTTGACAAGTTCGACTTCAGCAATTTTTCTCGGTCCTTCTGTGCTTGCTTAGTTAATTTTACTTGATACCTCACCATTCTACCTCATCTGCATCGACCATGTTTTCAATTGATTCTTTTTCCCCCGCTTTTATACTCTCGATCAAACCGGGAACGGAAGACAACGATAAGGTCGCCATAAGACTATTGTAATCATCCTCACTGATAATGATTGCATTTCCTTCTTTTGTATTAACATTTATTACATCGTTATATTGAATTGCCTGACTCATATATTTGAAAACATTTTTACGGAAATTAGTAATATTCGTACTGGTCATTTTTCATCACTCCTTTACTATACATATTATGTACAGTATGAAGTACATTTATAAGTGTGTCAATATATTAGAAGGATTTTTTTAATTATTCTGGTAAATTGTCTTTTCTTTTGCCTTGCTTTCTTTTTTAATTTTCAAGGTGCTTATTTATATTTTACATATTTTGTAATTAATGTAAACATCTTTTATTTATTTTTTTATTATTTATTCTTTTATTTGGAAATTTAATATTGTTTATTAGCTGATACTTGCTGTCCGATCAATAAAAAAGCCCTGTGAAAAACAGGACAAAGATAAGCAGTATGGTTACATATGAAGGCTTGTTTGCCTATTCAGGTGTGATTATAGGGGTTATCACCATTTGTATGATGATACCTTCAAAAAATAGCAATGACCGCTTAAACATGAGAATTTAAGCGGTCTAGCTCAATCGACTTTCGGACTAACCGCCGTCTCAAAAGCGGTAATCCTTTTCTATCTAATATATACCATAGTTCACCTGCTTATGCAAGGGAAAAACCCTGTTCTTATTTCATTGAATTTTATTTCGTTGTCTGTTATAATTTTCCATGAAAGAGTCGTAAAGAGTGGTGGCTGCCTCGGTATCCTACGGAGGTGATGAATATATGGATGCATATATCAAAATCACAAAGGAGAAAAGCCATGAGTGTTTATCAAGCTTTGATGCTGATGATAAGCTTCGCTATGTTGGTGCTTGCAATTGTAAGCCTGACATAACGCAAAAACCACTCAGTGAGTTTGGCGACTTGAGAGTGGTTTAGCGTCTAATTCGTTATTCCATTGTTGAGCCAGCTATCACTGCGGCTCTTTTCTATATTATAGCCATAACTTCCAAGAAAATGCAAGTGTTTTAGATGATTTCACAAAATAGATATATTTTAAATGTCCTTTATTTTTCTATATTTTGTCCCTCTATTTTCAACTTCCCTAGCTCTAACCAAAAAGCGTTATCTTGTATTTTAAGGCGATGAATTTCATCCACGTAATATTTGATTTCATCACTTTGCAATTTGCAATGTATCGAGTATCTGCTCAACGGCTCAGAAAAGAGAAATGCTTTTTATTCAGTTTCCTTATCAAGCAAAGTATCATTGAATTCTTCTTGATTTTTTTTATTTTCTTCAATTTTTTTAATATATTCCGGAGAATATTTTGATACATAGTTTTTGACAAATGATTCTTCCCATCGAATATTTGGATTATCTATGTTATCTAACAATATTTTTTCAACAACACCTCTTACTTCTTCTTCTAATTCATCACCCTTTAATTTAGATAATTTTTTGATTTCTAAAATTATTTCTTCATCGTCGACATTTTCATCATTATTTGTGATTTCAGGTTCTTCTTCCCCCGTTTCTTCATAAGTAACAGTTATTCCATAGACTGGATAAACATATAAATCCAACGCAATTTCTTTCACTTTTTCATCATTTATTGAATTAACAACTTGTTCAATATTCATGTTTTCCTTCTGTTTATTTTGATGAGAAATAAATATCGATCCTATAATAAATATCAATAAAACTGTAATAGCGATGCCCCAATATACCTTTTTATTCATTATATCTCCTCAATAAACGTTACCGTTATATTCCCCGTTACCTAAACATCTTTGGTGTATAATAATTGAAGATGTATCCGAAAATACTTTCCTTTTAAAGTTCCAATACTCTTTATCACTTCTCCATCATTGATATTATAAATAATTTGATCATTTTTAACGACATGTAAAGTCCTTTAATTAATCAAATGCTGTTTAGTTAGAAATTTCTATATCCAAACAATGTCATTTTAAATTCAAAGTTACAATACTTCGGGTCTAAAATGTTGTTCGGGGATGTACTCCGTCCTCATTTCTATTTTTCTGTGCAATAAAATAAATAAGAGCACCTAAAAGTACTCTTACTGTAATCTATTATTCATGATGTATTAACCGATTTTAGGAAAATATTAGATGTATTATAACATAAAATATTAATTTTTATAAATTTTACTGTAATACAAAGAATCAGACACTTCGTTTTTTATAGAATTGACATCAATAGCTTTTATATTATTAGTATTTAAGTATTCTGATATAGTATTATGAAGGATTAACCTTTTTATTCCATTAAATACTATTACATTCCAATATTCATCTTCAGATACACCATATGCATTTATTAAAGTTTTTTGTATTTCATTTACTTTATCATCTTCTTCAAGTTCTTTTCTTGTATAATCTATATTATCTTGTACTATTTTATCAACATTTATATTATATTCTTTAGCTAATTGCTGTTCATAAATATTTAATTTCATATCATCCCATGCGTTTTTATAAGGATTTTTTGAACCTGACGCTTGATGTTTTAGAGCACGTATTTCTAATTCCTTAGCTGTTATCTCTTGCTCTTCTATTTTTCCTATTATTCTGGTTGCTTCAGAAGATTGATCAGAACTAATATTATGATATATTTTAGCTACTTGTAAATCAATACTATAATTTAATTCTGAATTTTCTGTCGAGTAGGTATCCTTGATTTGCTTTATATCTGTAGAAGAACCTTCTTTAGCAAACTTATTTACTTTATTCGCATCGTTTATATCATTTACATTGCTGCATCCAACAATAAGTAAAGAAATAATAATAAAACTAATAATTAAATGGTTTTTCAATTTTTTCTCCTTATTTCAGTTACATAAAATATATTTTACCTGCTATTTGCCTTATTTAGAAATTTCTATATCCAAACAATATCATTTTAAATTCAAAGTTACAATACTTCGGGTCTAAAATGTTGTTCGGGAATGTTAAAATGAGATTATTTGAAATTTTTCGATATAATTTGTGATTAGATTGAGTTTTACCAGTCATTCTTGAATAAGTGGCAGCGGATCGATCAAAACACCATTATAGATCAGCTCAATATGTAAATGTGCTCCGGTACCAATACCGGTATTGCCGACCGCACCAATGACAGTACCTCGTGTTACCTCATCTCCTACCGCTGCTTTGACCGCAGAAAGATGCTGGTATCTGGAGATCCAAACATCATCTCCAATTTTATGTTGTACTTTTATATTGATGCCCCTCTCTCCTCCTGCCATGTCTACATAGATTACAGTGCCTCCCTCTATCGCAATCACGGGAGAACCCATTGCGTTACTGCCGCTGATGTCCACTCCGTTATGTGCTCGTTTCATGCCAAGAACAGGATGCACTCTTACTGATGCAAATTTAGAGGTCACGCTGTGAAGCTTTGGTGTTGGCCATGCAAAGTATCCTCCTGCTGCGTCCTCGATGTAATCCGGTAAATCATAAAGGCCACCGAACATCTCATCTAGCAAGCCTTCACTAATGAGTAAATCAATCCATTCAATCTGCTCTTCATTGAATCCTTTTTCAATGATTAGGTTCTCTAAATCTTTACTTGTAAATTCAATTACATATTTAGCATATGTATCTGTCTCTTCCACTCTTGCTTTTGCTGCATCTAAAACAGCCTGTATATCACTTTCGGCATCAAGGCGAAAAAAGGAGTAAATAAGAGTTGTCGTAGTATAGTCTTTACTCTCTTTTTTCTGCCAATATCCGTCGCCTTCCTTTGATGCAATCCAAATCCACTTTTCATAATGCAGTTTAATAAAATCCACGGCAGATACAAACGGGTCAATACCGTCAAATTCATTTTCTGAGCGCACGGTATCGTAAACCAAAAGGTCTTGCCAGGTGCATCCTGCAAATTCGGCCGCAGCCTTATAATTGACCAGCATATTATCTGCAATGGCGGGCAAGCTGGAAGAGTTGGAAATCATAACGCCTACCACCGAAAATGCCAGTAGCAACGGCAGCGAAGCCACAAGCAATATTTTTTTCAGTTTCTTATTTCTTCTTGCTCTTCTTCGACTCACTTAATATGCCTTTTCCCTTCTCTTCTTTTTCACGCTTTTTCATTTCGTGATTTTCTAACTGCTTTCTTTTCCATTATTTTTTTCGGTCGCACTTTTCGCTTTCCTCGCTACGTATTTTGGTGCCATTCTCAGCGTGTTTTTTTACGGTTTGTTTTTTTCTGCCTTAAGCGCATTTACAATTCCTGCATAGCTTGATTTTTCGCCTTGTTTCTCCAATTTAGAAAAGTCATACTGGTTTACAATCTCTGCTCCGTATTTCTCAGTTACAGCATGGTAGCAATCTTCTCCCATTTCTTCGCAAAATGACTCTTAAAGAAACTGATCGGCTTTATTTTTTGCTTGTACTGCGTTTCATTCTTATCCATATGCTCAAATGTATTTTTAAATGCACCCAAATACAAAGGTCGCTCTGATCTATGTTTTGAATTAAATTAAGTTGCCTTTTCGAATGCCATCTGCCGGCGTCTTCCCATGCACACTCCCCGTTTTCATTCTAGCGGATTTTTAACTTCTAAAGCATGACTTAACTCGTAGGAAACTCGTTTTGCATGTCATTTATATTAGCCATAGCAATTTCTATTATAGGTATTCTGTGCCTAAATCCGCTCCTAAAGCTGTATGGTGCTGATGCTGAAAACAATACATATACACGTGAGTATACAAGCGTTATGTTTCTTGGGACAATATGTTTTGTTTTAGCACAATCAATGAACAGTCTTGTTAGAGGTATGGGATATGCAAAACGTTCATTGATCAATTTTATTTCTAGCATTATTGTAAATCTGATTTTGGATGCTATATTCATTTTCATATTTAATTGGGGAGTAAAGGGTGCGGCATTTGCAACCATTATCGGAAATTTGCTTTGTGCTGTGCTTGCTATTCAATTCTTGTATTCAAAGAAAAATACTATCAGACTACGTGTCCCAAATTTAAGATTGGATAAAGAGATTGTTAGTAAGATTCTTTCAATCGGTATTTCCGGTTTTATCGGGCAGTTTGCATTAAGCTTAGTAGCTTTAGTTTTTAATCACGTTTGCAGAATTTATGGCGGTAGCACCGCTGTAGCAGCCTACAGCATTATTTCAACTATTTTTATGCTAGTTTACATGCCGTTAATCGGATTAGGACAAGGAATACAACCAATTGTTGGATACAACTATGGTGCAAAAATTTATTTCCGTGTTAGAGGGACAGCACTAAAAGCATTTCAGTATAGTAATAATGGAGCGACGGTATAATTTTGATTTTTCATAACTCTGAATACTGCCATCTTGTACCTCTATTTCTTTTATGTAATAAAAAAAGATTGCTTTTCTCCTGCAATCTCTGTAATATAATCCTATAAAATTCTTTATTTTTCAATACTTTCCGTTTGTTTGGTTTATTTCACGCATCATTAGCACTGCAAATTGCCATTCCTTTTAATAAATTTTCTACGCTCTGCGTTTCGCCGGCTTCCATATACATTTGACTGCCGCCCATACTAGCTGCACGCTCACTAATTGTCACCTCATCACGCAACTTGATCTGCCCATTCTCTACTGCTTCTAACGACAGCAACATCGTCATAATCTTCGTTACACTAGCCGGAGGTAACTGTTCGTGACTATTCTGTTCATAAATTACCATTCCCGAATCAGCATCTAAAAGCACGGCTGATTTCGCATCAATTTTAAGACTCCCCTCCGCAACATCCGTATTTATTTCTACGGCAGATGGTGCCGCAGTAGTTTCTTTCTTTACAGATGATTCCATAAAAGGCAATCTCCAAAAATGAGAAAATGAAACGACAAAAGTAAAAATAATAGCGAAAATTAATACTGCTGACAAAGCCAACGGCATTCCTTTTTTCTTTTTATATAAATTCAACCTAAACCCCCCTCACTCTCTTTCTCTCTAAAAGATATTGTGGAATCAGGAATTTTAGACCAAAGGAAGATAAATTCCGTAGGAATAATCATGACCGCTGGTATTAACAGCGGTCATGATCATTGTTCTTCAATTTTACTACGCAGGACTAATTATACATTCCATTCTGAGCCATATAATTATAAATTTGCTCACCATGCTCTTGTTCTTCTTTTTGTATATGATTTAAAACCTGCCGCATATTTGGATCCTTAAATTCAAATATAGCGGTATTATACGTAGAAGATACAAATTTCTCAGTGGAAAGAGCATCTGTACATAAATAACAATCACTTTGTGAAGTATTAGATGCATTTCCTTGTGGTTGCGATTGCGATTGTGCAAGTACCTGGGACTGCATCGTAGACTGTGACTGTGTAGGCTGCTGCATAGCATTCTGTGCCTGACTCATTGCCTGCATTTGCGGCTTTTGCTGATCCGTGTTCATTGTCGGAACCGTTCCGCTCAACATTTGATTAATTGTGTTAAGATGCTCTTGCTCTTTGCTTTCTAATTCCTTAAACAATGCCTTTAACTGCGGATCGGATGCTTGAGATGCATATTTATTATATTTTTCTATGCAAATCTCTTCATGTTTTTTCTCATCTTGCAATAATGTCGTTTCTTTTTGTGTTAATGTGCTCATATAAATCACCTCAAACTTAATATGCACCGTATTATTAAAAAAATGTATCTCTTTTGAATATTTCTCCCTCAAATATAAATAATAAAAAATGAGGTGCAGCCATGGATAACAAAAAACAGATTTATGAATTGATCAATCAAAATTTAATGACAAATAACACGCCATCCCACTTTATGAATCATTTTATTGAATCGGATTGCTGTAAGGAATACCCTTTTTCAATATTTTTATCCATGCAGTCAACAAAGCAATCTCCACTTTATCATCCAGAAGGCAGTGTTTGGAATCATACGATGCTTGTTATTGATGAAGCTGCTAAAAGAAAAAAACAAAGCCGTAATCCTTCGGTTTTCATGTGGGCGGCTCTCCTTCATGATATCGGGAAACCCTCCACAACAAAGATAAAAAAAGGGAAAATTATCTCTTATAAGCATGATATAGCTGGAGCTGAATTAGCGTATAATTTTTTGTCCGCATTTACGAAAGATACACACTTTATAAATCAAGTATGTTCCTTAATCAAATATCATATGCACATCTTATTTGTGATTAAAGATCTGCCATTTTCTGATCTAGAAGGATTAAGAAAAAATGCAAACATTACTGAAGTCGCTCTACTGGGTTTATGTGACAGGCTCGGAAGAACCAATGCGAATTTAGCAGAAGAAGAAAAAAATATTCAATTATTTTTAGATAAATTAAATATAAAAAAGGAAAGGAGTTCGATTATGGCTAAGGCAGGCATGAAAAGACCAGATCCCAAAGAACCTCATGGCACAGAAAGTAACCACAAAACACACATACCCAAAAATGATACTGACCCAGTACCGGAAATTCAAGGAAAAGCAAAAAGTGGAAAAACAAAAGCTAAGCCCATATAAAAAAAGTCTGTAAATTTTGTTTTAAAGCTTTGTATGCATTCCATCATGCGCAGCGTTCGTATATGGAAAAATTTCTCTCGCTGATTCAACATAATCGTCTGGATTTCTTAAAGCAGGACTATAGTGTGTAAGCCATAGTTCCTTCACACAAGCTTTTTTTGCGATATATGCACTTTCATGAAACAGCATATGCCCCTTGCCTTCAAATTTTTTTTGCATGTCACGTTCTCCGTGCATTCCCTCACAAACAAATAAATCTGCATCTTTTGCAAGATTTATCATTGAATCATTCGATGAAGTATCTGTGCAATAACAAAGCTTAATCGGATTACGCACTCCATCCAAAACCGATTGCGGATCAATAATACGCCCGTCGTCTAATTTCACGGCCATTCCTGTGTGCAAAATTCTAAAGAACTTTTTTGGTACTCCCAGTTTGTCCGCCTTTTGTGGGTTAAATATCGGTTTTCTTTTCCATATAATGCTATATCCATAACATGGAATACTATGCGTTAATGAAGCATACATCAACTCAGATCCATCAATTTTAAATACATTTTTATCACCTTTTAATTCAATTATTTCTATCGGATAAGGTATAACCGGCGCAATCACTGTTAAAGCATTAAAGATGCCTTTCAACCCCGATGGCCCTATAAGTGTTAACGGTGTTTTTTTTCCATGGTTTCCAAGCGTGAGCAGCAGCCCAGGAAGTCCTGCTATATGATCTGCATGAAAATGTGTAAATAATATCGTATTTAAATGGCTTATTTTACAACCGCTTTCTTTTAATGCAATTTGCGTTCCTTCTCCGCAATCAATTAATATCGCTTTCCCTTGATGTTCAACCCAGCAGCAACTAAGCCACCGTTCTTTTTGCGGAATCATACCTCCTGTACCCGGCAGGTATACATCAATCATTTGATTTGCTCCTTTACATTCACACCGTTTTACTTACTGGTACGATTCAAAAAAATCTCGCAAGTCATGCTTTACATCTTCTGGCAGAGAGCTTTTCTTTATTCCTCTTATGGCGCCTTCTAACCCATATAGCCTATGAATACAGGCTGAAGGATCCGTTTCTCGGATTTTTAACCAAGCCGCTTTACTTCCAACTGCCTTTAATTCTTCTATTGTTTTAATTCCTGCATTCTCTAATTGCATTTCTACAATTCTACCTATATTGGGTAATTTTGATAATTCTCTCATGTAAAGCTCCTCGTTTCAACTAACTGTAGTTTTTCATTAATGGTTCTTCTAAGCTCTCACCCTTTTGTCCATCTATACTGTCCAATGATTGCATCTCGCATCAGAGCATCTTCTTCCATTTTTGGCTGCCCTGCATTATGAATGATATTATATTCGAAGCTATGGGACCCTGCTGATCCAAACGATTTTGCTATAAAAATATATTATACTGACGGATTATCTATTTTACAATCGAAGAAAAATTCAAGAGTTACTGTTTATAATTTATCTCCTGACGAAGAAATAACTTACTCTATTGAAAATTATTATATAAAAGGTTATGATGATTTATACAAATCATTAAAATTTATGAAATAAAATATTTAAATCACACTTTCCTTGGCATCAATATTTTCTGTGTTGTTTTCCACGTCATTTAGAGTCTTTTTCTCATTAATTTTAATCGGTGTTCTCTTTCTCTCATCGATATATCGATACAGCACTAAGGAAGACTCTGCACGTGTCAAAGTACCTTGTGGTTTAAACGTGCCATCACTATAACCGGAAAGAATGCCTGCTGCATAAGACTTGATAATCTGATAGCTGTACTTTGTAGTGCTTTCTACATCCTTGACCATCGCCTCAATCTTTGAGTAGTTTTCAATTCCGGTCTTTTCCAATCCATTACTTATGATGAGCGCCATATCACTTCTAGGAATCGGCTGATCGAGCATAGTAATATCGATCTCTGATTCCTCAAATAAACTCAGTTCCAACCCTTCTTTATAGTAGTTATGTGCCCAATGGTGCGGCTTTTCCGCTACCTTCAATACTTCTCCTGTTACTGCTACCACCATCATTTTAATGAACTCACCATAAGTCACTGTACTTTGAGGCTTAAAACTCGAGTCTGGGTAGCCTTTCATAACATCCTTATCTGACATGGCCTGAATAGATTCATAAGCCCAATTGGTTGCTTTCAGGTCTTTATATGTTTGCTGTTTCACAGCGTAAACTGCTGAAGTTGTAAAGAGCAGTATCGCCGTCAATGTAATAACAGATATCTTTTTCATTTAAAATTTTCCCCCTATGCTTTATAATCAAGCGATTGTTTTCTTCTATTACTCATCTCAATCGCATTCTTTTCTCTAACTTAAACTACACGCTATCCCCTCGTTCTCTTTTCCGTAAATTTATGATTAGAAATTCTATTGTTCTATTTTTATCCTACCTTGAAATTGTTTGTAATTCAAGAAAAATATTTTAAAATCCATAAGACTTGAATTTAAAAAACACTCGCTTTTATCATTTTGTTCTTAAGGTTTTTACATTTTACATTTTACATATTATTGTAAACCTTTTAAGTTGTTTGTTAGAAAATCATTCCTATGAAATTACGATCTAATTCTTTATTTCAACTCTACAGTGTGTCACTTCGATCGGCTGCATCTCTTTAAATCCAACATATATATATATAAAGTGGAAATGCTGGAATCAAAAACTTCTTATTTCCACAAGGTGTATCAGGGTGATAACAGTAAAAGATTTTTTCTTTGAAAGCTAAGGAAATAAAATTTCTTTTCTGTTATACTTACTATAAGGATTATCGCTTGGTGGCGGATCACTTTCCCTGAAGGGGGGTGATGCAATGATTACATACTCTGAATTATTTCAATTTGGATTATTAATTGTAGCAGTCATTTCTCTGTGTTTACACAGTAAGAAATAACGAAAGCCACCTAAAAAAGGTGGCTCATTCTATCTAGGATCTGCCGCCCTACCAAAAGCGGTAATCCTTTTCTTATCTAATATATATCATAGTTCTCAACTTTGTGCAAGAGAAAAAAGGCTAAAAGCCCTTATATTGTCCAAAAAGCATAATACTTAAAACTGCACAAACAACAGCCTCCCCAAAACCTCCCGTTCGAATCGACAAAAGGTTAAATCGTTTTCGCGATATAGGATATAACCACATGACTCCTTGTACATTAAGTGTATCTAAGATTAAATGAGACAGCATCCCAGGGATGAATCCATTAAAAAATAACACTATCCTATATAATTCTGCTGCTTCTTGTATCCAAATTGGAGTAAAAAAAGATATGAACGCCCATGTAATCAGAATAAATAATGGTGTATGCAAAAAGCCTCTATGCTTAAATAATCTGGAAATGATCGTGCCCGCAAGCGGTACTTTATTTGTAATCCAGCTTTTTGGGTGATCTATATCTGGAAATAATGATCCCAATACTGCTCCTGTCATTATTATGCTTTCTTGAACTGGCTCATGGACCCCTACTGCTGAAATAACAGCAAATCCTGCAGCAACTCCTCCTAATGCGTGCGTTATATAATTCATTTTTTTCGTACCTCTTCTGCTAATTTTATTTCATATACAAGATATCTTGCTTCTACTCGGATAATTTTTTACTTAGCGGGATAAAATGGCTCTAACAGAGCATATTGATTATGCGGTTATTAAATTTCACCCTTTAATTCTAATCTTTTTCTTATAACATGATTTATCTACAATTTTTAGAAACACATTGTGCGTCCTATTATAATATCAATTATTTATGCTTTATTCTCAAATTCAAAAGGCTTAAAAATAAAACATAAACAAAAAAATAAGATGCGACATACTGCATCTTTGGTATTAAATTTTCGTTTAATATCACTGCCTAATAAAAATTTAGTAAAAAGCCTACCTTTTTGAAGCAGCAAATTAAAAGTTCCTATAAAAAATTTTATTTTTGAATCGGAGAAAGGCTTGATTTTATAATTGATTTTCCCTTTTATAACTCTTATTTAATCTGTATTTTATCGAAGCCTTTTATTAATTATAGCACTTTTCCATATACATTCCAAGCGATGTATTCTGCACCTATGGATTTTTAACACTCTCCATTTAGATTCACGATAAAAAGGTCAGAGTCTGCTCAGAAAAGCTGGACTCTGACCTTTTAAACAAATACTTATACAAACTGACCTAGCTTATTTAGCAACTTCAAATTCTTTTCGTATACGAGCAAGAAGCTCTTTATCTGTAAGAACATCATATGCAGTAAGTGCCATCGTGCATGCACCTCGGAAGAGTAGCTCTTTTCCTTCATCAGTTACCGTACGATCTGCAAATTCTCTTGAATGAATTACTAATGAAGAATCGTTAAATCCAATCCAGCCATGAACACAAGGTGCCTTATAGCTTACATTTCCCAAATCCAAAGAACCAATGCCAGCTTCCGCAGGCTTTACATGATCTCCAAGTGCCTCTTGATTTGCAGTAAATGCTTCTAATAACGCATGATTGGTTACTAGATCGTAATAAGTTGCTTCAAAATGTGACATTTCCAAGCGTGCACCTGTCATTAAAGCAGCACCTTCTGCAATCTTTTTTACACGTTCTATCGCAGCTTCTGCAGTCGCTTTTTTCTTTGCACGAATATAGAAGCGCGCTTCTGCAAAATCGGGAACAATATTAGGTGCCGATCCTCCATTTGAAATGTATCCGTGAAACTGCACATCATTTGGAACATGCTGACGCATTGCATTAATTCCGTTATAAAGTAAAATCACCGCATCCAGTGCATTGATTCCTTCTTCCGGAGAAGCAGCTGCGTGCGCAGCCTTTCCATAATACTGAAACTGCAAAGGTATCAAAGTGAGAGAAGAGCCGCTTTCTTCAGAAACCGGAGCGGGATGTGCCATCATGGCAATAGAAGCATCGTCAAAAGCACCACGTTCAGCCATCTCAACCTTTGCACCACTTGTTTCTTCCGCCGGCGTTCCAAAAACAACAACCTTTCCTCCAATTTCAGGAAGAATCGGTTTCAAAGCAACTGCAGCGAGAAATGCCATTGAACAAATCAGATTATGACCACATCCATGTCCAATATCCGGTAATGCATCATATTCTGCACATAAAACAATATTAGCTCCTTCTTTCCCACTATCGTAAGTAGCTTTAAAAGCAGTTGGAATTTCATAAATATTTCTTTCTACCTCAAATCCAACTTCTTTAAAAGCATTACATAGTGCTTCGCAAGCTTTTACTTCCTGATATCCCAGCTCAGGATTTTCATATAAATAATTCGCTATTTGAAAGGCATCGTTAAGATACTCTTTCGCATTTTTTTTAATACGTTCCTTCATAGCTCACTCCTTTTAAGTGCTTAAAAATTAAAATGGTCCAAAATTTGTCATCTGTGCAATTATAACAAATATTGCACCTATAGTATATTGCAAACAGATGAGAGGAAGTATCCATTTTGCCCATTTCGTCCAAGGAATTTTAGCAAGTGCCAATCCTGCCATAAAGTAACCAGAGGTCGGTGTAAATATATTAGAAATCCCATCCCCTAATTGAAATGCCAAACAAGCCGTTTGTCTTGTAACACCTACTAGATCTGCTAATGGTGCCATAATTGGAATTGATACAGCCGCTTGTCCGCTTCCTGAAGGTACAATAAAGTTTAAGAAACACTGGAAAATGTACATTCCAACTGCAGTTACCGCTGCCGGAAGTTTCCCTAAGAAAGTTGCAGCACCATAAAGAATTGGGTGTATGATGTTTCCATCTGTCATAACGACAAGAATTCCTCTGGCAAATCCAACGATCAACGCACCAGCCGCTACATCAGCCATTCCTTTTCCCAAAGAATTTGCAAATCCATTAAAACCTAACCGTCCAATTGCAGCTACAATCATAGCCATCCCCAAGAAGAGTGCAGCAATCTCATTCATATACCATCCGTATTTTATAACACCATAAATTAAAAGAACAATGGATGCAGCAAATACCAATAAAATCAGTTTTTCTCTTCCCCCAAATTCATGCAGATTAGACAAATCAAGCTTATCTTCCCGCGCGACGTCAACATCGTACATCGAGGATAATTTTGGATCTTTTTTTACCTTTCTTGCATAAAGGATGACAAAAGTAATGGTCACAACCAGCATGCAGATATATAAAGCGATACGAAGTGTCATTCCAGAGAATAACGGTAACCCTGCAATTCCCTGTGCAACCCCGATTGTAAACGGGTTCATAAAAGCTCCGGCAAAGCCGCAGCCTGCTCCGCATAAGACCATAGCCGTCCCTGTCATCGAGTCAAAACCCATCGCAACTGCCAAACTGACCATAATTGGTATAAACGGCAATGTCTCCTCTGCCATACCAATAATTGCTCCGCCTAAAGAAAATGCAATCATAATTGCAGGTATAATAATAATTTCACTTCCGGATAAAGCTTTCGTAAGACGTCCAAGTCCAGCTTCAATTGCTCCGGTATCCTGTAAAACAGTAAAGCTCCCCCCTACAATAAAAATAAAGAAAATAATACTGGCACTTTCAACCATTCCTCTCGGTATGGAAGTAAGGAACCCCATCAGATTTACAGGGGTATTTTCAACATTTTGGAAAGAAGATGGATCAACAACCTCTCTCCCGCTTTCAAGAGTCATCATTTGATACTGTCCGGCCGGAATGATATAAGTAAGCACAGAACAAACTAAAATAATACCAATTAATAAGATATAAACGTGCGGTACTTGTAATTTCTTTTTCGTTTCCATATTAAAGGCCTCCTCTTAAGTGTAATTTTTTTTTAATTCCGAAGAAATAAACTGGCCAAGTCGATCATTGATAAGTTTTCCGTCTTTCAATGCAATACTCCCATTCAGGAGCACAAAATTAATTCCGATTGGCGCAACCGTAATATCCTCAAAAGTTGCTCCATCCATAATAATTTTTGGATCAAATATAGTTAGGTCTGCATCAAATCCTTCCTGAATTTGCCCCTTCTGATTTAATCCTAATCGCTTCGCTGGTTCAAACGTCATCTTGCGCAATGCATTAATCATAGAGATACATTTTGTTTCTCTCACATACCGCCCAAGTACTCTTGGAAAAGTCCCGGCTGCTCTAGGATGCCCATTCCCATTATTAATAATCCCATCGCTTGCAATCATCCCATATGGATTAGAAATCGCCTCAGAAATTTCTTCTTCATTCATGACAAATGCAACTGCCAACATTTGCGGATGTTCACTTCTCGCCTTTACAAACAGTTCTTTATCACAAAAACAGTTTTTATATGGCTCATCCGTCAAAAGTATATCCTCATAGCTTTTATTCCAGCGTTCAAAGCATCCCTCATTAAAAACAGCTGAACCAATACTAGTTGAAAAAGCATTGTACGGATAGGTGTCGTAATCTAATTTTGGATTTTCTACAATTGCATCATTGATTTCCTTTAATGCATCCTTCATTTGTCCCATTGCAGAACAGCTACTCAAATGTGAAATTTGGAACTTTTTCTTTGATACCTTTGCAATCTCAATCATTTCCCTAATTGCATCCGAAGATCCTGCTGAATCTTCACGATAATGCATCGATACAAAGATATCATCATAAGTCAGCTCATTTAGCACCTTAATAACTTCATCAAAGGTAATCCCAGGATCGTATTCCAATCCAAAAGAAACTCCAAATGCGCCATCTTCAATTTCCTTTTTAATCTTTTTAGAAATTTCTGATACAAGGATCTCCGGTGTTTCCTCATAGCGCCCCATTCCTGCTTGAGTACGCATGCTGTTATAGCCGGCAAGCAGCATATAATTCACTGGGGCTCCACCCAAACGTGAGATTGTTTTTTTAAAGCTTCTTACACTTTGATGCTGTAAACCACAGTTTCCGCCTAAGCAAGTCGTAACCCCCATTTTCAACATCATCTCTGAAATAACATACCGCTCCCCTTCATTGATAAAATCTTCTTCATGCATGTGAATATCAATAAAACCGGGAGAAACAACCTTTCCCTCAGCAGAAATAACTTGCTTCGCAGATTCTGTAACCTTTCCTATTTTCAAAATTTTTCCATCTTTGATACCAATGTCACCATTGAGCATTTCGCCTTTCTCATAATCAGGGTACTGTGCAGATTTGATGAGGATGTCTAACATGATATCCCTCCTTTCTTATTCAATTAATCTTTTCTTATGCTTTGCAATCGATATATGATTACACACTTCCAAAAGTCCACAATGTGGAATGGGGTCAGTATATGGACTTTTATGTAGTATATCACTTGCTCCGCACAACGTCAATAAAAATAAGACTGATTTATCAGACTTTTTATTTATTATCTTAGAGGAAAATGTGCGTTAATGATATCTGATAATCATGCAAACCTAAAATACTAATATGAAAACCAACATTTTTATAAAAAACCTATTATATAAGCATCATGGGGCTAAACGAAAGGAGAATAAAAAAATACATTCAAGAATGGAAAAAGCATGACATTGATTTAAATCAATTAAGTGTGAAAGAGTATACCGAAACTTTCAAGGGTTAATTGAGTACTACACCTCCCCTCAACTTGAACAAAAAGAAAATCAGCGCCCTTTAGACGCTGACCGGTAATGAGGGCTTATAGCCCTATACATTCAATCCTTATTCATCGCTTAATTAATTTCTGTACCCTTTAGTAGTTGTGTTTCTCAGTATCGATATCCTTAACCCAAATATATCAATTTGTTGTGTACTATTCGTATCAAAATGACCTTGAATTTTTTGCTATGTGCCGATAAATCATTCTCTATATCAAAATCAAGCTGATACTTCGTGATGCTTCTAATAAATCCTTTATATAATTTTCTTTATTTTCATCAAACTGTTTCGATTTGATCGCACCCAAGGAGATACAACCATGAAGACTACCATCATGAAAAAAAACAGGAACCCCTAATCCAACCGTGCCATCTAAATATTCATCTATACTGTCAGCATACCCTTTTGCGATTATCTTTTCATATTCCTTTAATAGCACTTTCGGGTCCATGATCGCTCCGGGCGAAACTCTTTCTAAATTCAAATTAGGAACAATCTCACGCAACTCATTAATTGAATGTGAAAACGCCATCAATACTTTTCCGTAGCAACCTGCATTAATTGGATAAACCGCACCGGCAATATAGCGAATCCTAGAATCCTGCATTTGTGATTCATAAATACTCACCACATCCGTTCCTTCCAATACAGCATAGCCAACCTGTTCCCCCGTTTTTCTGGCAACTTCATCAATTATCCTTCGAATCTCTAAAAAAATATCTGTGTGATTCGCATAAATTATGCCTACTTGATAAGCTTTGTATCCAATTGTGTATAAGCCATCATAAGTGCGCCGAATGTATCGAAATTCCTCCAATTCATTTAATATGCGGTGTACGGTCGGCTTACTGAACCCTAATTTCTCACTTAGTTCTTTCGCTGTGTAGGAATATGGTTTTTTAGTAAATTCATTTAATATAAAGATTGCTTTATTAATAGCAGTCACTTTTTTCATGAATATGGTTATCCTTTCTCTGCCCCTTACTCAATGATTTTTTTTATCAGAGATATTTTTCGAGGCATCTTTTTACTGAAAGTAAATGCATCTTCCAGTTCGGTCATCGCTCTTTGTACTTTATCCTCTCTGTTACCATAAACAGTTGCTAAACACTCCCCTTTTTTCACAGCATCACCTATCTTTTTATGAAGTAGAATTCCAGCTGAAAGATCAATGGTATCTTCTTTCGTTTCTCTTCCAGCTCCGGTATGTTGAGATGCGACTCCGATCTTTTTTGCTTCTACTTCCAAGAGATATCCCTCTTCCTTCGCAAAAAGTTTACTCTCATAAGCAGCTGGCGACAAAGAAATATCACCGTGCTCCTTTGAAACAATCCCGCCTTGACGTTCTACAAATTCTAAAAATTTTCTATATGCACTTCCCGTGTCTAGCGCTTCCTGTGCTAATTGATAGCCGTGTTCTGGTGAATCTGCTTTTTCACCTACAAAAATCATATAGGACGCCAACCGTAGACAGAGTTCTTCTATATCCTTCGGTCCATCCCCTTTTAAGGTATTGATTGCTTCTTGCACTTCCAAGCTGTTTCCAACTGCATTTCCAAGAGGTTGGTTCATATCAGTAATGATCGCAATTGTTTTCTTTCCCGCAGACTTTCCTATAGACACCATAAGATTTGCTAGATGTTCCGCTTCTTCCATCTCTTCCATAAATGCACCTTTTCCACATTTTACATCCAAGATAATGGCATCACTTCCCGCTGCCAATTTTTTGCTCATAATACTTGACGTAATCAAAGATGCATTGTCTACTGTAGCTGTAACGTCTCGAAGTGCATACAATTTCTTATCTGCTGCTGCAATGTGCGCAGTCTGACCAATTACAGAAAGTCCAATCTCATTGACTTGATTTACAAATTCTTCCGGTTCAAGTACAGTCCGAAAACCGGGAATGGATTCTAATTTATCGATGGTTCCGCCTGTAAAACCCAAACCCCTTCCCGACATTTTTGCAATCGGAACGCCACAAGCTGCCGCAATTGGTGCTACAATTAATGTTGTTTTATCACCAACGCCTCCGGTACTATGCTTGTCGACCTTGATTCCCTTTATTGCAGATAAATCAATGATATCACCGGAATGCTGCATCGCTTCTGTTAAATAAAACGTTTCTTCATCCGTTAATTTCTGAAAAAAAATTGCCATCAATAATGCTGCTGCCTGGTAATCAGGAATCACTCCTTTTGTATATCCAGAAATAAAAAATTGAATTTCTTCCCGTGTTAATGTCTTTCCCTCTCTCTTTTTTAAGATCATATCATTCATATTCATAATCGTCCCTCAAGCTTTAATCTCACTCCAAAAACTGCTTCCGATTTCTGTTGGAGCGACCCCCAAATACTCCGAAATAGTTGCCCCAATATCAGCAAAAGCCTTTTTGGTTCCCAAATTTACACCTGCTTTTACCGCCTTTCCATAAATAAGAATCGGTACATGTTCCCTGGTGTGATCCCATCCGCTGTGCACGGGATCATTACCGTGGTCAGCACAAAGCATCAGAATGTCTTGTTCTCCCATATTTTCCATAATTTCAGGAAGTCGTCGATCAAACGCCTCAATTGCTTTTCCATATCCCTGTGGATCTCTCCGATGACCATACAAAGAATCAAAGTCCACGAGATTTGTAAACAACAGTCCATTAAATTCTTGCTTTAATGCTGCAATTGTCTGATCGACTCCATCCATATTTCCCGAAGTATGAACGGATTCCGTTACCCCCTGATGATTAAAGATATCACTGATTTTTCCAACAGCATAAACGGTCTTCCCCGAATCCTTTACATGATCCAAAACCGTTTTTCCCGTTGGAGAAACCGCATAATCCTTACGATCGGAAGTTCTGGTATAGACACCGTTCTTCTCTGTAAAAGGTCGAGCAATGACACGGCCGACTTGAACTTCTCCAACCAGCATCTTTCTTGCAATTTCGCAGAAGTGATATAGTTCTTCCAAAGGGATCACCTCTGTATTTGCTGCTATCTGAAATACACTGTCTGCTGAGGTATATACGATTGGTTTTCCAGTTTTCTTATGTTCTTCCCCCAACTCTTTAATAATCTCTGTGCCGGAAGCTGCATAATTCCCCAATGTCTCTCGACCGATAGCCTTTTCGTATTCTTTCATAAATTGATCGGGAAACTTTGGAAAAGTCTTAAACGGTACTTCCGTCAAGAGGCCTGCAATTTCCCAATGCCCCGTAATGGTATCCTTGCCTTTCGATTTTTCAGCTAGGCGTCCATAAGAGCCGATCGGATTTTGCACTTTTCCAATTCCTGACACACCATCAATTCCGCCAAATCCAAGTTGAAGCAAATTTGGAATATGAAAACTTGTCATCTTTTCAGCAATATGCTTTAACGTGTTTGCCCCCTGATCTCCATATTCAGCTGCATCCGGTAACTCCCCGATTCCCAAACTATCCAGAACAATCAATGTCACTCGTTTCATCCTATCCCTCTTTTCTTTTAATTTTTAATCAGTAATTTTCACTTTATGATTCCTTTTCTAATTGCAAAGGAACACACTCTAATTTATCACAAGAAGTCAAGTAATATTCAATTCCGTTTTTCATTCCCTGCAATCCGTTTTTATATGCTTCTCTTCCATGTAAATGTCCGTAAACAACTTTTTTAACACCAAACTCTTCAAAGATATCAGTAAACCCGGATGATTCCAATTTTTCGTTGGTTGGTGGAAAATGCAGCACAGCGATAAGCTCTTTGCTGCTCTCTCCATTCTTAACCGCATTTTCTAAGGAAAGACGCAAGCGCCCAAGCTCCCTTTGATAAATTTTTTGATCCTGCTGCGTAAATCCGGATTCTCCTGGACAAGTCCATCCTCTCGATCCACAGATTCTGTGATTTTCAGTTTCATAATAAGTGTTTTGTATAAATGTCAAATGTTCAAAAAGCTTATTCAATTTTCCAATCGAATTCCACCATAAATCATGGTTTCCCTTAAACAATACCTTCTTACCCGGCAGATCGTCGATCCATTTTAAATCTTCCATCGCTTCCGCCAAGCGCAATCCCCAAGAAATGTCACCGGGAATGATAACTGTATCCTCTTCTTTAATAAGCTTCATCCAATTTTTTTTAATGCGTTCTGCATGATTTACCCATTGGCCGCCATAAATATCCATTGGCTTATCCACTGACAACGATAAGTGTAAATCTGCAATTACAAATATGCTCATCCTTCGTTTTCTCCAAGCTCTGTCGAATCAATATCTAATACTATGCGGCTACTGTCTTCCGGTAAGCTTGTTACATTTCTAAGCTTACTTTGGATTTTACGTGTTCGTGTCCCGACTAATTTATCCAGCTCCGCATTAGCCTGAGTAATACGGAACTGGGTCGCCGCTAAAACATCGCCAAATTTATCAAATTCTGTTTTGACGGCACCAAGAACATTCCATACATCACTGGAATGTTTCTGAATTGCCAATGTTTTAAATCCCATCTGTAAACTATTGAGCAAAGCTCCCATTGTTGTCGGCCCCGCTATATTTACTTTATACTCCCTTTGAAGAGTTTCGATTAACCCTCTTCTTACAACTTCGGCATATAATCCTTCGAACGGAAGAAACATAATCGCAAAATCAGTAGTCTGCGGTGGCTCTATGTATTTATCACGTATACTCTTTGCAAACGATTTTATCGTTCGTTCTAAAATTGCACCAGCTGCCTCCGCCTCTATACGATCGTTATTTTCATATGCCTGCATTAATCTGGAATACGCATCAGCAGGAAATTTTGCATCAATTGGGAGATAAACCACTTCCTCATTTTCGCCAGGAAGCTTAATTGCAAACTCAACTCTCTCCGTACTTCCTTTTTTGGTTGTAATATTTTCTTCGTATTGCTCTGGTGATAGTATCTGTTCTAAAATAGCTCCCAATTGTATCTCTCCTAGAATACCTCTGGTTTTTACATTGGAAAGCACTCTTTTTAAATCTCCTACACCAGAAGCAAGTGTCTGCATTTCTCCCAATCCTTTATAAACCTGTTCCAAACGATTGCTCACAAGCTGAAAAGACTGACCGATACGTTCTTCTAACGTCTTTTGCAGTTTCTCATCAACAGTCTGGCGCATTTGATCTAGACGCTTACCGTTATCCTCCTGCAATGAGGATAGACGAATTTCTATCATGCTTCTTATATTATCCAATTTTTGTTCATTTTGAATAGAATTATCTTTTAATCGATTGTCCAATTGCCCAAGCATTACGTTTACTGTTTTCTGTAACGTATTCACTCGTTCTGAAAGCTGTCCAGTCAGTTCTGCCAGTCGCTTATCCTGCAAATCTGCTGTCTGCTTTTGTGTTGCATTCAGCAATTCACCCAAGCCTTGAAAACTTCTCTGAATATACTGCAAAGTTTCTTGCCTCGTACTCTTAATTTCCTGCTTTACACCAGCTAACCCCAATGCTCCCAATATTCCAAAAATGAATAGAATAACAATTATAAAAAGTGTTTCCATTTTTCCCCCTACGTATACTTTTAATCAATCGAATATGCATTCCATGCTATACATATAGTATAGCATAAAGGAGAGTAACATGAAAAAAAAATATACATCTTTTGGATTCTCACTCCCCCTTTCTCAAATAAGAAAAAATCAGTCTGTACAAATACTTTCCATTCCAAATACTGACGTTCGAAGTCAAGCGCTCCGTCTGGGAATGATGGAGGGGAGCTCAGTTTTATGTTTAGAAAAACTTCGCCACGGTCCCATTGTGCTATTAGTCGAAAACCAACAAATTGCAATTGGTTATCTTTTAACACAGAATATAAGAATCATTCCTCTAAAATCACTTTATTACAAATAGGGAGGCTTTAAATGAAAGAACACCCTTTGCTTACCTTAGTCGGTAACCCTAACGTTGGAAAATCTGTACTATTTCAACATATTACCGGCATTTATGCTGAAGTATCAAACTTCCCCGGAACAACTGTAGAAATAACGGAAGGCACATTTGAAAATCTACGAGTTATGGATGCACCCGGCGTTTTTGGTTTATCTTGTGAAAATGAAGAAGAACGTGTTACTTTAAGCGCAGTCCTACAATCGGATCTCATTGTAAACGTAATAGATGGAACACAGCTTCATAGAGATTTATTTCTGACATCACAGTTGATTGATTTAGGAAAACCTATGATCATTTTAGTCAATATGATGGATGAAGTACGAAAAAAACACATCTACATAGATTTTGACACTTTATTCAAACGTTTCGGTGTCCCTATCGTTGCAGTGTCGGGGCGAAAAGGAAATGGTGTTTCTCAAATGAAGCATGTTATTCTTAATGGTGGATGTACGGGACAACCCTTTGTGCCCTATTCACATAAGCTTCCATTTTTAAGCGCACCTGAATACAAGGAAGAAGCAAATCAGATCCGTAGAAAAGAAATCAATCGTCTTTTAAAAAGTTCTTACATTACTAGAAATAAGCTTTCCAAGTGCGAGCTTTTATTCATTCATCCATTTTTTGGATTTCTTTTTCTAATGCTGATTGCATCTGCCATATATTTTATTCTTGGAAAAGTTCTTGCACAGGAAGTCATTCACTTTACAGAAGATTTCCTGATGGGAACATTCTACTTTAATTGGATCACGGGACTGCTTGAACCTTTTTTTTCAACCGATTCATTATCAGGCTATCTTCTTATTGGAGAGTACGGCCTTTTGACTATGGTTCCGATCTATCTATTTGGGTTACTACTTCCCCTCGTTGCAGGCTTTCACTTTCTTCTTTCTATTTTAGAGGATTGCGGGATTCTATGTCGTATCGCTGTTTTAATGGATCGTATCTTTTCTAAATTTGGATTAAACGGAAAAGCTGTTATTCCAATTCTATTAGGCTTTGGTTGTGTTACGATGGCGCTCATCACAACGCGTATTTTAGGAACAAAACGAGAGCGATTAATTGCATCGGCGCTTCTTTGTATCGGAATTCCCTGCTCTGCACAATTTGCAATTCTTTTAGCCATTTCTTCACAGCTGTCGTTTCCATCACTTTGTATTTATCTCTTTACGATTCTGTCTCTCTTCTTTTTCATTGGGATTTTTCTGAATCGTACACTGCCCGGGAAATCTTCCGAATTATTTTTGGTTCTTCCTCCATTAAGGAGACCTGTTGCTCTGAATTTATTAAAAAAAACTGCCCAAAAAACAAAGCACTTTCTCCATGACGCAGGAACGATGTTTGTTTTAGGCAGTATATTACTTTCTTTACTTGCTTATTTTAACGGGTTTGCTTTCCTTTATCAGCATCTTGAACCTCTAACCACCTCAATTTTAGGCTTGCCGCCTCAAACTTCCGGATTGTTTCTCATGTGTATGATAAAAAAAGATTTAGGAGCAGCCCATCTCTATTCTATGATATCTGATGGACTTTTAAATGAACCACAAATCGTAATTGTCCTTACTGTAGTGACCCTCTTTGTTCCTTGCTTTGCTTCTTTCGCTGTATTAATAAAAGAACAATCTCTCCTGCAAAGCTTGCTGATCTGGTTTAGCAGTATGCTCTTGGCTTTTACTGTGGGAGCGGTGCTTGCACAGGTTTTACTATAAATCCATCAAATCCGATATTTTTTAAACTCGTTTCATCATGACCGGCAGAGGAGCCATATCCATATACAAACTCACTCTTCCGTTTCAAGACGTAAGCCAAATTTTCCTCGTTTGCATCATCTACATTAATCGCCACAGCCCAAGGCTTATTCTGTTCAAGAAAATCCTTCACTTCAGGAATCGTATAAGAATTTTTCTTCAAAGTTACCATGACATCTTTAAACCCTTCATACTCTGTCTTCGTATAGAGATCAAAGCTATGCAAAACAGGAATAAGGCGAGAAACAACTTCTTTTCTTGCCGCTACTGCATCATTATCACCGGTATCCAATTGGTCATTCTTTAAGTAACGAAGCATAGAAATAGCATCTTCATCTAAATTCATCAATGCCTTTAAATTTTTATTTTCCTGCAAATAGTTAATTAAATCCATAAAAAAAACCTTTGACGCATCCGCTTCCTGCCAATCCGCAGAAGGGGTGACTAAAATCGTTACTTCATCTCCTGACTTTACTATTTTGTCTAGTTCACTGTCTTCTTTTATATCTTTTGCTGTTGCTGTATATACAAATTCCGGCTTTTCTGTCTCTGCTACGGTTCCGTTTACAATTTCATCTATATTTAATCCTTGCAGCAAAGCTTTACGGAGCACATCATTTTTCAGATAAAAGTCTGATAGCTCTATCAGTTTCTTCGCTCTTAAAGATTCCGTCTCATACGGACTCACATCCACTTCGCTCCCATCATCTAAACGCCATGCTTTACTGTGAGAAAAGACACCATCTCTGGACATTTCAAATACAATATCATCATTGATAAAAGAGCCTTTCAGCAAATGTGTCTGTTCAAAAACAAACCCTGATTTTGCCGTAAGGAGATTTTGTCCCAAATATAAGGTATCCAAATGCTCTAATCCAAGTAAATAACTGATTGTTGGCAAAAAATCCGATTCACCGGCTGTAATGGAAAGAGTTTCGTTTACATCGCTGTTCGGCAGATGAATAATCAATGGAATATTCATCATATGATTCAGTTTATAATCGTAGCCAAGGAATTTACTAACCTGCGCTTGGACGTCTGCATCGGTCTGCGGCAGCCCAAAATGGTCTCCATACAGCGCAATCACACTGTTATCATAAAGCCCATTCTCTTTCAGTGAGTCCAAAAACATGCCTAAACATTGATCCGCATAGCAGACACTGTTGATGTAATCTCCAAAGAGCGTATCCTTGTCTTCTTCCGCTAGAGTTATTTGTGATAGCTCACTAGGAAGTTTAAACGGATGATGACTAGATAAAGTAATTAAGAAACTATAAAACGGCTGCTGCATCGTCTTTAGAATTTCGGTCGATTGCTGGAAGAATGCAGCATCGCTGATACCAGTTATATTACCGCCTCCAATGCCGATAATATTATCATTTTTTAAAACATCACTGTTTATAAAAGTATCAAACCCTAATTTCGGATAAATGCTCTCACGATTCCAGAAGGTCTTATTGTATCCATGAAATACTGCAGTCTGATAACCCTGCTCTTTTAATATCCAAGGCAGACCCTTAAAATAATTATCTTCATACAACTGATATGTATAACTCTCAATACTCCCTAGGTAAGAATTATTTGTGACAAATTCAGAATCTGAAGTGTTCCCGCTTCCCAATTGCTGATAATAATGGTCAAAATAAAGGCTACCTTGTTCTTTAATCAGCTGATTTAAGTTTGGCGTCAACTCTTGTCCATTATAAGATGCGTTAATCATAATATTCTGTAAAGCTTCCACCTGAATCAAAATAAGATTTTTTCCTTTTGCTGCACCAAAAAGCGGCCCGTCAATTTGATTTTCATAAGTTCCTGTTGCTAAATAGTAATCTTGTTTTTCCTGACCGAAAACGCCTCCGGTTAATCCTTGAAGCAAATCTCGGATGTGATAAGAAAAGAATTCCTGATTATCAATTGATGTAAAAAGAGGACTTGCAATCGGATTAGTCAGAATCAATAACGCTAAAACCCAGATGGTCACAGTCCGAATCTTCTTTTTTGTGCTCTTGCATATTGTTTTAGTATCTTGCAATATACGCGCGACTATTGTACGAAAAAAATCTATTAAATTTGTAAAAAATTTATAATAGAACTGAAAAAACTTCATTTCCTCTGCCCCATTTCTGTTTTGTTTTCCTCTGAAAAAGATTCAGAGTGCTCATAGGATGAATCCATCTGCTCCTTTGGCTCAAATTCATTTTTATTTCCCTCTTGATGTTCTTCATGCCTGTCATAATCTCCTTCAATTTCTTCTTGCAAAGCGGAATCAAAGGAAATTTCCGTATTTTCTTTATTCTTTAAAAGAAAATGATTTCGGAATAAAGTAATAAAGATTAATATATTATCTAAAAAAAGCAGAAAAAATTTAGGTTTTAAAACTGCTTTTATGCTTGCGCCCACATCCCCTAAAAAGCCTGCTGCTCCTAACATATTTATGGATAAATAGCGGTTAAAAAAGCTTGCATAAGCAACATCTGCAAACATTAGAATCGAAAAAATTAAATACACACATGCCGGTATCCATTTATTCTTAAAAGACGAAAAAAATAAATAAATTAGTCCTCCAGTAATAAACCATATTAATATAAAGTTAGATTGCACAGACATGAATTGATAAAACAGAAATAACTTCACCCACACAAAAATAATTGCAATCATTCCAATTATGCCAAGGGATTCTTTCTTTAATAAAAACCATTGTTTCACTCGGCTTGAACCTATATTAGGCGTATTTTGTTCCATAGCTAACCTCTTTTTCTTAATCTATAACGCTGATAATTATATAACATTATAAGCAGCGAATCAACTTTAAAGGAGACAAATTCACATAACCTTCATTATAATAGGGATTTTTTCGACAACAAAAAAAATAAAAGAATGGGTTTTTTCTTTTAAAAACTCCATTCTTTTTTTGTTTTCTGTATTTATATCAATTGAAACGCTTCTGTATGATCTCTATTTTTTAGAGGCTAAGGCACGGTCTCTCTGCTCTTGAATATACTCGTCGTAGGTACATGTACGATCCAGCATTCCTTCTTCTGTAAATTCAATGATACGATTTGCGATCGTTTGAATAAATTCATGGTCATGAGATGCAAAAAGCAAATTGCCTTTAAAATCAATCAGTCCATTATTAACAGCAGTAATGGACTCCAAATCCAAATGATTTGTCGGCTGATCCAGCACCAATGCATTTGCGCCAAAGAGCATCATACGGGAAAGCATACAGCGAACTTTTTCTCCGCCGGAAAGTACCTTTACCGGTTTAAATACATCATCGCCGGAAAACAGCATACGCCCTAAAAATCCTCTCATAAACGTTTCCGTCGTTTCTTCTGTATACTGTCCGAGCCATTGCACTAGGTTCAAATTACAATCTTGAAAGAATTGAGAATTGTCCATTGGAAAATAGGAAGTTGTAATGGTTGTTCCCCATTTAAAGCTTCCTTCATCAGGCTCCATTTCTCCCATGATAATTTTAAACAATGTGGTATTTGCAATTTCATTTTCTCCGACAAATGCAATTTTATCATCCTTATTTACACGGAATGAAACTTGATTCAGAATCTTTACTCCGTCAATCGTCTTACTGATTCCCTCAACAGTCAAAATTTCTTTCCCTGCTTCACGATCCATGTTAAAACCAACGAATGGGTATCTTCTGGAGGAAGCCGGAAGCTCCTCTACAGTCAACTTATCAATCAATTTTTTTCTAGAGGTCGCTTGCTTTGATTTTGACTTGTTCGCAGAGAAACGCTGAATAAAATTTTGCAACTCTTTAATCTTATCTTCATTTTTCTTGTTTTGATCTCGAATGATCTTCTGCATAATTTGGCTTGATTCATACCAGAATTCATAATTTCCCACATACATTTTAATCTTGCCATAATCAATATCAACAATATTTGTACAAACGGTATTTAGAAAATGACGGTCATGAGATACCACAATTACCGTTCCCTCATAATCCAGCAGAAAATCTTCCAGCCAGTCAATCGCTTGAATATCTAAGTGGTTTGTCGGCTCGTCGAGCAATATAATTTCAGGCTGGCCGAACAATGCCTGTGCAAGTAAAACCTTGACTTTCTCTTTTCCGGTCAAAGTGTTCATTTGACTGTATAAAATTTCATTGGAAAGACCTAATCCCTGCAGCAAACGGCTTGCATCCGATTCAGCTTCCCATCCATTCATTTCTGCAAACTCACCCTCTAGTTCGGAAGCTTTTATCCCATCTTCATCCGTAAAGTCTTCTTTTGCATAGAGAGCATCTTTTTCCTGCATTATTTGATAAAGTCTCATATTACCCATAATTACGGTATCTAAAACGGTATATTCATCGTACGCAAAGTGATCCTGCTTCAAAACAGACATACGCACATGAGACGGGATTGATATATTTCCGGTAGAAGGTTCCAATTCTCCGGATAAAATGCGTAAAAATGTTGATTTTCCAGCACCATTCGCACCGATAATACCATAACAATTCCCTGGGTTAAATTTTAGATCAACGTCCTTAAATAACGCTTGTCCGCTAAAATTCAGGCTTACGTTAGTAACTGTAATCATTTTTGTATCCTCCTGATCATTTCTATCATAATCGGAATATTCCCGATTTTTATTTCTTATTTATCGAATCATATACTTTCCAAAAAAAGCATACCCCCTTATGATACCATACCTGTCATAAGGGGTGCAACTTTAAAATCCTTTTATAAATAGATCACACTTACACAATCAACGAACAAATAGAATTGGAAAATGCAACTGGATCATCTAAAGTAAATCCTTCAATCAGTAATGCCTGGTTATAAAGCAATTCGGTATATATCTTAGCCTTTTCCTTATCATCCATATACGATTGCTTTAATGCCTCAAGAACTGAATGTTTTGCGTTAATTTCTAAAACTCGATCAGCCTTAATCTTTTGTTCATTTGGAAGTGCATTAATTACCTTTTCCATCTCAAGAGATAATTCTCCGGCACTGCTCAAACAAACTGGATGCGTCTTTAAACGCTGAGATAAACGCACTTCAGAAACTTTATCTCCTAAAGTCTCCTTCATAAACTCCAACAACTCCTTGTTTTCTTCCGTTTGTTTTTGTGCTGCTTCTTTTTCTTCTTCACTTTCTTCTAATTCTAAATCGCCGCTTGAGGCAGATTTAAAATCTTTCCCATCAAAATCATGAAGCATCTGTAATGCAAATTCATCAATATCTGCAGTTAAGTATAAGATTTCATAACCTTTATCCTTTAATAATTCAATCTGCGGTAATTTATCAATCCGATCAACATTTTCTCCGCTTGCATAATAAATATATTTCTGATCTGCTTTACAACGAGAAACGTATTCAGACAGTGTGACCATTTTTTTCTCAGAAGAAGAATAAAATAGTACCAAATCCTTTAGGGTGTCTTTATTTGCTCCAAAGCCGTCGTATAAACCATATTTAAGCTGCAAACCAAAGCTTTCAAAAAACGCATCATACTTTTCACGATCGGTATTCAGCATTGCCAACAATTCACTTTTGATTTTCTTTTCCAATCTGGAAGCAATCGATTTTAATTGGCGATCATGCTGTAACATTTCTCTGGAAATATTTAAGGATAAATCTTGAGAATCCACAAGTCCTCTTACAAAACTAAAGTAATCCGGCAGTAAATCCGCACATTTTTCCATAATCAAAACGCCGCTGGAATAAAGCTGTAACCCCTTCTCATAATCTTTCGTATAATAATTAAATGGTGCCTTCACCGGAATAAACAAAAGTGCATTATAAGTAGACACCCCTTCTACGTTTGTATGAATGACCTTTGCCGGATCTGTAAAATCGTGAAACTTTTCTTTATAAAAAGCATGGTAGTCTTCATCTGTCAGCTCGCTCTTATTTTTCTTCCAAATCGGAACCATACTATTTAAAGTTTCTAATTCCTTATAATCTTCATATTCGTCCTCAGTACCTTCCTTCAGGTGGTGTTTCTCCATCATCATCTGAATCGGATAACGAATATAATCTGAATAGCGTTTAATTAATCCTTGGATACGGTAGTTTTCTAAAAATTCATCATAATTTTCATCTTCTGTATTTTGTTTGATGTTTAAAATAATCTCCGTACCGTTGCTTTCCTTTTCATACTCGCCGATATTATAGCCATCTGCCCCAGTGGATTCCCAGCGATATGCAGTCGCTTCGCCAAAGGCTTTGCTGATAACTGTCACCCTCTCACTTACCATAAAGGCAGAATAAAAGCCGACACCAAATTGTCCAATAATGTCAATTTCATCCTTCGGTTCATTTTCTTTCTTAAATGCCAACGATCCACTTTTTGCGATTGTTCCTAAGTTCTGTTCAAGCTCGTCTTTCGTCATGCCGATACCATTATCAGAAATTTTTAATGTACGCTCTTCCTTATTCAATTCAATTGTAATGGCGAAATCCTCTCGAGAAAAACCCGTATTATTTTCCTGCAATGCTCGATAGTACAGCTTATCAATAGCATCACTGCTATTTGAGATTAATTCTCTTAAAAAAATTTCTTTATGAGTATAGATGGAATTGATCATTAAGTCTAAAAGACGTTTGGATTCTGCTTTAAATTGCTTTTTTGCCATGTGTATATTCCCCCTCGTAGTTTTCCCGATCTTCTCGGTAAATTTTTTCCGCTCATACGGTCATTCGCTTCCTCATCTGCATAGAATGAGGTAGAAAAAAGTAATGTTAGCACTCACTTATATAGAGTGCTAACATTACTATAAACCATAGAAAGTGAAAAATCAAGTATGAGTTTATTTTTGCCTTCCTACTCCATTTTTGCTTGTACAATAAACTTTTTATCATTTTATTCTATATTTTTATCGGCTAGGAAGCCAGAATCCGTAACACATCTTTTCTCTCTGAATATACTATCTGTGAAACCAATTACTTAATTGACCAAAAAAGGAGGTAAATATATGAGTTGTTTCGGTGGACGTATATCGCCGGACCTCTTTTCAAATTGCTGCAACGCACACGACCTGTGTGAATTCGACGGTAATTTAAACAACGTTGTCTCGGAGCCGATTTATGTACAAAAGGTTTTTGATGCTGTGCTGTTTAACCTGCAAGGATTAAAAACAGTCAACAATCAATGCTTCACTCCAGCAATTCCTAGAGGCCACCGCTTAAAACGCATCGTAGATATCCGCTGTAAGAGATCCTTTAACCCGCAAAATGTAGAGGACCCAACTAATTTAAAGCTGAATATCAACACGACTATTTCAGGCGGAACCTTTATTAAATGCGCAAACGGCGACGAAGTGACAGTTGTAGGTCCGGACGGTACTTATTCAGAAAAAATTATTTATGCAGACACGCAGGATTGTGATGATCAGGGCAGGGGAACCCCTATCTTCGGCACACAAAATATCGCCATTACTGGTGATGTCATGATTTACTTGGATCTGTTGCTTTGCGACAGATACGACCACGAAGTTACCTTTACGGTTTATACCAAGGTGAACATTGCACAGGAATGTGCTCCATTGTTGCTTACAAATTTCTTTGAACTTTGTCTTCCTTCTACCCAAAGCAGTGCATTCCTTCCACGTTTCACTGAATTCTGTAACCCTGCATGTGAAACAAGATTGGCAACCAACAATCTGGGCCGTGATTTAACAATTTGCCCAGACGGCACAATAAAAGCTAATCTAATTATCGCATTATGTGTTACTTGTGAAAAGAAAATCGTAATCCCAGTTCAACTTTGTGTTCTTTCGACTGGTTACGTTCAATTATTACCAGAGTCTTCAGCAATTTGTGATAGCTTCCCTCAACTATTTCCAAATCAAATTCAAAGCAAATACAATCCGGAAGTAGAAGACGAAGAAGATGATTGCCAATGCATTTGCGATCCGTGCTGTGATCCTTGCAACGACAATAACTTTAATGATTGCTGTGACCCTTGCAGACCAAATAACAATCGTAATAATAGAAGACGATAATCATTTTATAAGCACCACTCTAAAAATGGCTGCTTTGCTCAAAATTATAAACTCGTGGTATAAGCCAGCGCTTAAAGCGCTGGCTTATACTTATTTTCTGTCAATCTCTTATCCCCTGTCCCGCTCTATTTCAACGTTTATTTAATGATAACCAAACCTCCTATTTCATACAAGATTACAATGAAAATTACAACGGCCGTACAGCCTTGTGCTACCATAGTATGCAAAATCTTTTCTTTATATCCTTTTTATTACTTAAAAAATATGGAAAAAAAATAATTTATGGAATCATATCATTCTATTATTAAATAAAATACGACTTCTTTTTATTCTTCTTAACCCTCTCTAATTTCTCCTGCTCTTTTTAAAGCGGATTTAGCAATAATCGGCCCTACTATTTCATACAACATTGTGGCACAAAGTACGACCGTACGTATCTGCTCTGCATATTCTGGAACAGCAGTTTCAGCTGCTACGATCAGACCAATCGCAACACCCGCTTGCGGAATCAAAGCCGGACCAACATAACGGCATATTTTTTTGTTTGCTCCCATAATTTCTGCACCAATTCTGGCGCCAAGCAGCTTTCCGACTACTCTTCCAATTACGTAGATAAAACCGACGCTTCCAATCTTAAGTACTAATTCAATATTAAGCTGTGCTCCAGATACAACAAAAAACATTACATAGATTGGTGGAGTACAGGTATCTAATAAAGAAACAATCTCATCGCTTTCACTGCTTATATTACAAAAAAACATTCCGCACATCATGCAGGATAGTAAAGACGATAATTCTAAAAATAGGCTCAAAGCAGAGCAAATAAATATAATAGAAACTGTGATGATCAATTGATTGTTCTGTTTTTTAAAGGACTTCATAAGAAGATACATGAGTGTACCAAATATTGCACCAATTATGAGCGTATATGCGATTTCAAGCATAGGCGTTACTATGGTTTGCGCAACACTTAGATCACCGTTACCGTTCATGCGTTTGGCAATTGAGACTGATATTGCAAACGCCATAAGCGCCACAGAATCATCTAAGGCTACGACACTCATGAGCATATCAGTAACTTGGCCTTTTGCACGATACTGCTTAATAATCATTACGGTTGCTGCTGGAGCAGTTGCTGCTGCAATAGAACCAAGAACGATAGAAAATGCGACATCATGTCCCGTTGCAATCAATACTATATCTACAATAGCAACGGCGAGAAATGCTTCAAAAAAAGCAATTACTACAGGTGTCATTCCTAACCTTCTAAAAAAACTTCTTTTAAATTCGCACCCTATAATAAACGCGATAAAAGCAAGTGCCATTTCTGATACGATTGAACAATCCCGAATAATTTTTAAAGAAAAGAAACCTAATATATGCGGACCTAATAAAAGACCTGCCAAGAGATAACCTGTGACATTTGGGAATTTGAAAATTTTAACAAATCGCCCAAATAGCAATCCAAATAATAGGATTGAACCTATGTATAATAAATGAGTGAATTGCGGCATTTTTTCCTCCCTATTTCATGCAGGTTATCCCATCCACAAAGGTTGTAGGAACTGCAAACATAAAAGCTGTATCCGGATTTGACAAATCGCCCACAAGCTCAACAATAATTTTTTGAACGATGGGAATTTGCTCTTCATCTATAACCATTAGAATCGTTTTATTATCTTCTGCAATACCGGAAAACATCATTTTAAATGGTGAGAAAGACATCTCTTCTTCAGCAGATGCAAGGGTTCCTGCCATACCTGCAGAATTGATTACAGTCGCTCCTTTAATCCCATTTTCATTTAGATTCATAAGCAATTTATTAAGAACGCTTATTTTATTAAGGACCAAAAATAATAGCTGTTTTTTCACAATTTTCTCCTTTCAAATATATAAAACCAATATCTGATACTTTAAATAAATTATAAAAAAAAAGGCTTTTCATATCAGTGCCAAACGGCAACAATACCAAAAGCCCTTCTGCTTTTCCAGACGGTTCTTTTATTCTTTATTTTTAACTATATATTTAGTGTATCACAAGCCAATCAGCAAAGCAAATTGAAACACTATAGCGGAACTTCGGATCAACATAAGATAAAAGAACTTTATGTCTTCGGTACGAAAAATTTCTTCCAGCTTATCAAAATCAATTCTACAATATTTCTATTTGTACAAAAAACCTGATACGATTCAAGCAATCGTTTTGCTTCCTCTATTAATGAAGGAAGACCACGAATTGTCCCATATTGAAATAAGTCTTGCCATAAGTGGTAATCGCTTTATTAAGACAGTGCAGAAAATCAGCATAAGGGAAAGACTTCCAGTACCAGTACAGATTCGTTTTATAGCTATTGTAGCAGACTCTTTTCTATACTACAATATAAACAAAGCATAACAAACATAGCAGCTTATATATTAGTTTGTTTTATATAGGTTGTATTTTAAAAAGGTGGTTTTCATGAAAAATACTACAAAAGCATATTTAGCAATCACTCTCCAATCACTCATTATCGGTTTTTCTTTTTTATTTGTAAAAATAGCCCTTCGAAATGCTGATACGATATCTTTACTTGCTCACAGATTTACATTGGCTGCACTTTGTATCTGTATTTATAGGTTTTTTAATCCGGGTAAAATTATTGTTAAGCGTGTAGATTGGTTAAAAATTATTCCATTTAGCTTTGCTTATCCGATTTCCTTTTTTCTGTTCCAAACGCTTGGACTGAAAATAATATCATCTTCCGAAGCAGGAATAGTACAAGCCATCGCTCCGATTTTAACACTGATTGCCGCCAGAATTATATTAAAAGAGCAAATAAAAAATTTGCAAAAAGTTTTTATACTTATTTCTGTGTCCGGTGTGGTCTACATCAACGTATTAAACGGTTTTAATCTTAGCAATTACAGTTACTTTGGCTTTCTATTTATTTTTATGTCAGCAACATCATTTGCGATTTACAATGTGCTGACCAAAAAGTTATCAAAGGATTATTCCGTATTTTCAATCGTATATGTCATGAGTATCACCGGTTGTATTGTATTTAACCTTATTTCTATTTTCCTGCATATTATAAACGGTAATATTTCTTCTTATTTTGAACCATTTTCAGAGCCTTCTTTTGTTTGGGCGATTGTATATCTTGGGGTGATTTCATCTCTCCTAACATCTTTGCTTTCAACGTATGCCTTAGGAAAATTGGAAGCTACAAAGGTGGGCCTTTTTAGCAACGTATCAACGGTTGTTACAATCTTAGCAGGAACTGTCTTTTTGCACGAATCATTATACTATTATCATTACGTAGGAATTGTGGCAATTTTGGCTGGGACTATTGGATTCAATTTATTTAAGCTGCCTCAAAAGGATATTAGCAAGTAAACTAAACCAGTAATGTAGTCAGAACCTCTTCTAAAGCTACAATCAAAAAGCCTTATTCAATTTTATTTCGAATAAGACTTTTACTTATATTTATAATTATATCTATTTTCAGCTATTGATTGAGAAGTAAACGATTTTTCAGGTTCTTTTCATTCGTATGTTCTTTTCTATCTTGTTAATTTGTTTTTTAATATTTATTAGATACTGTATTATTTTCTTCTAAACCCATGTAACTTTCTTCTGCTGCCATTCCAATAGAAGCAGAAGTTTCTTTTCGAAGCTTGAATTTACTAATCAAATCCTTTAGCATTTGTGCTTGTCCCGATAATTCCTCACTAGCAGCGGCACTTTCCTCTGCAGTCGCACTGTTCGTCTGAACGACTGATGCAATTTGCTCAACACCAATATTCACTTGATTAACCGATTGCGCCTGCTGTTCAGAAGCTTCTGCAATTCGGTCGATTAACTGAACAGCTTCCTGTGTCACCTTAGCACTTTCCTCTAATGATTTTGCCGTATTTCCTGCAATTTTTGATCCTTTTTGAACGGAAACAAGAGTCTCTTCAATTAAATCTGTTGTACTTTTCGCTGCTTCCGCAGATTTACTTGCAAGATTTCTAACCTCATCTGCGACCACTGCGAATCCTTTCCCAGCAGTACCGGCTCGCGCTGCTTCCACTGCTGCATTTAAAGCTAAAATATTTGTTTGGAATGCAATATCTTCAATCACTTTTATAATCTTGGAGATTTCAGATGATTTTAAATTGATATCCTCCATAGCAGTTACCATATTTTTCATCTGCTCATTGCTTTTAACGATTTCATTTCCTGCTATTTCTGCACGGCTATTTGCCATTTTCGCAGTCTCTGCGTTTAATTTCACTTGTGAAGAAATTTCAGTAATAGAAGCGGACAATTCTTCAATAGAACTAGCCTGCTCAGTTGCACCTTGTGAGAGTGCTTGTGCTCCATTCGATACCTGATCTGATCCCACTGCAACTTGATCGGATGCCATTCCTATATTAGCCAAGGTGTGACTTAATGTTCGATTAATATGGCGAGTTGCCTGCAAGATTTGTTCATATTCACCGAGATAGCGTTCTTCGCATTGAGTCTCTACTACAAAATTACCCATTGACATTTCGTTGAGTAAATATTGAATATCTTGAATGATTGTTTTCAGATCAAAGCTCATAGCAGTAAAGGCTTTCGCAATTTGTCCAACCTCATCATTCGATTCATAGCTGATATGTATATCCAAATTTCCATTTGTTATTTCATTTGCAGCAATATTGATTTCTTCCATTGGCTTTACAATCATTCTCACAATATACACTGCCAGCAAAATCCCGCTTACCGTTACAACAGCTAAGACGCATAAAATAAATATAATTGAGAAAACAAACAAAGAGTGACTTTTGACACCGGCTTGATTTGCTCCCTCTTTATTGAATTCAACTATTTTCAGACATTTATTTGATACATCATCAAATAATATTCTCGATTCCTCCTGTATTTTTTGAATAGCAGAATCTGTCTGATTTTGACTGCTCAACTGTAATACCGTTTCACTTGCAGTAAGGTACTTATCCCATGCCGTTTTTGCATCTTCCATCAACCGACGGTCTTCCTCTCCTGTAAGCATAGTCTCATACGTTGCAAAAAATTCTTCGATTTCTTGTTTTTCCTCACTGATTTTATCATTATATTCTTGCATCTTTGCATTATCTTCAGAAAGTATATGCCCCAGTTCATAAATTCTGTAATCTGAAGTCATCGTGTTTATTTCTTCTGCTACAACTACAGACGGTAGCCACACTTGGTTAATATTCGTGCTCGAAGCACCAATTCGGCTCATCATTATAAGGGAAGCCGCCGCTACTATGATAAGACATAGCAGTAAAACAAATACTAGTATAAATAATTTTTTTCCTATCTTTAATTGTTTCATCATAAATTCATCTCCTCTGTTCGCATGCTCACATGTTTTGAAAGTTAAACGGTTATTTCTGATTCGTTTTCTCATAGCTGTCATAGATGAATTTGGCATTTCACAAATTTATACTTTATCGCCTCCTATCCTTTTTTAGTTTTGTAAGTCTATAATGATTAAAGATTATATCATTATCTCTGTATACTTTAAATAAAAATAATCGTTCTTATTAAAGAATATTTTTTCTATTTTTATTCTGTTTTATAACGTTTGCAGAAATTTCTCCATTCTACCTGCATGTTCATGTAAACAATTAAATCTAGGTGCTATTTTACCGTCTCTGTTTTTCTAGATAAGAAATAAATTGTTCGTAAGGCAACGCTTGGCTGTAAAGATAGCCTTGGTATTGATCACACCCTAATTCGTGCAGAATCTGTCGCTGCGCTTCCTCTTCAACATATTCTGCAATCACCGAATAGTTCAAAGTTTTTCCTAACGACACGATACTTGATACAATATTCTCGCAATTGCTATTGCTGATTAATTCCTTGATTAATGATCCGTCCAACTTAACGGTATCAAATTTATACTCTTTTAAATAGATCAGCGAATTGTGTCCCATACCGAAATCGTCCAAAGCTAATTGAATTCCTAAATCTTTCACCTTCTTTAAACTAGATAATATTTCCTTGCTTCCTGAAAGAGCAACACGCTCTGTTATTTCTATTTTTAGATGTTCGGCCTTTACTCCATACTTTTTTAACAGTTTCTCTAAATCTTTCACTAATTGACCATTTTCCAGCTGTACAGCAGAAACATTTACAGACATTGCAACATCTGTTATACCGAGCTGATTCAATTTTTTTAAATCAGCACACGCTGTATCAAAAATACAGTATCCAAGACGGTCAATGATCTGTGCTTCTTCTGCTAATGCAACGACAAGTGGAGTATAAATTACACCATAATTCCCATATTCCCATTTAAGAAGCGCCTCTGCTCCAAAAACTTCTCCCTTAAAGTTAACCTGCGGCTGGTAATATATCTGGATGTTTTTCTTTGAAAGCGCCGATTCCAAATTTGCAGTAAGAAATCTAGAAATATTTCCTATTTCATCATAGCGATTGAGAAGTGCCGACTTTTTCCCTTGCTCCTCTGCATGTTTATATGCTTGGATCACACGAAGCAGACTGCTCATGAAACGTTTGCTTCTGCTATTTTCTGCCGCTTTAACAAAAGGCATGTAACAAAGCGTTCCAACTGCCAAATTGAGCAGTTGAAGAATACTTCCGCTTATAGACCCAGTCGAGAAATAACCACTGATTAAAATAGGGGTTGTCCATTCAACTAAATGAACTGTATATGGTACAAATCCCAAATACATTGCAAGATAAGAGATTGTGGTAAAAAGTAAAGGAACAAAGAGGAAAGGAATGATATACACTGGATTCAGTATAATTGGAATCCCAAAAATAATTAATTCATTTATATTAAAAAGAACCGGAATTATAGAAAGTTTCGCCTGCTTTCGAAGGTTTTTATGCTTTCCTGCGATTAAAATGGCTAAAACAAGACATAAGGATGCCCCACAGCCTCCCATTAAGACAAAATTATCAAAAAAGGTCTTCGTAAAAATATAAATCGGTGATTCTCCTGCATGAATTGCAAATTGATTTCCGTAAAGAGCTGCTCCAAATACATTTTGAGCAACCGGCTCCATCATATTACTGCCGTGTATACCAAAAAACCAGCATACATGAATCATAAATATAAAAAGTACGCCGCTAAAAAAAGAAGAATCTAACTGATGAAAGATACCATTTAAAATTTTAGAAATAAAAAATTGTATATTATTGATACCGAAGAAATAAATCAGTGCACAGTTTACGATTGCAAATACAGAAATAGTAACTGCTGCAGGCAAAATTGCCGCCATCGCGTACTGAAAAGACGGTTCTGCTCCGTCAGCATACGATTTCATGCGAGGAAATGAAATCGTACTTAATTTAATGAATAGAAGCGAAGAAAAAAAAGAAATTAGCAACGCTACAAAGATCCCCGTTACACCGAAAGTGGATAGGTTAAAATCACTTTTACTGATACCAAATACAGTCACAAACGAGCATAGCGACACAACGGATACCATAATAGGAGGGATTTTACTGCCCTCCTTATCATTATATGTATTCGCAAAAGTATAACTAATGCAAAGAACAGCTAAAAGCGCATAGATATTAAAAGAACCATCTCGAATATATAGAAAGATATTTTTCCACCCTGCCCCAAACCATCGTTCCATTTTCATCTGATAATCAGGGATTGGCAGACTCATAAAAACAAGCGCAATAGACCCAATCATTAAGATCGGAATCAAATAGGTCGTTCCTTGTCTGACCGCGAGTGGAAAAAGCAACTCTCCAAATTTTTTATTCAAATTTTTCATCCCAATTATTAACTTCTTTAAGTGTTCCCTCATATTCCCCACCTTTGGATATTACATCCATCATCTACTGTATCAAAGGTACTTAAAAGTCATATTTATTATTTATAAAACAAGTTGAAATTATTTTATAAGAAATCTGGGATCCTCCTATAATCACTTATATATTCCATACGTTTTATTTACATCTTGAATATAGATAATGCCATTACCGGGTTCCTCTATTTTTAGCTCTTCTTTGATTGAAGTAACAATTTTCTCTGTTGATTCATGCTCTGAAAGGATCATGACAACTTCTCTTTCAGGTTCTATTTCCATAGAAAACAACTTGCTGGTTTCATGGATCCCGGAGCCTCTTGCATTCATAATGGTTCCTCCCTTTGACCCAGCCTTCGTCGCTGCATCGATCACACATTCACCCTTTCCTTTATCTACAATCGTCGTTACTAGATGGTACATTGTATTATCCACCTCCCTCTCATTTTTTATATTACCGCACACAATGCTCTTTGTTCCTAAAACACCGCAAATAGAAGTCGCAAATGCAATCCCATGATTTGGTTTGTTAAATTCGAATTCTTTATTCATTTCTTCCAGTGCCTGCCGTGCAATCTTTTTATCTGCAACCATGAAAACACTTTCTTTTCTTACATCAGAAAGACCCATATAATCTAAAATACTGCTATTTACCGTTCCTCTGCTAAGCATTATCGTTCCCCCAGGAATACCATGCTTTTTCGCAAGCCTAACTAATTTGCTTCCCAACCCGAAATTTACAATGATGCATATTAATTCGATATCAAAAGCTTCATCTTTCTTATCCATTATCCATTCCTCCTTTTTTAGATTTCACCTTAAAAATAAAACCTAAAATTTGCAGCGTAATTAAAGGCGTCATTGCGACCATTGCAATAATTCCAAAAGCATCTATCAAGACATCTGCTCCTTCTATCCCCTGTGCAGCCCCCTGCGCAAACGCTAAAATAAATGTGGCAGTCATTGGACCGGATGCGACCCCTCCTGAGTCAAATGCAATTCCAACAAATAATTTAGGTACTACATAAGTCATTGCGATTGAAATAACATAACCAGGCAGTAAATAATGCCATAGCTGTATCTCAGGGACCAAGATTCTAATAATCGATAAAGCAACTGCTAAAGCCACCCCCAGAGCCAATGTAAACATTACAGCTTTTCTTTTGACATATCCACTTGTAACATCTTCAATCTGCTGAGTAAGCACGTAAACGGCCGGTTCTGCAAGAATCGTAACCATACCTAATAGGAATCCAATTACAACCAAATAGACTGGGTTGTCCATCAAGGCAAGCTGGTACCCAATTGTATTTCCAACTTCCATAAATCCCGCATTCACACCTAATAAAAAAAGTACTAAGCCTATAAAAGTAAAAAGTACACCAAATAAGATCTTCCTCGCTGCTGTTTTTGCCATTTTAAATGAAAATTTCTGAAAAACAAGAAATATCACCACAATGGGTGTTAGCGCAGCTAATGATTCCCCTGCTATTTTCGGAAAATGCTGAATAAATGGTCCAATGATAGATGTGGATACCTCATATGTACTATCCAGAGATCCTATAATTTGATCTGTTTTGGATAGGATATTCATAATTAAAACGGATAGGATCGCTCCGGTAGAAGCAATTGCAATCAATCCAAAGCTATCTTTTTCTGATGCTTTACTGTCTTTTTTCAGTTGGGATACACCAATTGCAAGCGCTAAGATAAAGGGGACAGTCAAAGCTCCTGTCGTTGCACCGGAAGCATCAAAAGCAATTGCCATAAATTCAGAAGAGCTGAATAGGCAAAGAATCAGGATCAGCCCATAAACAGCTGACAAGACTTTATACAGCGGAAAGTTATATATGATTCTGGAAAGTCCAACAGCAACCATTACCGCAATTCCGAAAGAGACAACAAGAATAATGCTGCTCTTGGAGATCATCCCTAAAGTGACACTATCAATCTGCCCTGACAAAATGTGCAGGTCTGGTTCAGCAACTGAAATGAAAAACCCCAGTAAGAGCCCCATAAATACTACAACCCAGACCTTATTCGATTTTACGATTGCTGCTCCCATATAGTTTCCAATCGGTGTAATGCCAATATCCACGCCGGTCAAAAAAATTGTCAATCCTAAAATAACCAGCACTGCTCCTATCAGGAATCTTATAATTAACGGTGTTTCCATTGACGTTAACGTAAAGTTTAAGATCAGTACAATAACAGTGATTGGAAAAACCGAGTACAATGCTTCTTTGAACTTTTCAAAAATGATATTCAAATATAAATCACCCTTTCTATGCGTTATAATTTAAAGGCAAGATAAACACTATTATTTGTCCAGACTTTGACATAGTGGATCGTATGTTTCTCTAAGTTGTCTTTTATCTCTTTCCTATCTTTTCTTACAGCATTTGGAAAATTATCTTAAAGCAAACATACCATTATTCCAATAGGATTGTCAAATGACTATTCTGTTACAAATAAAAAAGCCTTATATCAAAAATCTTGCAAATTCATTCTGGTATAAGGATTGATTAAAAATATGCTGTAAAAGGTCTCCTTTATTTTCCTTCTTTTAATCTATTGTTCTATTTTTCTAATAAAGCCTTTGCTTCTTTAATAATAACATTAATCGTTTTTTTGTAGGATTCCAGTGTATTTACCCAGTGCGAAAGACACTCTAAACCGGTTTCTGTTATGTGATAAACTTTTTTCGCAGGTCCTGTGCTTTCCAGCTCCCATTCAAACTGGATCAGACCTTTCTCCTGCAATGTATTCAATGTGCGGTAAATCCCAGTTTTATCTGCTTTTTCTCCATTAAAAAGATCTTTGCTTTCCAACTCTTGAATAATTGAATATCCATGCAGATTCTTTTTTGTAAGTAAAATAAGTATATTAGGCTGAAGGAGCTTATCCAAATTATAGCCTTTGCAAGAACATCTCCCCTTAATATCAATCCTATCTTTTTTGTCATTTTCCATATGATTCATCCCCCTATTATCCTTTATTATATACATTTAGCGTTCTGTTTTCAACGCCATTTCACTACTCTCATTTGAATTTTTGTCACAAGCCAATTTAAAAAAGTTACCACAACTCCTACTACGATAAAGCCAGCAACTACATTCGTGTAATTTGCATAGTGAGTGTAATTAATAATATAAAAACCCATTCCTTTGGTGGCTCCCATCATCTCGGCAAAGGTCAGCATCATAACTGAAGTGGTTAAAGATACTTTTAAACCAGAAATAACACTCGGAAAAACATATGGGAACAATATTTTTAAGATCATTGTCCGCCTGTTCAAATTTAAAACTGCGGCAGACTCCAAAATACGATAATCAATGGAATCAATACGAATCATCATATTTAAAAAAGTCGGCCAAAAAATACCCAGCAAAATTACCAATGCAGAAGCACTTCGAAATGTCGGCATAATTGCAATCAGATACGGTGCAAAGACAACTGGAGGAATCGGTGTTAAAACATTCGCCATAGGATAAAAAATACCCCTTAAACGCGGGATCCAGCCTACGATCAACCCCAATGTGACACCTAAGCTAAGGCCAAGCAAAAATCCAACTAACAGCAGTTCCAAAGAATAGAAGACACCTTCTAAAAGCACTTGATACTGTTCTGCAAAAACATAAAAGACATCCTCCGGTGCAGGTACCAATACCGGATGCATTAAATTTAATTTTGTGGTTGAAATTTCCCAAACAAACAAGAAAAAAAGTAATAACAGCATCCGGTCAGAAACAGCTTTTAAATGATCTTTCTTCTGCTTAGTATGAAAAAAATTATAAATATAAGTGAGTTCAACCAAAAGAAGCGCAATTAAAAAAGCGTAATTCGGTTGAACCGTTTTTTTATCATGAAAAAAAACAATGACTCCAATTAAAAGGAGGAGTATTATTTGTGTCACAATTACCTGTGTATTAAATACCTTCTTCATCCAGCGTCTCCTGTTCAAGATAAAACAAATCTAATAAATCTGATTTGAATTGTGCAATATGTTCAGAATAAGCCGCTTCATTCTGATTGCGTGGCCGGGGAAAAGTAACCCTCTTATCAGCTATAATCCTACCTTTATGCATAAAAACAATACGATCTGCAAGTAAAATTGCTTCATCAATGTCATGCGTAACAAATAAAACAGTTTTTCTTTTTTCTCCATTTCCCCATAAATATTCCAGAAGCTGTTGCAATTTTTTTCTTATTTTTGCATCCAAAGCGCCAAAAGGTTCATCCAGCAAAAGGATATTACTTTCCATTGCAAGAGCACGCGCAATCGCAGCTCTCTGATACATGCCTCCAGATAATTGATCCGGATATTTATCTTGAAAGTCTATCATTCCCACTTTGGTCAAATATTCTTTTGCAGTGTGTTCCGCCTGTCTTTTCGTCATTTTCTTATTTGTAACCTGTATCGTAAAAATTACATTTTTTATAACCGTAAGCCAGGGAAACAGGGAATGGTTTTGGAAAACAACTGCACGGTCAGTCCCCGGCGCTGATATTTTTCGCCCTTCAATATAAATTTCCCCATCATCAGGAGAAAGAATCCCAGCCAATAATTTTAAAAATGTACTTTTTCCACTTCCCGAATGTCCAATAAGACAGATAAACTCACCATCATTGATTTGAAAATCAATGTCATCCAAAGCAAAATGAGCTTGACCGCAAACCGGATATGAAAACGATAGATGATTGATGCTGATTAAACACATAGTTATTTCATCCCTCTCTGCTAAAAAATACAAATTGCCTCGTATTAAAATAATTTTAATGATTATTGATTATTTTTTTCAAATTCATTTTTTAAAGAAACGTAAAATTCACTGTTCTTATCTCTCTCGATCAGCTCCTCTAATGCTTCTTTATAAATAGAGGTATCCACATGATCTTCCATTTTAAATTTTGTATCTGCATCAATATCTCCATTGCTCTTCATGACTTCATAAAAATCACAAACTTTATTTTTGTTCGGATCTAACGAAATCTTCATTGCCGCATCATAAGTGTCACTACCATAGATAACACTCTCAACATATTGTGCATCCTGACCGCAATATGCGACCAACGCATCGATGGATTTTTCCTTATTATGTTCCAAAGTATAATAAGCACGTAGATTTGCAATCGTAAACTTTACAAGGGGCCTATGCTTATCTGTCAGAGTAGAGCGGTTCGTTGTCTGACGGCAACAAGGAAAATCCGCACTAAAATCAGACGCATGAAATGCGATTGCCAAACCACTTTTTTCCGCAATATAGCCATAACCGCTGTTGACAAAACCCAAATCCACTTCACCCTTCTTAACTGCTTCCACAATAGATTGCTGGCTGTCCAGATATACAAATTCAACATCAGAATTTACATCAAATCCATTTTCACGTAAAAATCCTTTTATCACCATATGTCCTGTTTCCATACGGTAACAGCCTATCTTTTTGTTTTTAAAATCTCCTACAGTTTTATATTTATCTATATTCTCATTTAATACAATACCTTCACTTCCTTCCGAAATGGTCCCTCCAAACACCACAACATCTGAACCTTTCGAAACAAAAGTACACGACGGAATAACACCAAAGGGAAGAACATCTAATTTGCCTTGACTTACTGCAGTCATGCCGTCTGCTAAATTAGAAATTGTTTCAAACTTGACGTTAACACCTTCTTCTGTGTAATATCCTAGTTCAGAAGCGATGATGATACTCGCAATCTTTATATCCAACCCTGGACGTCCAACTGTAATCGTTTGAACCGCATCCGTCATCTCTCCTGGCGCTTTCTTATCTCCACAGCCTGTAATAGCTGTTATACAAGAAAGTAAAATAACTGCAATTCCTATTCTTTTCCACTTCTTTTTCATTTTACCACCCGCCTAATCCACATAAGTTAATATTAGATATAGTCTAATACTAGGTTATATCTATGCATTTGTCAACTGATTAAATGCAATTCTTCTATATTCTCTTCACATAAAATCTCAAGAAAGAATAATCTGTATGTTAAAATATTGAAAATTAGTTTGCAATTAAAATCAATTTAGAATATTCTATCTTTAATAAGACTTAAGGGGGGAATAAAAATGAAAAATAACATAGTTCAAAAAAAATATCTCATGATGCTTCTTGTCATGCTTCTTATTCTGTTTATATATTTTTTTACTTCAGGTTTTTTTAATATCAATTCTACTTATGCAGATGTATTTTCCATTTCATCTAGCCAAGTGATTGCAGAAAGTGATCATTGGAAAGTCTGTGCTCCCAATAAAGGAGGCTTGACTCCTTATTTTACATGCAAAGAGAACAAAGAATTTTACCCGCATGTGATCGGTTTCATATACTTAGAAAATAACAGTGAAATAAAGGGAGAAACGCTTAACCAATATGTGTTTTACGATAAGCACTTTTATATAGGTGAAAAGCGCTGGTATTTCAATGAATACTCAAATCATATCAATAAGTTATCCTTCAAAATAACTTGGGAAGATGCTTCGAAAATAAAGTCAGAAATGCTCTCTACCGATAATTTGACCGCTGAAGAAATGACACAAATCAATGCATGGATTAAAACACACGATGAGGAATATGAGAATCCAATAAACTATGAAGACTTGTTAAAATGGAAAGCTCATTCAATGAACTAGATATAAATAGAATCCTTATTATGTCATTAAATCTTACTTTTAGAAGTACCGACTGATGCGTGCTTATTTAAGGCTGTAATATCTATTTATTAATGAACACTATGCCCGCAATACACAATGCAATTCCAATGATCTGATTTAAAGAAATCGTTTCTTTATATAAAAGCAGACCAACAAAAAGCAAAACAACTGCCAATCCGATATTGGTCACTAATGAACCAACACTTACATTCCATCCTGCTCGGTAAATCTGAATGTATCCAAATTCAAGTCCGACAATGGACACGCCCAGCACGAAGCTTGTCCAATTTATATTCATGATTTCATGAATAAGATTTTTATTTTCACTCGTAATAAAAAAGAGAAGGAGTGATACCATTGCTGCCATAAAATAAGTAACCATAAGAGCTGCAAATGGCTGTACTCCTTCTGGTGTTGATTTTGCACAAATATTGTAAAAAGTATTTGCAAAAATAACGACTAAAACCGGCCAAATATAATTCCACATCTTTTTAATCTCTCCTGTTCTTCTATCTCGTATCTCATGTAGTATGCAATATAGAAATATCATTAATAATCTAACATTCTTATTTAAAAGATTCAATACGCAATTATAAAAACCCTTATAGTGGTCATTTAAAAGAGCCGATTAATTTACAAGATTAAAAACATTTAGTATCTATTTCCACCTGTTACTGGAAGCTTTTTAAGGCTTTAATCAAACGATCGATCTCAAAATCTTGATTATACAAACCCAAGCTGATCCGAACAATACCGGTATAAGGGCTCCCTTCTACCAGCTTTTTAACATATAAATCCGCACCGCAATATCCGTTTTTAGTAATAATCCCATAATTTTCATATAAATATCTAGCAGTCTCTTCCGGCTTTTTTCCTTCTACATTAAACGCAATAATTGGTACCTGATCTTCTAAATTTTCACTGTCCTCATATAAGATAACACGCGGATTCTCTTTCATCTGCCGCATTGCATAGGAAAGCAATTCAGATTCATGCTTTTTTATCACATCCATATGTACCCGTATCATCGTTTGTATTGCAGTAGCTAAAGCAATCACACCCAATATATTATTCGATCCGGCCTCGTACCGTTGCGGACTTTTCTTAAGAATTACTTCCTGATCTGTAACAAGTTCCGTAATTCCTGCACCAAAACAAAGCGGATACCCCATATTCAGTGCATGTTTATTTCCAACCAATGCGCCTGTAAAGAACGGAGCATATGTTTTATGTGCACTAAAAGCGATATAATCAATACTCTCCATTACATCTTCCGGATGCATATCTATCCTGCGATGCTGCATTAGCTGTGCAGCATCCACCAAAATTTCTGCATTATGTAAATGTGCCATTCTTGCAATTTCATAAATCGGATTAATATATCCCGTTACATTACTGGCACCTGCGACTGCGACTAATTTCACTCTTCCCTTGTACCTGTCTAATTTTTCTTCTAAATCAGACATAGAAAGTCTTCCATTCTTTTCAACGTCAACCAAGACCGTATCACATCGAAATTTCCAAGGAAGATAATTGGACAAATGTTCCATATATGTTGTAATTACTATCGGTTTTGTCTCCGCATTCTGTTGACAGATTACATTGCTCAAGATGTTAATTGCCTCTGTCGTATTTTTTGTGTAAATAACTGTATCTTCCTCCATATCAGCATTAAAAAAATTTTTAACACTAATTCGGCTTTCTTCATACAGCTCAGAAAGGAATTTTGCTTTTCTTGATTTATCTGATATGTATTTATACCACGGAGTATATTTTTCCAATTCTTCTACTACCGTTCTAAATGGAGGTGTTGTGCCCGCATTGTCAAAATAAATACTGGTTAATGTGCCGTTATTTGTAGGTATCAAATAAGACACATCCATCACTAACTCTCTCAAAGTAGCGGCTGTACTGTTCTTCTTATTTATCTTTCTCATAGCTCCCCCTCTTATTTTTAACCTTTATAATAGATATGCATTAAAATGAAATACTTTCACATGAAACGAACAAAAGCTTATCATAAGGCAACTTTTTACTTTATAAAAAAGACAGCGCCTGTGCACTGTCTCTATCCTCTATTTTCTATTGCATTTTTCCATTTTTTGATTTCTTTATTCAGTTCATCCCATTTGATGAACCTCGACTGCCTATAAACCTCTTTCCCTGATACAAACAATAAAATAGTCGGTGCGGTAAATACAGAAAACTGTCCTGCAAATTCCGGTACATCTTCAATTCCAATCATTACATTATGGATTTTTTCTTCATTGACTAATTGTTTTACTTTAGGCAGCACTGCTTCGCAGACAGTACAGTTTTCTGATTTTGCAAAAATCAGCAGTATTACACATTCAGAAACTGCCTCTTTTACCTCTTTATAATTTTTGAATGCCTGCATTCTTTTCCCCTCAATTCTGAAACCATTTCAGATTTCCCTCCTACTTATAAAAAGCTTTTTCAATGCTCAAGATAAATTTCTCTCTTGTTCTTCGATTTTATATTTTTATTATTTAAGTCAATTATAGTATAACGCACTGACCACATTGGTTAAAATATTTTTTAATTATTTATTGACAAAACTCAAATATTGTATTAATGTAATAGTACAATGATACAGATTCGAAAGGGGGTTTCTATATTATGCCAAACCAATTTCAATCTAACCTACCCATTTACGTGCAATTGGTTCACAAATTCAAACACAGAATCGTTTCAGGAGAGCTACAGGCCGGTTCTAAGCTTGAATCCGTACGCGATCTTGCCATGCAATTTGAAGTCAACCCTAATACTATGCAAAGAGCACTTTCAGAACTTGAACGTGACAGGCTTGTTTATGCAGAACGTACAAGCGGCCGTTTTATTACGCAAGATGTAAAATTAATACATGAAATGCAATTTGCTCTTGCAAATGAAATAACGGAACAATTTTTTCAGCAAATGAAAAGTTTGGGTTTTTCTGAACAAGAATCTGTGGAATTGCTTCAAAACAAAATTAAGAAAGGTGAGGTAAAATGAATCAAAATAAAGAATTGATTAAAATTGAACATTTGACGAAAAATTATCAGAAGAAACAAGCATTAACAGATATCAACTTAACATTGGAACCAGGACATATCGTTGGTATATTAGGCCCTAACGGCAGCGGAAAAACGACCTTAATTAAAATCTTAACAGGAGTTATCAGAGATTACAGCGGAAACATCACCATCGACGGAAATAAAATCGGTCCTTCCACAAAAGCGATTATCTCCTATTTACCGGACCATTCCTATTTTTCAAAATGGATGAGGCCTTTAGATGTCATCTCTATTTTCAAAGATTTCTATACTGATTTTGACGAAGCAAAATGCCTCGAAATGGTTCACCGTTTAGGACTTAATCCAAAACAAAAAATCATACAAATGTCAAAAGGTATGATAGAGCGGTTCCAATTGTGCCTCGTAATGTCAAGAAATGCACGGCTTTATATATTAGACGAACCATTAGGCGGCATCGATCCTGCTTCCAGAGATTTTATCTTGGATACAATCTTAACAAATTATAATGAAGATGCTACGATTCTGATGTCAACACATCTCATTTCTGATGTGGAGCGAATCTTTGACACCGTAATCTTTATAAAAGACGGAGAAATTGTACTGAACGACGATATTGATAACATTCGTTCTTCAAAAGGAAAGTCCATCGATCAATTATTTCGGGAGGTATTCAAATGTTAGGCAAATTAATAAAATATGATTTTAGATCCACGTATAGAGAGTTTGTAAGTATATTTCTGGCAATCATACTTGCCGTAACAATCCTTCCACTTGTTCTCAGCAATGTGAACAATCAAATCGTAAACATGATAGCAGGTTTTATCATCTTCGGCATTATTATTGCAATTATCGTTGTAGTGGCCAGTAGCTTATTTCATCTGTTTAATACGAATATATTTTCCAGCCAAGGTTATCTAACCTTAACGCTGCCAGTTACCTCACGTGATATCGTAATATCAAAATTGATTGTAAGTTCCATGTGGATTATTTTAACCGGCATCGTATCCCTATTTGCTTTAATCCTATTGGGTGTGATTCTGAATGGAAGTTCTTTTCCCGAATTTAAAATTTTTCTGGATAAAATGATGCAAGTACCATCACAAAATGCCTTAAGTATCTTTTTGTTTCTCTTAATTATCATTACTTCCTGTATTAAAGAAATGGCTAAACTGTTTTTATCCTGCTCCGTTGCCCATTTGAAACAGTTCAATCGTTTTCGTATCCCGGCAGGAGTGCTCTTTTATTTTGCGTTTTCTTGGTTGGAATCAATCATTCTAAACGCTGGGGTTTCCATTATAGAACCTCTATTCTCTAATGATGCTGTATTTATGGAAAAACTAAGAGCTTTTTCGGCAAACGATGATTTTTCATACTTGTCTGGAATACTCAATACAATTCTTTCAGGAGGTATTTTATATTTAATACTTATAGCGGCTCTCTTCAGTGTAAGTACGATCCTTCTTTTAGATAAAAAACTTGACTTAGAGTAGATTTCGTTTAAAAACAAACAATGCAGGTTCTTTATACTGACTTAGTGTAAAAACCTGCATTATAATATATAAAATTAGTTTTACCTATCTTTATTGCACATCAGCAGCAATCCCTCAAAAAATTTATTAAGCGAAATTTTCCCACCTGCACTGGTTCCCTTACTCAAAGCATCCATTTCTGATCTGACACTTGTAAAATCAAATAACACGCCTGCGTATGTCTGAAAAAACTCATTGCTATAGTCTTCTATCCCTAAACTGGCGATGTTTGTAAGACCGCCTTTAATTGCTCTCCGCATCCTCTGCTTTACCATTTGAGGGCTGTCACCGATAAGAGTCTGAATTTCATTGTCATCACATTCAAAAGTATCTCTGCTATTTCCTAAAAGATACATACAGACCGTTAAAATATCATTGGTCCCTTTTCCTCCCAGCATACCCAGCATACCCAGTATATGCTTGATTTTCAACATGCCCGGATCCTCTGCCTGTGTAGGCTGCATTTCATTTTTAAACAAGCGTTTAATATGATTTAATGTTTGCTCCATCTCAATTCTCTCAGCCATTTTCAAAACAACGTTCTTCACTTCAATCTTATTAATCGGCTTTCCAATAAAAAATTCGATCCCCGCTTCATAAGCTTCTGCTCTTAGATCATGATCGAGTACCTGAGATACCATAATAAAACATAAATTCGGCATCAAGGGTTTCAATTTTTTTACTAAAGTCGTTCCGTCCATTACCGGCATTAAGAGATCAGCCAGCACGATATCTGGCTTGGACAAGAGAATTTCATGAAATGCAGTTTTTCCTTCATATGCACTTCCAACAACCTCTGCACCTCCGTTTTCCTCAATAATAGTGGTGAGAATCCGCACAACATTTTTATCATCATCCACGATATAGTATCTCATTCATTCCTCCCCTCAAGCTCCGCTGCATCAATTTGTATTGTAAACTTTGTACCCTTTCCTAATTCCGAGTTTACACTTATTTCACCTGAAAAAATTCCCTCTACTATATCTTTTACATGGTACAGACCAATTCCTCTGCAAATATCGCCTGTTTCTACATTAAATTTTGTTGAAAATCCCATATTAAAGATGTATTCTAAGTTTTCCCGGGAAATACCGCTGCCATTGTCCTCTACGGAAATAAAACAGTACCCGTTGTCCTTTTTGAGCGCAATTTGAATGTAACCCCGATGCCGTCCTTCCATTGATTCAATGCTATTAAAAATCAGATTTCGTAAAACTGAAACAAAATAATAATGATTAATGATATAAAAATGATTATCTATTTTAAAATCAAAGGATATATCTAAACGATTTCTTCGAATGTAATCCTTAATATCTGGTATAATGATCGCGGCGATATCTGCAACGCTCATCCTCGTATCATTTAAAGAGCCATTATCAAACATCTCCTCCAACCCACGAATGACACTTAAATAATCTTTCTTTATTTCATGTACATCCTTCGCTACTTCAAGAGAATCATTTCGCAAATCTTCTTCATACTTGCTCTTTGAAAGTTCTTTGTAGAGATTGTAAGCTTTCTTCATAACCGTTTCAATGTCCGCATTGTTTTTATTCATAAAATAAATTTCACTTTTAATTTTAGAAGTAATTAAGACCAACTTCCGATACCGTTCTTCATGCTCGGTTGCTGACAACAAAGATTTATAATAACCATAGAAGAGTATAATGCCAGCATCGATGGTTGCTCTGGCAAATGCGACGAGTGCAAGTGTCTGAAAAATTTCATACCGAAAGGTCTGCAATCGCATTAATATGCTGATTTCTACCGCATTTGCAAAAAAATCAGAAATCATAGTTGCAATAAAAAAACTCGTCAGACTGGCATAATAACGCTGCCAAAAAAGAAGATAGAACAAGGCGCCGTAAATGACATAAAACATTACATCAGCCAGTACCGTTGCTGCAACGTCCTGCAATGCAATTCCACTGACATACATAATTAGGCCACGATATACAGGTGATACTATTCCGGTAATTAGCGCAATCTCCAGCGGATTAAATTCGCGGTTAAAATATAAAAATACCGGCAAAAGCAAGCCTGCCAATGTAATTGTAAACCCTGGCGTGTATAAATTGACACTGACTTGCGACGCAAGCGCGATACAAGTCGCTACAAGAAAAGTCGTTTTTACTTTTTTCATAAAATCAAGTCCTTATTGGTCCTCACCAAATTCCTTACAGATTACAGAGATCGCTGCTTTTGTATTAACTAGAAAAGCCATCAGCGGCTGCTCATTTGCAGTTTCTCCATTCCAATAACGTTCTTGACAAGCCTGAATCATTTCTTCCTGTGTCATCCCTTTATGATGAATCTCTAAGATGAATTCCTTCATATCCACTGCAGCCTGTACGGCTAAATCAAAATACTGCTGTGGAGTGATATTACGAACGACTCCATAATGAGGCGAAGAAACCCATTTAGGGTTGAGTTCCCTGCACCTTTGTATCGATGTAATTGTATCCTGAAATCCTGTTAAAATCGGTGAAACCATATGGTGATTCCCGACATAACAACCTATACTCTCGCTTGGAAATAAAAAACGTTCTTCTTCTAAGTAATAAGATAGAGAACAATTCGTATGACCTGGTGTTTCCATTACAAGAAGATGACGGTCACCCAAAGAAATCACATCGCCGTCTTTTACCACATAATCAATACGTAAGTCTTCATCTCTATACTCTAAAGGCTCGTAGCTCTCCTTCATATATTCTTTTGCAGCACTTTCTGAAAGCTTACGAATCGCCTTCAAAGCTCCTGATCGCTTTAAAACTGCTTGTCCATGTGCATTTCCCACACTTATTATGTTTGGCCATTCCTGTCTCAAATATGCCAATCCTCCAATATGATCATAATGGGTATGTGAAGAAAACATATAATCCAATGTCCGTCCCTTTAGCACCTCTTTTACCTGCTCGATCATACGCGGAGCACAATATGCCATCCCGCAATCCAGTACAGCTGTTTTTTCACTGCCGATCAAAACCAGAGCATCACCGCCCGGTCCACCGGCAACACGTTTCATTCCTTTTATCATTTTCTTTTCCTTTTTTTATATCATGCTAAATCTTCCTGTCGTTTTTATTGACTCTCTTTTATAGGGTATCGTCTTCTTTTATTTCCTCATGGAAGTTGCGTTTACCCGACTGTACTCTTATAAAGTTGACAACCATAAACACAAGAAAGATCAATCCGCAGTATCCTCCGATCGGATACATAAATGCCACAAGATTTGAAAATCCAAATAAACTCATCCCAAATCCGATAACTGCCAAAATCCATATATAAAGCTTCCTATTTTTCGTTTCCGGCAGTTTAGTCGTAATGCCATAAAAAGTACTGGTCGCTGTACTAAATACTGCAATCAAAAGTACAACTGCATAGATCATACGTACCCAAGATGCCAGCTGTTCACAAAGTACAAGCATCGGTAATGAACTTTCTGAAGCTCTGAATGGATCTGTTAATGTGGTTAAATATAAAATCAAAGAACAGGTTCCTAAAAAAATACCGCCAAGAACGGCTCCTTTCTGTGCAGTATTCTTACTTTTAGCATGAATTGCACAGCTTCCCAGCATCGGTATCGCACCGGTTAAATTATACGATACAAAAGCAATCGCTGCAATAAACCAATTGGACGCCAAGGGACTTGCCGCCATCTTCACCTCCGGATGAAAATCAAAATTATTTTTTATCATGATAAGCAAGCAGAGAATCAAAGTACCCGATATCAAAATCGGTGTTACTTTTTGCAGTCTCTTTGATACCACTTCAAACCCATTAATCGCTGTTAACACAGCTAAGAACATCAAAAGTAAGCTTCCTAGAAAACGATGGATTCCAAACTGTTCGTGAAACAAAGCTCCGCCAGCAGCCAGCATTGAGAAATATGCCATAAAAAGAAAAACTGACATAATAATTCCCACTAACGTCTCAGACGTCTTATTATCCATGGGAAAAATCAGCTTACTCATGTCATTTGTCCGAAGAGCCCTTGCAATCGTAACCGTCATATACCCAAACCCCATAAATATCAAGGTAATCAAACACAGTCCAAAAATACCATTGCGTCCAAACACGCCAAAAAACTGCCACATTTCTTTTCCGGACGCAAATCCTGCCCCCATCAAAGCACCTATATATAAGAAACCTATATGCAATACTGACAATTCTACCTTTTTTTCTTCTTCCATTATAAATGCGCCTCCGAATGCTCTATTTTCTTTTCATTTTCCCCTTCCGCTTCTGAAATACAACTCAAATTTTCTTCTGTTTCCGTTTCTTTTTTATTCTTCTTGATGCTCCCAAATGTAAAAATGATTAAACCGATCCAAATAAATATAAAAGCCGTCAATTGAATAAAATCAAATGGCTCTCTATAAATAAAAATGCCTAGAATCAGGCTCATTGAAGGTGAAAGATATTCCGTCACACCAAGCGTGATAAAATCAATACGATTTGCAGCCATAGCAAAGAGCATCAGCGGTGTTGCTGTAAATGCACCTGATAAGCTTAGAAGTACAAGTTGAATAGGAGATGCAGAAGAAAGAGCCCCCTGCCCGGTAAATTCCATATATGAGATAAATAGCAATACAAAAGGAGCTAAAAACATGGTTTCGTACAGCAGTGCAAGAAGTGAATTGACTTGAGTCTTTTTCTTGATTGCCGCATAAGTGGCAAAGGTCAGTGCTAAGCCGATCGCAATAAAAGGGATCTGCCGATAAGATACCAGCATAAAAGCAACTCCGGCAATCGCCAATATAAACGCTGTCATTTTGTATTTGTCCAGCTTCTCATGAAAAAAAACGACTCCAAAAATACAGACAACAAGTGGTTCTATATAATACCCTATGCTAGTTTGAATGATAAATCCACTGTTTACTGCCCAGATATAAATGCCCCAATTGGAAGAAATTAATATTCCAGCTAGAAAAAAAGTGAGCTTTGCTCCCTTCTTCTTCAATGGTTCCAGCATTGCTTTTTTTCCAAATAAAAACAAATTGATAAAAAGCACTAGTATAAAGCAAAAAAGTAAGCGATAGAACATAATTAGAAGCGGATCAATAGGTTGCAGTGATTTCCAATAAACAGGTAAAATCCCCCATAAAATAGAGCAGCCCACTGCACATGCCAGTCCTTTTTTATACTCCATGCTGTTAAGAATTCCCTGTTGCATCTTTTTCACCTTATAAAAAGCCTTTCTATTTCTCACTATAAGAAAATTTAGAAATTATTTAGAAGAACGTATCGAAAAGAGTCACCTTTCCATGCTTTATTATTTTATCTTGAAAAATGCAAAAGAGCAAGTAATAAACGAAAAATCGATCAGAACTGCAAGGTGCCCCTCGCTTTTAACAAGGGGCACCCTAATACATTCTAAATTCCTAATTCTTAGCCAAAAATCCCTCCGAGGAATCCGTCTTTGCAGCCGCCGCCCTGGTTATTATTCCAGATAAAGAAAATAATCAATAAAATAATAATCCAAAACCCGCCGTTATTATTATCGCAGCAATCTCCATGGTCACAGCCTCCGCCGCCTCCAAAGAAATTACCAGTTCCTCCGCAGAGCAAGAAAATCAAGATAAGAATCGGCCACCAGCTTCCAAACCCATTGTCGTCCTGGCAAGGATCATTGCAGTCAAACTTCGGTTCACAGCAACAGTCATTCCGAGGTGGCTCACATCGACAATCTTTATGTGGTTCATTAAAAGCATCCTTATGAACTTCAGCACTATCCTCACGAAAACTTCTCCGGTCTCTTTCCATACTCGTCTTTATGTATTCATCATTCACCGTAAAAGCACCTCCCTACTTTCTATCATAAAAGTTTCTGACCTTTTATCATATGTGTGAAGGGTATAAAGGGTGCTATTATTTTTCTCTCAATTTTCCAAGTAAATCCAATATATCTTTTGGAAGAGGAGCCTCTATTTTTAAAAGATCACCGTTCACCGGATGACGAAAGCTCAAATAAGCCGCATGCAAAGCCTGCCTTTCTATGAATTCTGCCTCCTCTTTTCCGTAAAGAGCATCGCTTACAAGAGGATGACCAATGTAAGACATGTGTACACGTATTTGGTGTGTCCGTCCGGTCTCCAGCTGAAGCTCTAAAAAAGAATGTTCTGCAAATCTTTCCAAAACACGGTATCGAGTAACAGAAGGGTACCCATTTTCCATCACACCTCGAATCACATGGTCCTCCGAAACTCGTCCAATTGGCAAATCAATCATACCATCGTCTTCATCAAAGGTTCCATGTACAACCGCAACATATTTTTTTACTACTGCATTCTTTGCCATTTGCTTGGAAAGGTCATCTTGACAATGTGAATTTTTTGCGACAATAAGGAGGCCCGACGTATCCATGTCAAGCCGATTGATAAAGCGGATTTTATATTGCTCCTCACGTTCAAGCATATATTTCATTATGCCGTTTGCTATCGTATGATTAGGATGGCCTTTTGTAGGATGCACGACAAAACCTGGCTGCTTATTAACGACCAGTAAATCCTCGTCCTCATACGCCGCACAAATTGGAATATCCTGTGGCTCAAAATCACTTTTTTCCTCAGGCAAGCGAACGGAAATTACATCCCCTGCATTCCCCTTATGATAAAGCTTCACTGGCTGCCCATTCAGGCTTACGCCTCCAACTACTTTAAACCTCCGCATCAACCGGGAAGAAAATCCATAATTACGACGAAGAAGCTCCTTAATCTGGAGCCCTTCATCACTTTCCTTTATTTCATACTTAAATTTGTTTTTCATTTTTTCTCCGTACTACAAAAATTTGCTCTTAACTTTTGTCCAGAAATCATAATTTTCAAAACGCAAAAGCTTTACAATGTTTTCAGCAAAATTAACCTTAACTTGATCGATGCTGCCATAACGATGCTCCATTCCATCTGCAACAATTACAATTCCATGCCCTTCTTTGGGCTCCGGATAAATCTTTACAAACAGATCTGCTGGAAGAATCACACTGGAGGTGAAAGATCGGTAAGCAGTTGTATTCATCGGACTGATTGGTGTAACCTGCAAAATTTTCAATCTCGGATCGATAATGCTTCCTCCTAATGCATAATTATAAGCAGTGCTGCCTGCCGGCGTAGCAATCAGCAATCCGTCACCGCTGAATTTTTCAATGAAGCTATCTCCTATTGAAAGGTTTAAGTGCACAGACTGCGAGCAGTCACCTTTTACGATCACCTCATTTAGTGCAAGATGTGTATAGGTATTCTCGCCTGCCTCAATCTCCGCTTTGACTGTTTTTAAGCTTTGCACTTCATAAGCCTTCTGTTTATATTTAAAAATAAACTCATCTAACTGATCCGGGTGAAGCTCCTGAAAAAAACCTAGATGTCCCGTATTTACACCAATAAATGGAATATCAGGAAATTTGTACTTATGCAAGGTCTTCAGAAAAGAACCGTCCCCCCCTACACAGACAATCAACTCTGCATCGGGATTAAATTCACACGGTACAAGGAATCCGCTTTTTTCAAGTTTTTGTTTTAAAATCCGCTTTATTTCCTTTGATAACTCATAATTATTTGCAAAAATATTAATAATTCTATTTTTCTCCATATGGATTCCTCCAAAGTATGAATTACTTTTCTGACTTTCCTTTTGTATGATTCCAATCAACCGAATTATTTAACAAGTTTATCCAATTGGTCAACTAGTGAAGCAAAGGTCTGCATTGCCTTTTCGATCGGCTCTGTTTTACTCATATCAACGCCCGCTAGTTTTAGAAGGTTAATCGGATAGTCACTCTCACCGGACTTGAGGAAAGCAATATAATCCTCCTGTGCTTGTTTTCCTTCATTCAAAATACGATCTGACAAAGCTGCGGCAGCAGAAAACCCGGTAGCGTATTTATATACATAAAATGCATTGTAGAAATGAGGAATACGCGCCCACTCCATCTTTATCTCAGAATCATAAACTACATTTTCTCCAAAGTATTTTTGATTGAGCTTGCCATACTCTTCACTAAGCCATTGTGCAGTTAAAACCTCTCCTTGTTCTACTGCTTCATGTGTCATTTTTTCAAATTCTGCGAACATAGTCTGGCGAAACAAAGTAGTGCGGAACGCTTCTATATAAAGATTTAAGATATATTTCTTTATTTCATCGTTTTCTGCATGCGTCAGCAAATGCTTCATCAAAAGAGATTCGTTCACTGTTGAGGCCACTTCTGCTGTAAAAATGGAGTGTCCTCCATATACGTACGGCTGGAACTCTCTAGTATAATTGGAGTGCATGGAATGCCCCATTTCATGAATTACAGTAAATACATCTTTGAGTCTCCCGTTATAATTCAAAAGGATATATGGCATGCTGTCATAGGTTCCAAAGGAATAAGCTCCGCTTGTTTTTCCCTCATTTTCATAAACATCTACCCAACCCGATGCAAAGCCATGATTCATTCTGCGCAGATAGTCTTCTCCCATCGGAACCAATGCTTCTCGAATGATTTCCAATGCTTTTTCATATGGAATGTCTTCCTTCGGCATTTCCACAAGCGGTGTATACATATCGTACATATGCAATTCATCTAGGTTTAGCATCCGCTTACGAATTTCCACATAACGATACATAATCGGTAAGTTTTTATTTACAATATCAATCAAATTATCATACACCGAAAGCGGTATATTGTCCCCTGCCAAAGCACTTTTTATTGAGGATTCATATTTACGAATACGGGCAGTAACGACATCTGCTTTTGTATTGTAATTATAAGTGGTTGCTAACGTATTTTTTTGCTTTTCATAAGCAGCATACATATGCTCAAAGGCTTCTTTACGCACACGTCTGTCTGGTGACTCCATAAGTCCAATGTAACGTCCGTGTGTAACTTCTACTTCATCTCCGTCTTCATCACGTATCGTGCCAAATTTTATATCTGCATTATTAATCATACTGAAAATATCATTGGTTGCGGAAGTGAGCTCACTGAATTGAGCCAAAATGTGTTCTTCCTGCTGGGTAAGAACATGTGCTTTCAAGCGGAATAATTCATCTACAACAAACGTATATTTTTGTAATTTTTCATTTTCCCCTAAAAATTCTCTGATTTTTTCTTCTGAAACTGCAAGCAGTTCTGGCGTAAAGAAAGAGGTATTTGCCGCAATTTTTGCAATCAATGCATTGGACTTATCACACATTGCCTGATAGCGGCTGATGCGATTATCTTCATCCCGCTTCATCCTTGCATAGACATAAATCTTCTCCGTTAAAAGCCAGATCTCATCCCGTTTTTCGAAAGCCTGCAAAAGCACGTCAGCGGATTCTCCCAGCTTACCGGATAATTCTTTAAAGTCTTCTGCCATTTTTAAGGCTGATTCAGAATCTCTATCCCAATTTGCTTCGTCTTGATACATTGCTTCAATCTTCCATTTATATTCTTGTGGTATCTCACTTCTTTGTTTTGTTTTTTTATTATCTCCCATTTTTAAACCCTTTCTGCATAATCGTTTACAAAGACAAAGTCTTTGCTCTATTTTTTATTATACAACTTTTTCCACCACTTATACAAGTAAAATACCCTTATCTCGCTTTGACAAAGGACGATGTACTTGAAAAAGTTAAATAAATTCTCTCATACCTATTATGTAATAAATCAAAGCTGTCATATCTTTTACTGGACAAATCTAAAAAAATATTACAAAATAAGTATGTTCATCCAGCAAAACCTCATATATACTTGTATAGAAAAAGAAAACACGCACAATCTCTTTTTTAAAGTACTCTTATTTTATGAAAAATCAAACAGCTATGAAAGGAATTTATTATATATGGATAATCGACCCATCGGCTTTTTTGATTCAGGCTTAGGAGGTCTTACCAGTATTGCACCTTTGCGACGTGCCCTTCCAGAAGAACGCATCATTTATTACGGCGATACTGCAAGAACCCCTTATGGCTCAAAAAGTCCGAATACTATTAAAACTTTTTCCCGACAAATTTCCGATTTTTTAATCCAGCAAGATGTGAAAATGATTGTCATTGCCTGCAATACAGTCAGTGCAACTTGTTTAAGCGACTTACAGCAGCGTCATGCCAGCGTACCGATTTTAGGTATCATACACCCCGCCGCAGAAACTGTTGCAAAAACATGCACAAAGGACAATCATATCGGCATTATTGGTACAAAGGTCACAATTAAAAGCCACACCTATGAAGATTCCATTCAAGAGTTAAACCCTAATTTGGATATTCACGCAACACCGTGCCCTGCATTTGTTCCTCTGATTGAGGAAGGAATTTTGCAGCATGAAATCATGGATTTAACCATTCAGTATTACATGGATCACTTCATATCTTATCATCACATTGATACTTTGGTATTAGGTTGCACACACTATCCTCTCATACGAAAAAATATTGAAAAATTATACCCGAAGCTGCGAATCATAAATCCTTCGGACGAAATTGTGGCTCGAATTAAAGAGGTTTTGGAGAAAAGAGATCTTTTCGCACAGAATTCCAATGCGGAAAATACGTTCTTTGCAAGCGACCTTTCTGAAAACTTTGTAAACATGATTAACAGAATTTTTGAAAATTCGGAATTCAAAGTAGCTTTTAAAAGTTTTGATTTGGATACCAACGAGAAAAAAACGGAGGGAAAATAACATGGAATCAAGTGAATTATTAGAGCTTTTAGATTTAGAATCGCCTTATGACTTTTCCTATTTTGAGCATTTTGCTGATTTGGTGGAATGTCAGGCATTTATTGAATATGAAGATTTTTATATGGTACTTTCAGAAACTCCATCTGAAATACTATGTGAGCTAAGTGAAACTTATTTTGATGATATATTAGCAAATCTACCGGATAATATTATCGATATCTATACGTTGCTTACAAATATTCAAAAATGTCTAATTGGATTGGCTTCCAATGAAAAGACATTGGAAGACCGGCGCCTGTTCGTGGATGAACTTTATAAATTTCACAACTGGTACACGCTTGAGGGAATGGTGCATTGTTTTAGAAAAAAAGACGGCGTTATGCTCCATGTCCCCATCTTTGAGGCACTTGCACTCTGCCGCCTTGAAAAGCTGAACGAAGACAGTTATGAATACGATTTCTCCGACTGCTTAGAGTATGAATTGGACTCATACAGCATGAATTTATCTTCTGTGATACACGCTGTTTACGAAACAGATGAAGACGACGGCGATGACAGCGAAATCGAAGATACCGCTTACTCCGACGGCCTTGTAGACTTAGAAAATCCAGTCATTGACAACGAATACGATGACGAATACTAAATTATAAATATTTTTCTACGCATTCCACATCAGAAGGGTAATCCACATATTGCATACCTCGCTTTTGACGGGTTTCCCTTCCTTTTCCGGTTAAAAGAATTACGGTATTTTCTTTTGCTTCCTCAATCGCTTTCTTAATGCAGCTTTCACGGTCTTCTATGATTTCAAACGGACAATTTCGTTCTTTAATATAGTTTGCAATTTCATTTGAGATATCGCAAACAGACTCTTCTCCTGCATCTTCCTCGGTAAGATATACTTTTTTTGCATAGCGGGCTGCAATCTCTCCTAATTCTTCTCTTCTCTGATAAGCTTTTCCACCCGGGCACCCAAAAATAGATACGATATGGTATTTCGGATATTCCTCTCGAATGGAAGCATAAAGCTTTTCAAAGCTCAGCTGATTATGAGCATAGTCTACAATTACATTCACTTTCTTCTCTTTATTTTGGAAGATTTCCATTCTTCCGCTTACCCGTGCAGTTCGAAGTCCTTCATACATATCTTTTTCCGGAATATTCAGTGCATAGCAGACCGCAATTGCTGCCAATGCATTTTCTACGTTAAACAAGCCCGGCATGGTAAGGAGGAATTCTTGCTCAAAGCTTGGCGTCCGAACCATAAAGGAAATTCCTTCTTGGTTTTTTATAATTCTCGAACCGTAAATTTCTGCCTTTTCTGTCGTTCCAAATGTTACAATTCGTTCGCAGCCCTCTGCTGCATAAAGGATCTCTTCAATGTGATTGGAATCTAGATTGATGCAGGCCACAGTACTTTGTGCGAATAGCATAAGCTTTGACTCAAAATAATCATCAAAATCTCGATGCTCTGCATCACTGATATGATCCTCACCAATATTTAAAAAGCATCCAATATCAAATGTAGTCCCCTGCACACGATTATATTTTAAAGCCTGACTTGAAACTTCCATAGTCAAGTATTCAATGCCACTGTTTACCGCATTTCGAAAATGCCGTTGCAGCATCATTGCTTCCGGTGTCGTCAAATGCGATTCTTCATCAATGACTCCATCATACGTATCAATGCTGGAAACAATTGCACTCATTGGCTTTCCAATTCTTTTTAAATAATGATCTAAAATAGCACGGATAAAATAAGACGTGGTAGATTTGCCCTTTGTCCCTGTTATCCCTATTAAATTTAAGTCACACCAAGGTTTTTCATAAAAAAGATTGCCTAAAAGTGCCATAGTCTGGCGGATATCCCTGACGATAATATAATCGGATTCTATCTCGTATTTCTTTTCTGAAACATAACAAAAAGCTCCGTTCTTTATCGCCGAAGTTAAATATTTTTCTAAAAAATGGATTCCCTTGCAGACAAATAAAGTATGATTTTGGACTTCATTTGAATCATATGTGAGAAAAGAGACCTCTCGACCCATATTTTCTTCCTGTATGTGATAATCCGTAACCAGCCCATTTGCTTTCAGTAAATTTAAGTATTGCTCTAATGCATATGGTGGTTCCATTCCGCTTTGTATCTTATTTTCCATGAAGCATTCCGCCCTTTCCTCATTTTTCGTATATAACCCTAAATATTTTTTATAATACGGTTCTCTAATCTCTTCCTTAAAAGTCTTTTCCTTTGGCTCTATTGTTTTTTCCCTAAGTATTTTTTATATTTAATGTGATGCCCGAATTGGTTTTTATATAATTTTAATCTTCGAACCAGCCCATTATCCGGTTTATAGAAGAGAGGGTTTACTGCCTTGCCAGATGCAGCAAGCTGTTTCATTTTTTCCTGATATTCACGCGGCTTAATATACGTATACGCTACTTTTTTCGGCACTACCCACCAAAGAGATTCCTTCGTTACCACATGAAAATCCAAATCTTGCTCCCGTATATAATCTTCTGTCACGAGCTTCGCAATATTGGCACCGGCTCCTGTTACATAATAATTGCTTCTGCCTTGTCGTGTATTGATTTCAAAAACTTTGTACTTCCCGTCTCTCTGATCGTACTTAATATCAAAATTAGAAAACCCTACATAATGCATTTCTTCCAGTAATCTTTGCAGCTTGCCTTCCAATTCTTCGTTACGCTCTGTTATAATAACCGCGTGATTCCCGATCCCATGCGGTGTATGCTCTTCTAAAAGCACATGCCCCAGGCACATCATCTTCACTTTACCATGCTTGTCCGAATAATTGGTTAAAACTCGCATATAGGTATCATCTCCCGGTATAAAGTCCTGAATGATGATAGAATCTGTATAGCCTGCCCCATAGACCTCACCGAGCACACGATCCAGTGTCTCACGGCTGTCTGCCTTATAAACCTTCTTTTGCGTCGCAAATGGGTGTTTCCAATATTCAATGCCATTTGATGGTTTAATAATAAAAGGTGGATCAAACGGGAGATCGAAACCCATCCCATCCTTTGGATGATGCACAAAAGTATTTGGATAATCGACTCCAGTGCGCTCACACATCGCATAAAATTTTTCTTTATGAATCAAGTCATTCATTAACTCAATATCAATATAAGGTGCGATCACATTGGCTGCAAACCGGTTTTTATTTTCACTGGCAAGCTGTACATAGCTATCTCCGCAGCCAATCAGAAGAATTTTTTTCTCTTCATGTTTTTTTGCAAATTCATTGACCAAACGTAAAAAAGTTTCCTGCTCATCCGCCTTTTCATTCGCCGTATAATGGATAATTTTACTGCCGAAACATGGACCGCTGCTGTACTTTCCATAAACATAGCTTGTGATTCCGTATTCTTCATGAAATGCTCTCGCTACACTGTATACATTAATATCCCCTGCAAAAAGCAAAGGAATAAATGATTTTTCTTGCATAATTCAGCCTCCGCTATTATTATTATTTTTTTTAGTATCTCTATAAACTTATCTTTTTAGTATACCATAAATGGTATAAAATTCTTCATTTTCTTCCTATTTATTGACGGACATTTACATTTTTTATTTTTTCCCTCTATTATAAATAAAATAGAGATTCAACCGTTTCGTTAAACCTCCATTTCAAAGTCAATATCTATAGTCTCCGTTTCTCTATTTTCCTGCCATCACAGCAGCCTGAACAAATGCTAAAAAGAGAGGATGTGCTTGATTCGGGCGGCTCTTGAATTCAGGATGAAATTGAACCGCAACAAAGAAATCATTCTTCGGATATTCAATCACTTCTACAATGCGCTCATCTGGTGATGTCCCACTGATTAACAGTCCTTCTTCCTGCATCTGTTTTCTAAACGCATTATTAAACTCGTAACGATGGCGGTGGCGTTCTTGAATCATATCCCCGCCATAGACACGTTTCAGTATGCTCTCTTCTTTCATTTTGCACGGATAGCTTCCGAGACGCATCGTCCCGCCCTTCTGAATGTTACCATCTTGCCCGGGCATAAAATCAATCACAAGATTTTCACTTTGATTCGAAAATTCTCTGGAAGTTGCATCTGATATTCCACAAACATTTTTTGCAAATTCAATGACAGCAATCTGCATCCCTAAGCAAATACCAAAATAAGGTATATTATTTTCGCGTGCAAATTTGCAGGCTTTTATCTTACCTTCAATTCCCCGGTCTCCAAATCCTCCCGGTACCAAAATGCCTTGGCACTTCTCCAAAAGACGCTTTGCTTCCTCATCCCCGGTAATCTCTTCACTATCTACCCAGTGAAAATTCACTTTTGTTCCTGCCTCATACCCTGCATGCGATAACGCCTCTGCAACAGATAAATAAGCATCCTTAAGCTTAACATACTTCCCTACAATAGCAATGGATACCTCTTTTGTGCAAGCTTTCATCCGCAGCAGCATCTCCTGCCACTTCGTCAGGTCAGGCTCCGGCGTCTCCAGATGCAGTGCACGGCAAACTACATGGTCTAAACCGTTTTCATGAAGCATTAGCGGTGCTTCATACAAATTAGAAACGGTATCATTTTCAATGACAGAATCCAGTGTTACATCACAGAAAAGAGAAATTTTCTGTTTGATCCCATCATCTATTTTTGAATCGGACCTTGTAACAATGATATCTGGTGTGATTCCCATCGACCTTAGTTCTTTTACCGAATGCTGTGTCGGTTTTGATTTATGTTCATTTGAGCCCTGAAGGTACGGAACCAACGTCACATGGATAAAAATGCAGTTTTCTTTACCCATTTCGTTGCGTATCTGCCGAATGGCTTCCAAGAAAGGCTGACTTTCAATATCGCCAATCGTTCCCCCTATTTCTGTAATGACGACATCTGCATCACTCTTCTTTGATACTCCGTATATAAATTCCTTAATTTCATTAGTAATATGTGGTATGACTTGAATGGTTTCCCCTAAATATTCGCCGTTCCGTTCTTTATTTAATACATTCCAATAGACCTTTCCCGTTGTGAGATTTGAAAGCTTATTTAAATTTTCGTCAATAAAACGTTCATAATGGCCTAAATCCAAATCTGTTTCTGCTCCATCTTCTGTGACGAATACCTCACCATGCTGAAAAGGATTAATGGTTCCGGGGTCCACATTGATATACGGGTCCAGCTTTTGCGCTGCTACTTTCAATCCTCTCTCTTTTAATAATCTTCCTAATGATGCTGCTGTAATTCCTTTTCCAAGGCCGGAAACCACACCGCCAGTTACAAATATATATTTCATCCTTCTCCCTTCTTTCTTAACTTCTTAAAATTCAAACGTTTTGAGAACCTGCTCGGCCACAGCTCTTTTTGTCATTCTCCGATCCATTGCCTGTTTCTCAAGATATTTATGTGCCTCTGCTTCACTCATTTTCGTCTTTTCAATAATGAGACATTTCGCCCGAGTGATCAACCGCATATCCTCAAGATTCTGTACTAGCCGGTTATTCTCGCTCTTTAACCTTTGCAAGCGGTTATACACTGCATTTGCCATTCTAAGTACACTCCAGAAAGTTTCTTTATCAACTGGTTTTGAAACGGTAAAGATACCGCTTATTTCCGCTTTCTCCGCTATGATGTGATACAATTCATTCTTCACAATTAAAACGACCTGAGTAATGCTGTCTGAAACAATATCTAAAGCTAGTTCTTCCCCAAACTCATCCGGCAATGGTGTATGGATGATGCACAAATCATAGCTTTGATCCAATAATAGGCGTCTTGCTTCTCCGCAATTTTCCAAAGTCACAATCTCAGCAAAGGATGCATGATAAAGCAGTTCCAAAATATCGGGTATTTTATTGTTTGAACTCGATACAATAAGAGCTCGTTCCATAGAATATCACTCCTTTTATTTGAACCCTTTACGTAAGGATTAAAGTACTTTAAAATAACGTTCAAAATAAAAGTCATTTTTATCTGTTGACAAAAAATCCTGATACTCTTTTTCCTTCATGAGATTATACTTTTCCAATAATTCTCTTCCAATAACTCTTTCAACAAAATTGCTGTTTCTCATCTGCTTTAATGCGCACATCATATCTTCGGGAAGCTTAGTCAATTTTTCCACCAAACCCTCTTTAGCAGTATACAAATTTAAATCAAGGGGTTCTCTCAGTTTATAATTTGCTTCAATCCCGTCCAAGCCTGCATGTAGAATTAAAGAAAAGGCAAGGTAAGGGTTTACTGTTGGATCAGGGGAGCGAAGCTCCATACGTGTTTTTTCTCCGGTTTCTGCTGGAATGCGTATTAACTGCGATCGATTTTGATGTGACCAAGATACATATTTAGGTGCTTCAAAGCTTCCTAATCGGTCATACGAATTAATATTCGGGTTTAAAAATGCAGATATCTCACTTGTTTTTTCTAAAATGCCCTCAATAAAACTATTCACAATGGAATCGTATTCCCCATATTCATTTCCAAATATATTTAACCCGTCCTTTGAAAGAGATAAATTGATGTGCAATCCGCTCCCGCTTTTATCAGGAATCGGCTTTGGCATAAAGGAAGCGTGTAATCCGTTTTTTGAGGCAATGGCTTTGATTACCGATTTATAAGTTAAGAAGTTATCCGCTGCGGTCAAAGCATCGCTGTATTTAAAATCTATTTCATTCTGACCCGGCCCCTGTTCATGATGAGAAGTTTCCGGCTTAATTCCCATATCTTCAAGTGTCAGGCATATTTCTCGTCTTACATTTTCACCTTTGTCTAACGGAGCAATGTCAAGGTATCCGCCTTGATCCTGTGTAACCGTAGTCGGCTCACCGTTTTCATCGGTTTGAAAAAGATAAAATTCGCATTCTGCTCCGACCAGGCAAAGATAACCCATCTCTCTGCACCTTCGAAGTGCATTCTTCAAAAGATTTCTTGTATCAAACATATATTCTGAACCGTTTGGATTCCTTATGTCACAGAGAAATTTTGCGACTCTGCCTTGCTGTGGTCGCCACGGCAGTAAGCTTAAGGTAGATGCGTCCGGAAAGAGAAACAAATCTGACTTTGAAATATCTCCATATCCCTTGATCGCTGAAGCATCAAAGGATATTCCATTTTCAAACGCACGCTCCAGTTCATCCGGCATAATGGATATTTGTTTTTCCGTCCCAAACAAATCACAAAATGCAAGACGTATAAATTTGATATCATTTGTCTTGACATATTCTAAAATTTCTTTGATAGAATCAGGCATTCTTTTTCCTCCTTAGACTCAACACTTCTAATAATTATATAAAGATAAAATATACGATAAACCTTAAAAAAAGAAAAACGTCCATCAAATTGTGGTCAAAAATTAGAATTAGCTAAAATGACTAATTATATTTATCTGACATCTATTTTGATGAACGCCTTTGTTCATTCTATTAGAATAAACAAAGGATTCTTTCTTGTCAATACTATCTAAAATGGATATGAATTTTTTTTATAAAAAGCTAGACAAAAGGCTCCTTCCATGCTAAAATTTTTTAATATTACAGCAAAGGCGCTGTGGAACTTTTTTCCACTGCGTCTTTTTCTTTTTTGAATGGTATACTTGGAAAGGAATGAGGAGTATGCAATATTTTACACTAACAAAAGAGTATAAAAGTACCTTGTCTCTCTACGAAACACAAACTGCCATCGGCATGCTGAAACGATGCTTCGAAGATTACTTGTCTCAACGACTTAATTTAAAAAGAGTGTCAGCTCCATTATTTGTCGATCCCAAAACCGGATTAAATGATGACTTAAATGGAACAGAACATCCTGTTGAATTTGAGGTTGCTGAAACCGGAGAAATGGCACAAGTCGTCCATTCTCTGGCCAAATGGAAGAGAATGGCTTTGTACCAATATGGTTTTCCTGTGGGAGAAGGCATCTATACGAATATGAATGCAATCCGAAAAGAAGAAGAAATGGATCGGCTGCATTCTATTTATGTGGATCAATGGGATTGGGAAAAAATCATCGACGAGCAAGAACGCAAGATTGAATATTTAAAAAGAACCGTTCAAGAGATTGTAAATTCTATTTGCGATACAAAGGACTTTTTAATGCAAACCTATCCTCAGCTGACGAAAAATCTATCTCGAAATATAAGTTTTATCACCACGCAGCAGCTAGAAGATCAATATCCAATGCAAACTCCAAAAGAACGAGAAAATCTCTATCTAAAAGAGCATAAATCTGCTTTTATTATGCAAATTGGTGATGTATTAAAATCTGGTCTAAAGCACGACGGCCGAGCACCTGATTATGACGATTGGACGCTGAATGGTGACATCGTCTTTTGGAACGACATACTTGAATGTGCCTTTGAAGTTTCTTCGATGGGAATCCGAGTCGATGAAAAGGCAATGAGTGAGCAACTTGAAAAAGCAGGTTGTAACGACCGAAAATCTCTTCCTTTTCATAGAATGCTTCTTAACGGTGAATTGCCATTGACGATTGGCGGAGGAATTGGGCAATCCAGGCTTTCTATGCTCCTTCTCGAAAAAGCACACATTGGAGAAGTTCAGGTATCCATATGGAACAAGGAAACACTTCAACATTGCAAAAAAGAAAACATTCCTCTTCTTTAATTTCATATAAAAAACTTTCATCTAAATACAGAATTTCTATGAAAATGCACTATGAATAAATAATAATTTAGAATGTATCTTGAATTATTTTCCTAATAGGGCTATACTCAGATTTATAATATAAAAATGTAAAACATTGGGGGGTTCCTATCATGGCATTAATGTGGACACAAAATTTAGCAGTTGGTGTTGATCTAATCGACCAACAACATAAGACATGGTTTGAAAAAGCAGATCAACTATTTGAAGCCGGAAAACAAGGAAAAACAAGCGAGTATATTATGAAAATGTTTGACTTTTTAGATGATTATACAAAGACTCATTTTCGTGATGAAGAGAAGTATATGTTAAGTATTAATTATCCAGAGTATAACACGCAGAAGCAGCTGCATACAGCATTTATCGCAAAATTGGCCGAACTGCGAAAAGAATATGAATCTTCTGGAACGAAGATCAGTGCGGTCATAAATTCAAATCAGTTCATTTTGGATTGGTTGGTAAATCATATTTCAAAGCAAGATAAAAAAATTGGAGAATTTGCAAAAACTTTAAATGCTTAAGCGATAATAGGTTTGGTCAAAAAATCCTTTACGTAAAAGAACGGCTCTTATAAAGAGCCGTTCTTACTTTTTTGCATTACAATTTATTCTACCTTACAGCAATCTTACGAAATGATCTCCAGCATTGCAGCCGGATTCTCTGCAGCTTTCACTTTTCCAAATGCTTTTTCAATCACTCCGTCTTGATTAATTAGATAGGTGGTTCGAACCACCCCCATTGATTTTTTTCCATAAAGATTTTTTTCTTTCCATACATCATATGCTTGTATCGCCTTCAAATCCGGATCGGAAAGTAGTACAAAAGGAAGCTGATATTTTTCTGCAAATTTAACATGGGATGAGACAGAATCTTTACTGATTCCAATAATCTCTGCACCTTTTTCTTGAAAATGCGGATACAGTTCTGCAAATCCGCAGGCTTGCTTTGTGCATCCGGGTGTATTATCTCTCGGATAAAAATATAGGATTACCTTCTTCCCTCTAAAATCTGCTAAAGAAATCTCTTTCCCTTCCTTATCTAATAACGTAAAATCCGGTGCTTTTGTTCCAGCCTCTAACATCCGCCCTTTTCTCCTTTCTTATTTAAACAGATACGCTCTATTCCTTTATGAATACAAGTTTTTTTTCATTCGAAAATTTATTAGTATAATGATACCCTAATCGGTCAAATTTAATGAGCTGAGACAAGTCTTTTATATTATTTTCAGCCATATAGCGAACCATCTCACCTCTGGCCATCTTTACCTGCGTCCCTTTTTCTATCACTTTTCCATTCTTATACTCACCAAATATACATGTGATAAAGTTCACTTCATCCGACAAATACGCTTCGATGCACTTGCTGTATTCTTTTGATGCTAAATTCACGATGCAGTCCGTCTCACCCTTCATCTTTTCGTAAATGTGGCTTCCCCAAAAATCATACAAATTTTTATAGTCTTCTAATACAACCCTTGTCTGCATTTCGAGGCGATATGGGACAATACCGTCAAACGGCTTCACCATTCCGTAAAAACCCGACAAGATATATAAATGCTCTTCTATGTAATCCCAATGCGTATCTTCAAAAACACTGGGTGCCATATACTGATATTGTATACCCTCATAAGCTAATAAGGCAGGCGTTAAATTTCTTTGCAGATCCATAGCTTTAAGTCTTTCATAATTTAACTGCGCTATGGAATCATTGCATTTCCAAAGTGTTTTTGCCTCCTCATAGGTTAAACTCTTTAAATAATCCATAAGGTATTTTGTTTTTTCTAAAAAAGCAGGTAGGTTTCTCACTTCCAAGGAATCAGTTTCCCGCTTCATCTTTTTCGCTGGTGAAATTATAATTTTCAAAGTTTTCTCCTTCTTCTGCATCATGATTCCATCATCGGCAGCTCACCTGCATCCACTTCCTCGCCATTCAGCATTTTATCAATCTTTCTTTTTTATGGACCAAAAAAGCTTGTTGTCCACAAAAGTAATTGAAATCTCGCCTAAGTCTTTTAAGTAGGCAAGATAAGAACGAATGGTGCTACCCACTAGAACATGCTGATTAAAGTCCATCGTCAAACCATATCGGTCAAAAACTGCTTTTAAAAGATCTTCAAAACAAATAGGATTTGAACAAATTTCTTTCAAAGCTTCAATAACCTCATATACTTTATTTTGATTGATACCTACTAGTTCCGCGATATTCTCGGCAGGTTCTGCATGTGCAGGAATAAATAATTTTCCAGGTAATTCTTTTACCATTTTAAGGGTTTCTAAATACGCATTTACATCATACAAAAAGGAAATATGGTATTTTTCTATCACTTTTTCATCCGTCAGGCAATCCGCCAAAAACCAAATTTCATCCTCTGTTTTTAATGCAGTCATAGAAAACGAATGACCGTCAATTCGAAGCATTGTCATTCCATTTGGAAGAGACTCTTCTGTCAGCTCCTGAACGGCACTTGGCTGTGCAAGCAAAAACTTGTTCCGTATCTCTTTATACGGATAGCCTCCGTAAAGATATGCAGGTTCTAAAATCGGATACCGAATAAAAGCAGTATCTACCCCAGAAGAAAAGATTTTGCATCCAGTCCTTTGCTGCAACAGATTGTTTCCGCCAATATGATCCGCATGCGAGTGTGTGTTGATAATCATTTCTAATGTCCAATTATTTGCGTCAAGGATTTTTATAACCTTTTTAGCCGCATCTTTATCGTTGCCACTATCGATTAAGCAAACATTGGTATCATCTATTTTATAAATTCCCATTTTTGCAGGACAGTTAATATAATAAGTTTTTGCTCCAACTTGTATTAATTCATACATTGCCACTCTTCTCCTTACTTCATCAAAAAGGAAGCTTTAACACTCTGCTTTTCACTTATTTACCTTTTATTGTAACATAAATTATATATTTTTTACATGAAATAAAGAGGACTCCTAAATGAAAAGAGGCAAAATAAAAGCCTTGCAAAACAGACCATATTCCATCTTGCAAAGCTTTCTGCTTTTTATTATAATTTTATTTTCTAGACTATCTTCTTCGGACTTCTTCCAAGACTTCTTGTCTTAATGCTTCAATTTTAGAAAAGTCCATGTTTGGTATATAATTTTGTTCAAGCTTATCATGTTTTGCTTTTGCCTGCTCCAAACATTGAATTGCTTTTTTAATGTTTTCCTCTAAACCGACTGCATTATCTTCTTTTATCTGCTGCTGGCTTTCATCATATTCTTCATGAATTATATTTTCCAAAAATATTTTTACTATATTTGCTTCTAACTTGCTTTCATCAATTGGATGAAACGCATTACTTGTAACAAATGCAACTCCAAGGTCAGGAATTAAAAGATGTTCTAATTTTTTCGATGGGTCCAATGGGCAATAATACTCCTCCACATCATATCCGCGATATAATGCACTTTCTGCAAAAAGATCCAATAGTTTTTCAGCACCGATTCCAATCGGAGCCTTTATTAAATAAATCTTATTGTAGTCAGATAATAATGTGTCTAGATAATTGACACATCCATTCGGGGTAATACCGCTGGCAAAATATTTTTTTACTTCTCCCTGTTCTGCACTTAATTCCTTATGGATTAATTCTCGATTGATGATATCTGCTGCCATTTTAAAAAGTTCTTCTTTTCTAAGTGCTCTTTGATATAAATCATTCAAATTATGATACATGTGCCCTGCTGCACCTAAGTAATGGTATGCGCATCCGAAGAGCATCTTCAAATCTTCCTGACACTTTAAAACAGCTTCTTTATTCTTACGAATGCCTTCTTCATTCCAATATTCGCCCAAATGCAAAATCGTATCCACCGCTCCTGGGCTGATTGGATCGACAACGTGAGTCATAGTTCCTTATCTATTATCATTGGACTAATACTTCCAATGAATGCGAATTTCTTGCGTACCTTCCTTTTTATTTCTTTCACCAATCTCAATGAAATCAATGAATTCCTGGGCAATCCTTGTTGTCATCTTATCCGCATTTCTAAATTCCTTCATCTTCTCTAGTAAGACATTTTCTTTCTTTTCTGTATCCCCTTTTTCCTCAATCTTTTTTAACAAGCCAGCTTTTTTCTTCATCAAAAGCTCAATCTGTTTACCAAAGGTATCATTAAACTCAACAAATTGTACCGGAGTAATGATTCCCGCTACTTTGTCCGAATATAAGGACTGCACTACTCTGTTTTTATCAGCTATTTCTTCCTCAACCTTTCGCAGCGTGGTTTTTAAATCTTTAGAAACACTTCCTTTGCCCTCAAATTCATCCAATCTCTGTTTTAAAATATCATCACTCGCTTTTTTCAAATAAGTATGTAAATGCTCTAATACTATGTTTTCCAATTTATCCAATCGAATGTAATGTCCGGTACAAAGTCCCGCCTTTTTTTCTACTAGGCTGCATCGTAAATATTTATGCTTCTTTTTATTTTTTCGACTTTCCGGTGTAATCCTTGTCATGGTACTTCCACAATCCATACAGCGTACCTTTCCGGCCAGGGAATAAGGTTCCCCTTTTCCGTCGCTTCGTCGCTTGGTACTCATCATTGCTTCCACAAGGTCAAAGGTTTCCTGATCAATGATTGCTTCATGGGTATTCTCAACAACAATCCATTCCTCTCTCGGAACAGCGATTTGTTTCTTTGACTTGTAGCTAAGCTTGCGATGCACACCTTGAACCATATGACCAAGATACATTTTATTTTTCAGCATTCTTCGGATTGTGGTGCGATTCCACAAATAATGTTCATCCTTCTGGCTCGCATTGACAAACGTTTCCCCGCAAAGCTTCTTATATAATGTAGGATTTGGTATTCCTTTCTCATTCAAGTCCTTTGCAATGATTGTCGTTCCTTTTCCTTCCGTGTACATCTGAAAGATATAGCGAACCACTTCTGCTGCAGGTTCATCAATCAAAAGCTTCCCTTTGTTATTCGGATCTTTTTTCAACCCATATGTAGCATAATTCCCTATATAAATACCATCCCTACGCTTCTTGTCGAACACCACTTTGATATTTTGTGATACATCCTCACAATACCATTCATTGATTAAACCATTGATTTGTCTTTGCTTTTTATTTCCGCGATTTTCTGTATCGGCATAATCCGCTACTCCAATAAAGCGAATGTTCCAAATGGGAAACAAATTATGCAAATACCGCTCAACTACTTCCATATCTCTCGTAAAACGTGACTGACTTTTGCATAGTATCACATCAAATCTGTGTTCCTTTGCATCCCGAAGCATCTCATTCCATTCGGGCCGATCGCTGTCCAAACCGGACCAATCATCATCCGAATAAATCTTATAGATTTCCCAACCTCGTTCAAACGCATAACCTGTAAGAAGGTTCTTTTGATTCTGAATACTTTGCGAATCATCTCCTTCACTTTTGAACTCGTCCTCTTCGGAAAGCCGACAATAAATTGCGACTCTTAACACTGCAACTATACCTCCTTACCTGACGTATAGCTACTCACCTTATAAATCATATAAAATAAGATAGCTTACTGCAAGCAAAACGACAATTATGCAATCTGCTTTATCATTTCCCCCTCTACTGCACTTTTAATAATCTCTGCTAACCGCTCAGCTATTTTTATCTTCTGTTCTTCTTCTGTGACTCGATGAGTCTCCGTTACAATAAATTTCATCTCCATTTTACTTCCTCCTTTTGATTACAATTTCCTAATTCAACATACTCTTATAAATAGTTTTATATAACCATTTCCGTTCTCTAATCTTCGCCATTGTTACACTTAACAACACATAAATACGGCGAAATATTTCGCCGCATATAATCTGCCGTTAAGCAGCCATTATTTATGTTAGTTTCCAATTTGCCCCGCCCCCGGTAGGCCTACACAAGCCGTTCAGGTACATCTTGATTGTCTCGAAACCTCATCGTTACTTTAATTCAAGCGTTCCATCTTAAATCATTATCGCAATAGGTAAAACCCTTATCATGCAGTGTTTATCGCTCTCCAGCCTTAATTCTCTTACATCATAGTAAGGAATCAATCACATTAACTTGCAGGCTGATCTTCGCGCCACTCATTCTTTATACCTTACGATCAAGGTATAAATTGTTTGTCGCTACAATTTAAAACTTCACCTTTCAAGATGCAGCATATTTAATTATCAAGGTTCAGCCTACCTGAGATAAACGATCCAATTTGTCAACTGTATCCATTCAGAGCTTCTGATTGCAATATGTATTCCTACATATACCTTCAATCAAGGAGCTTTTACAGCTCCTCGGTTCAAGATACATAAAGGAAGATTTTCGCTTAAAACGGTATGTCATCGTCTTTATCTAATTCTTCAAATCCTTCCGGCACACCAAAGTTGTTGCTTAATGCATTTTGTTCAGACGTTGATTGTACTTTTTCGACCCACTCTAAGAATTCCACTCTTTCCGCAACTACATCTGTTGTATACCTGGTTTCCCCAGACTGTGTTTTATAGCTTCCGGTTTGTATTCTACCTTGAATGCCTACTAATCTGCCTTTTTTTAAGTAACGCTCGCAATTTTCAGCTTGTTTTCCGAAAACGATTATCCTTGGAAAATCGGTTTTCTTTTCTGCTCCGTTTCGTACATGTCGATCAATTGCAATTGAAAACGTAGCCACTGAAGTTTGCGTTTCCGCTATACTTCGCATCTCCGGATCTCTTGTTAATCTTCCAATCAATACTACACTGTTCATAATTCCTCCTTTGTTTTTGGTTTATTAGAAATATCTATTACTTAACGATCCAAAGACGACTCATTTTTATGTATTTTGTTACTCTGAACCGTTTTAAGATTTATGATAATTGGTTTGTCTAAAATATTTTCAAAAAGGTCATCATTATAATAATTAAATGCTTTTTTAATTTTTATTGCATAAGTTAATGAAGGTTCTCTCTGTCCGTTCTCAATTTTGGTATAATGAGATCGTGAGATACCTGCTTTACAAGCAGCCTCAGCTTGTGTATAACCCAACTTTTTTCTTAAGTTTTGTAAAACCCGTCGCATGAATGATCCCTCCATTGTTCCCAATCGGAACATTTTATAGTTACATATTAGTTCCTTTTAGGAACATTGTCAATACTTTTATACGCATTTTGTTGTTTTTGGGAACATAAAATGAATTCTATCTTCGATATCTATATAATTAAGATATTAAAATAGGAGTAACAAAATATGGAATTTTCATCACGTTTAAAATCTCTTCGAAATGAAAAAGAACTAACCCAACAGCAACTATCTTCTGCCATTCAAATTAGCAGATCGACAATAGCAGGGTATGAGAAAAAAAATAAACAGCCAGACTATGAAAAATTATGTTGCTTGGCTGACTTTTTTGATGTGTCCATAGATTATCTCCTTGGTCGCAGTGACATTCGTAATTTTAATAAAGCAAAATCCGAAACCCCAATTTTAACTCCTGAACAACAAATGCTTTTAAAACTCTACAACTCTTTAAATGAACTAAATAAAGGTGCAGCTTTAGAACGTATAAAGGTGCTGTTAGAATCACAAGAAGATAAATTAAAGCAAGAACAGGCTACTGAATTGGGGATATATAAAAAGAACGCATAACTGACAGAAAAAAAACACGCCAGATTTGGCGTGTTGGAAATGTGATATATGGGGGATTTGGAAACAATATAAATATATAATTGGAGAAATTACAATGAACGATAATACAATTTATGCATTAATCTTTCTCTTAGTATTAATAGTAGTCTTTAAAATAATTGGAAAATCATGTAAACATAGATATTATAAAAAAAAGATTATACAAGAATCAAGTGAAACACCATTACATAAGTCTAACGATTCTGTACCGTTTTCTCACTTTGCATATGAGCCAAAAAAATATTTTTTTTCATCTAACGAATATTTTTTTTATAAAGAGCTCGAAAGAAAATTACCCACTCAGTATATTATTTTTCCAAAAGTACGTGTTGGAGATATAGTGAATGTGCGCTCGATTGTAGAATATGATAGGGCTGCATTAAGTAAAGTTACTTCTAAACACTTTGATTTTTTAATCATGTCTAAAGATTTTCTCACACTTATTTTAATAGTTGAATTAGATGATAAAAGTCATGATATTAATTCAGCAACAATAAATAGAGATGAATTTATAAATGATTTAATTAACAGTAAACCAATGTACTCAAAATTAGAAATTATAAGAGTTAGATGTAAAAAAACTACTAATGGGTTTGATTATACAGAAGCTGTTAATTCAGTATTAGAAAAACTAAAAAGCTGTTCTATAGAAGCTATCTGTCCTTTATGCCATTCCAAATTAGAAATAAAAACAGGACCATATGGTGAATTTTGGGGATGCCCTAATTATTATTCAAAAACAAATCCATGTGATTTTACACATAATTATACAGAGGATAATTAATAGATTAGTTATTGACTATCTCGGAGCCCCTTCTTTTTTTGTGTATATAGCATAATTAAAATAAATATAGAATAGGACTCTTAAAGATTATTTCTAATTTTTACTATTGATTACTATTATTTAAAAATTCTATAGTTATGTTTTCTTTTAAAATTTCATATTTATATGTATTTTTTTCCTTATAATAAACAGACTTGCCATCGATTAAAAGCAGTTCAATTGGTCGTTCGATATGATTATTGATTATCTTTGCATCTGTTAGTAGATATTGTTCAAAAGATGCTCTTCCTGTATAGAGAGCGATGAATAATGCCACTATTATAAACACAAAATTATTAGTATTCATATTTTTATCAAACCGTTTATCTTGAAACACTAAGCTCAGAGAGATATAGATTCTAAAGAATAACACTATTATAGGAATTATATCTTTATAATTTTCAGGCAAAGATAACTCCAGAAAATTTCCACACAAATCAATTAATATTAAGGATATTGGAATAAAAATAACTATTCTTATCAAATTATCTAATCCATTAAATTCATAGTTTTCTAATTTGTTTATAACCCAACATTCAATTTCACTGGAAAGCCAAGAAACCAATTGTTCATAAATTGATAAAATAAATAAAGCAATTTGGATTATAACAAAAACTATAGAACCAAATAATAAATATAGTTTAAAGTCATATTGCATTATCCCAAACTTATCAATAAAGGGTAACTGCATTACTAATGCCCCCGCTATGTATGAAATGATTGCTGAAATATTAATAGAATAGAGTAATCGTTTATACCCATACTCATCCCTTTCACGATACTCTTTGCAATCATCCTGTCTATTACTCTTTTCAAGCATTTTTCTAATCTCTTCTCCTATGCTTTGTCCAATAATTTGAGCTTCATATTTTTTTTCATATTTCATATCAACCCTCATTGTAGCAAAAAACATCTTTAATATTATTCAGCAAAACAATATTTTTCCTGTTTTAATTGTATTAAGTAAATATTCCATAATAATCTTCTGTATAAAAATGGAACTATATTGCATATAATAAATTGACCGTACTAACACACAATACCATTATAGTTGGGCTTAATCTGTAATGGTCAAAAGCCCTAAGTACGGTCTTTATATGTAATCCTTTTCTTTGCCATTTCCATTTTTATTTGTTGCTTAGATTGTTCTCCAAAAAAACAGTCTAGTAACGACTGTGCTTCACCATAAATTTCCACATTATTTCTCAGAAAATAATCTCTAACTGTGAACTTTATAATTGATTTTTCAAGTTTTCTATCCAATTTTCTATAGAGTCCCTTTGCTCTTTTGGAAAATTGTACAATATCACCATTTCTTGATTGCATCATCAAATTCATCAATTGATAATTCGAGTTATCGTTATAATTGAAGGCATTTAATGCTGCAATGCTTTGTTCTGTTGTACATGCTGTAGCCACTAATTGATATAATGCAACTATTAGACCGGATGAAATCTGCTCTATTGTACGCTTCACTGTATCAATATTAACCTCAATTATGTTCTTTTCACGCCGAAGATCAATCACTTCATCATATAAGCCCTGTGTAAATTCTTCAAAATTATCACTTATATCTTTTAAAATCATATATAAAAATTGATTTGGACATTTGTAGATTAATGAAACAAGTCTATCCTGTTGATCAACCTTCATATTTTGGCAAAAAGCAGGTAGTGTTTTTGATAATATTTCTAAATATTTAAAAGATATCATAATCTGATTTTCAACCTTTAATAGATCATCTTCTGAATAATCATATTCATTAACCAATTCTATTAAATCTGCAAAATATATTTCTTCCTCTTGCTTAGTAATTGTTTCCTCTCTTTGCTGTTTTTCTTCCTTTGTAGGTAAAGCATTTTTAACTGGAATATCTGTATTCAAAAATAACGTTACATTTTTTTTGTCAAAGCACAACTCTTCTTGTTCAAAAAAATGTTTTTTTGCACCTTCCATTATTATATTAACAAACTTAGGATTATTAGTAATAAGTGCTAAAAATAGAACTATATCACTATTAATACTAAAGCACAGATTTTTCAATAATGATCTTAAATTTTCATCAATATTTTCTTCTTGATTGTATTTTTGATTTAGCGCTTGTGCAACAAAATAAGCTACTAATGTATGGTCTTTAAATCTATACTCATTTACATTCTCCACTAAGATTCTTGCATTTAATGCCGCCTCTATAAACAAACGAACATTTACTTTTTGTCGATATGTTTCACTATATTTTTTCACAACATTTGATATATCATCATATTTTACAAAAGGAATTCTTTCAAAATGCATATAATAAGCAAGTTCACGTATCACATTTAACACCAATGTTGCATCTATATTATTTGCATTTGCTATAATTTTATTTTTTATAGAGCTCTCGTAAACAATATTAAATACATTCATTCCAGACGAAAATTGAAATTGATAATCTTTTTCATATTGATTAACGAAATTAATGATAAACTCAGGGTTCAAATTAAAAAATTTAACCTGCATATTTATTAACTCATTAATCTTTTTTACTTCTTTATCAATATTTTCTAAATTACTAGAACTACTACGCAGTACATTTACTATTAATTCCTTTCTTTTCTTATACAAAAAAGGTTTTATTGATATCTCAATAGTTTCCTCTTCTATTAAAGCATCAACTACTTGCTTGCGAATATCTAAATTCAGCTTTTCTTCACTAAAAATAATAATTTGATCAAAATTATTATCAAGATATTGTATTAATGCATCAAAGGCTGACTTGTTTATCAAATCAGCTTCATCTATTAAGACAACTTTATTTTCCTTCGGAAGTTGTAAAAATCTATTATATGCACTATTTTCTAACAAATACTGTTCTTGGAATGCATATAAAATTGTTTTATCGATTTTCTTTTTTGTTATATCACTAGCTGTTAGTAATATCGGAATTTTTCCAGATGCTATAAGATTCTTAAATATTCTCTTTGATAAGACTGTTTTCCCAGCTTTATGTTCCCCATTAATAACTATTCTTTTATTTGCTTGTACCAATTCAAATAATTCTTCTTCTTTCTCAATATCATGTTTTTCAATTTCTTCATTTTCTGTAAATGTATTATATGTTAAACTAGGAAACACAAAATAATCATCTATTTTCTTTCTATTATTGTCATAATGTAGTTCATTAAAAAAATCAGGCGCAATTTGAATATCTCCATGAAATGTAGTCTTTATCTTTCCATTTAATATTTTTTTAGGAATATATATATCTTCTTTCCATATAAACGAATGTGCCACCATTACAGCCTTGTCAAAATCAATTGTAATGGTGCAAAATCCATTTCCATCTTCACTATAGCCACGTAAGGCATTTCCCTGTACACATTGAATGTCGCCTTTACCATTAATATTTCTACTTTCTCCTACTGGTTCGTGTTCATGTCCTGTCAATACTAAAGTGTATTTACTTGTAATTATTTTTCTCAATTTGTCTTTACACGAACTAGTTAGCCATTCAATACTATGATGCATGACAAGTATATTAATATCTGCTTCTGTTGCATCTCCTATGCACTCCAGTTGTTTTTCTGACAAATAATGAATGCCCATATCCTTTGAATTACCACCTAATAAAGACAGCGGTGCTGTATTTATCATCACAAACCCCACTTTTTGTTTACCATATTTAATTATCTTCTTTGAAACAATCTTATTCTTAGTGAAACACTTTTTGTAATTTGAAAATCCCCAAAAGGCTCCCATCGATTCAATATCTTTATTTATAATAGTATCAATGCAATTCATTTTATATGCTTCTTCAATTTCTTTATATTCTCTAGATAATAGTTCAAAATCCAAATCATGATTTCCTGGAACGCATACAAACTCTATATGCTTTCGCATATATTTATTTCTCCCAATTGTTTTAAATATAGCTCCTAATAAACTACTTGCAAATCCATATTCACTTTTTTTACCATTTGCAGCCAAATCTCCACTTATTATGACAACACATTCATCAGCTTTCTCGATAGAATTTAATGCCTGATCAAGTTTCGTTACATTTATTTCAAATGCATCATTCTTACTTGTAATATGTATATCACTTAAATGTATTATTTGTAACTTCATAACTTTTCTCCTATCAAATAATTCTATTTTATCTGCTTCAATTTCTATATTTAAACAATTGACCTGATATAATTAAGTTGTTCATCATTTTCAAAATGATATGATTTTCTTCTTTTCTTATTAAACATCTAAGTGATCTTTACTGCCACTACATTAAGCCATTTCTCATCTGAACGTCCTTCTCTCACGTCTTCTGTAATAGACCATTCAACTACATTTAGACGACTTTCGTGATTAAATAATTCATCTATATCTTTTTCAGTATAGTCATTAAAAAATCTTTCACCATTGATTCGTTCTACTTGTCCATATTTAAATGAAGCATAAATATATCCATTAGTTTTTAAAGCATTAGATAGTTTTTTCAATACTACAGCCATTTCATTTTTAGGGATATGTAATAATGATGCACATGCCCATATTCCATCAAATTCATTTGCAAAAGATATATTCTGAAATTTAATACATAAAACATTTTTTCCAATATATTGTGAAGCTAGTTCACAAATTTTTTCTGAACCATCTACAGCTACTACATCATACCCTTGCTCCATAAAATACTTACTATCTCTACCACTACCACAACCTATATCTAAAATCTTACCGCCTGATTTTAAATATTTTTGAAACATGTCATATAAAAGAACCATATCCGCACTTTTAGTTAAAAAAACAAATTCTTCTGCATGTTCATTATAATATGCTAAAGTATTATTTGAATCATCCATTTTATAACACCCAATTCCTGAATCCCATATTCTTTGCAGATTGATATACCGGGAAAATTATTTCTTCTAAATTTCTATAAAACTCATCTTTCTTAATTTTTTGCCGATATAATCTCATTTTTATATCGTTGTTATTCACATGTTCTTTTTCACATCTTAAAAAAATATCATGAAGTTTTTCGTACTGCCATACTAATTGAAGTGAATCATATTCCACTTTACATAAAGCCGGAAAATATTTATTCCAATCAGGAAGATTATTATTCTTACTGCTATTAATGCTCTTCGTAGTAGGATGTAAATTCCACATCTCATCATGTGCCACATAAGACCATGGTACAAAATGATCTATAGAAATCTCTTTCACGCTTAAAGTATTACCGCTATAAATATCAATAATAGGTTTTATATTAGTTATTTCACTCCAAAACTTTTTGATTTTTTCCAACTTACGTTCTTGTGGCGGATATAATTTATTTGCTATGCCTGGTACACTTGGATTTCTTCTCTGTAAATATATAATCATATTATATTGAATCCAGCCTTTTATAATTTCTTGGTTTTTTATTATGTAAGAATACCACTCAGGCATTATTATTATAGATCTATCTATCCCAGACTGTTCATTGAAATAATATATCAATCTTTTTTCACTATTGATTTTTATAACTAAATTCTTCTCGGAAACGTTCCATTCTTTACCTCTTACGTTTTGCATAAAAGGAGCCTGTAACCGATATGGTACATTGTGAGTTAAAGTCCTCTTCATTTTATTTGTTTCTTTGTCATTGCAAGATTTCAAATATCCTATAATATTTTCTTTTTTCTCATTTGACTTCAATCCACTAATATTAAATACATGGTCTACTAATGCCTCTAGCGTATCCGATGGGCCAAGATTTAATCGATATTCTGAAACCATATACCAAGCATCCGAAACCATTTCATTAATAAGATCATGGTATGTAATAGTTGTATATCCTTCAATTACTTTATTTACAATAGCCTGAAACCAAAATAGTTTATAAGATTCACTCTTATTATCAAATATTCGTGATAGATATTGTATTTCTAATTTGTCCGAATATGGTAAATGCATAATTCTTCAGCTCATCTTTCTTAATTTTTAGTACAAGAATATAAGTAAAACCATCAATAATAAATTATTTTAAAAGATTTTCTATCCATTTCATACAACATTTATCTACTAAGTATCTAAGTTTAAACATTAGATGCAGTTGATTAGTGCAAGAGATTGTCCCCACCCCCTTATCCGCATTCTGCCATCCACTTATTGATGCCGTGTCAAGGCAAATTCCTTGGCCATAATGAGTTGTTCAAGTTCATATTAGATTTTTTTGATACTCGAAAGTATTTCCCTCCCTATTTATCGTTTGCATAAATACCGGAATATTAAGTTTATCCGCAATTAAGCTCATCTGTTCGATTCTTTCATCTGACATATCTTTCCCAAGAAAAATTTTACTTGCATACGGGAAACTGTATTTCCCAAGACGTTCACGTTTCATTACCAATCGCCATTCTTGCTCCGCTCGATAATCATAAAGTTTAGCAGTAACAGACTGATAATACTGTGTAAGGAATTCATCTACGTCGATATTGAACTCTGTCAACTTCATATCAGATTGTACAATGCGTTGAAGAATGTCCGTGTAATCAAATAAAGGCCGTTTTTTGAAATATTTAACTGCGAGCAGGTGCAAAATATCCCATGCACTTTTTGAAGATAAGGATAATAGCGAGTCAGAAAAACAGTATTCTATGCAAAATCCTGTGTAGTTTTCAGCATAGTTTTCCCACATGTTACGGTTATCATATCTCGTTGTAAAAGATGCAATAGTTAGTGAGTTGCGTGGTGAATTAGAAAGAGTGCAAAGAAATTTTCTCGTTCGTTCAATCTGGCGTGAGAAATCCAATTTATGACTTAGTATTTTTCGGTATTCTTCTTCACCAAAAATCTTCAATAGTTCTGCATCAATTTCCTCTTGGCTATACTTTGCCATTGTTTTGTATATAGCCTCAAGAAGGTCCGACTTATTGGGAATTATTTCTCCTTCTTCTGATGTGTCTACTAAAGCCTTGTAGGCTGCTTCGAGGCTGAAAAAGAAAGGATATTCAAAATCTATATACCTTCTTTCGGCCATGGGAATTGTGGCATCAAACATATCAGGAAATTTCTCTGGATCCGAAAGCCAAATCGAGTTTTCTTCAAGGATTTGTAGTTCCCTATCGTTGCATTTGCGATATCGATATAGTTTTTTACGTGGTATATATTTTAGATGAGTTGCAACAGTAGGTTCCAGTCGTTCCATATCAGAATCATTACTCAAATATAGAAACTTGTGTAACTCTGCCATATACTCAGGTGACATTTTCATAAGGACCCTCTACTTCAATAGCAATTTTCCAATAAAAATGAAAGTTTCACACAGCTACCTTGGTAGCGAAAAGGTTTACCCCCAATATTATCAACCGTGATGCTATAACATGGCTAATAACAGCATATCCTCTCCCTCAAGTAAAACTTCCCATTATGGTATTAACTGTGTACCACTCAAGCTAGTTCAACTGTATAAACATTAGAGGAAGTTCATGTAGGAGTAAATGTTAATCCAATGGATTTTCAATGTTCTCTATTACTTCATTTTTATCACAATTCTTGAAAAAGAAGTAAAATGTTGAATCTATAATATTTACTGAGCGTTGTGAAACATCATAATCGAATAATGGTGGTTGAATTTTTTTTGAAGCCTGTAAATTTGCCAGATTGCTTAATAAAAATCCTATATCACTTGGTCGTATGTCTGCCGCTCGATAATGACGATCCTTGATAGCTTCATCTATTTTCTTACGTTGTACTCCCATTATGATGGAATCAAAATCCATACCCAATATTGCGACAACGAAATAATATGGCAGAAAAAGAGGTTTCTTCCCATCTGTAATTTTAAAATCTCTCTGTCCTTTAGCAATATCTTCAAGTGCACGGACATGGCGTGAAGAATAGTCATCACACTTAGATTTTATTGCACAATTAAGGGTCTGGAGATTGGAAATTAGCTTCTTAGTTCTTTGACTCTGTACTATTCCATTTTGAACACATAATAATTTTAATAGTTCTTGAAGAACTCCTATACTTCCTAAAGATTCAGCACAGAGCCTCTTGATAATTTCATCTGAAAACTCTACGTTTAATTCTTGTGCTCCTTTTTTGGCAACACTAATAAACTCTGTTTCATCCCATGGTTCAACAGGTATTTCAGCTATTCTGTCTTGCAAATCTCCATTAAACTGAATAAGCCTATTTTTCTCTTTCCATACTCCTAAAATTATAAAACGCAGCCCTAATTCCTGAAAAGTACGTAAGTCAAATGCCAGTTGTTTTTGTACATCAATAGGAAGGTAATGAAAATCTTCTAAAATAACAAACTTGTCTGATTTAGCTTGAACATACAAGTCAAAGATATCCTGTGGCAACTCTAAGTTAAACTCAATGGTTTTATAAGTTAGTTGCTGTTCAGTTGACCCAGCGACCTTTGTAGATCCTTCAACCTCTCCTGATACAATAAAAGGAATTTTAGATTTGATTTTGGCTACCGCTCCTGCCTCAATATTTGCACTCGTGCTTTTTTGCTCATTAGTCATGATTTCAATATCAAGTTTCCTAAGAATTGAGTTATAGATATCTTTTACTTTACTTTTAGGGCTACAACTAACCGCTAAGCAATCATCATATATCAAGTATCTACTTACTAATGCTGTTTTCCCTTGCTTTGAGGCTCCATAAACAATAATTTGTTTGTCTGACTTAAGGGCATTTTCAAACAGCACATCTACTTCTTGCCTTTCAATGTAACTTAACACGGGTTTTCTACTGACACCAAAGACTTCTTCTAATTTTACCATACCCATACGCTCCTAACTCTATTAATATCCATTGTAGTGAAAAATACAACTATCTATTTACTACCTGTCAAATTATATAGATGTTTTCATATATAAGTGTCATGGTAGCGTTGACAAACTATGTTATCGCTCGAGCTACCCATTATTGCTATAATATCTATAATTTTCTTACTGAAAATATTTCATATTATATATCCCCAACATTTTCCAATAACAAAATTATTATATCCTACCCCTTTCCCTTTTTCCATATAAAAAGCGGAATTTTGTCATAATTATATATTTATAGTGTTTTTTTAATACTTATAATTTGATTACAAAAAACAAAAAAAAGGCAGCATCACACTGCCCATATAATTTTATCATTACAATTACAATTATCATCGTATCTGCAATTGCAAATTTCTCTATACAATTCTCTTCTATAACTTCATTTCAAAGCTCTCCTTTTTACCAATAAATTTGCAATCTTCTTTTTTGACCTCTTCTTCCTCCTTATCCAGGTTTAGCGCTGTATTTAATTCATTCATCCTTTTTTCTTTTTCTATCAGTTCGTTTTCATAAAAAAACGGTTTTGCAAGCTCCTTCTTAGCATTAGTCATTTGCGTTTGTAGATTTTCTAGCTGCTGTTTGCTTTCTTCAAGGATCATAGGCAATGCATCGAGCTTATTGTTGATCCGAGTAATAACTCCAAAAGCATCATGTCCTAATTCAATTTTATACTGATTGGAACCTTTTAATTGCACAAAAAAAGAACCTTCCATACTTACTAGCATTTCGAGTCCTTTGTACTGGCCTATAGATTGTAGTTCACGATTTTTTAACTCATTACAACAATCTAAAATATATTGCCCTGCAGCAGATTTGTCATCCGTTATATTATTTCCAATCGTCATCTCAAATTGATCTCCAAAGGAATGAAGCGTTTTAATATCCTTCTCCAATGTTTCAATTTTTAGTTTTACTCTTTGGATCTGTATTGGATAATTCTTTACGATATCATCCTCAAGTCGATATCTTTGGCTGAGATAATTGGATTTTAATAACATTAATTTTGAAACGGTAATATCTAGATCCATTTTTTCCTTGATTAGAGGATCTCCGGTCGCTAATGCTTTTACCTCCGCATAAGACAATGCAGTTTCATCGATATCCTCACAGCTTCGTGCCGGTGATTTTGATGTCATAATCTGCCCGATAAATTTCTGCTTATTTTCAATCAAGCCCCAATTGTAAGCATCAAAGGTTGCTTCTGTCACATACTTAAATATCTTTACGCATTCATTTTGATTTCCTTTTCTCAAAATTCTCCCCTCACGCTGCTCAATGTCAGCTGGCCGCCACGGACAATCGATATGATGCAATGCTGCCAATCGATCCTGGATGTTTGTGCCGGCACCCATTTTAGACGTAGAGCCGAGAAGAACACGCACCTTTCCTTTTCTCACCTTTGCAAATAGCTCTGCCTTTTTTATTTCAGTGTTTGCATCATGTATAAATGCAATTTCTTCTTCCGGAACACCTTTATTAATTAGCTTAGTGCGTATGTCATCATAAACATTAAAGCTCCCATCTTTCTTTGGCGTAGACAGATCACAAAAGATAAGCTGTGTTCCTTTTTTCTCTTCCGTATCTAACCAGGTTTTAAATACATTCTTTACACAAAGATTTACCTTGCTATCCGGATCATCCGAAAGTGTATTGTCCTTCAATCTTTGATCTAAAGCAAGCTTTCTTCCGTCACTGGTGATCTTTAGCATATTATCTACATAAGGCTCCACCAATCCCTTTCGTACGGCATCTGCACGTTTAGAAAGTTCCATAACCATCTGCTTTTGATATATACTTGGCTGAGTAACAGCCGTTACATATTCTGCCTTTGGTACAGGAAGCTTCAGCATATCAGCAGTTTGTATATCTGCGGCTTCTTTCCACATCGCCATAAGCTCCGGAAGATTAAAGAATTTAGCAAACCTTGTTTTTGCACGGAATCCCGTTCCCTCCGGTGCCAGCTCAATTGCCGTAACCGTTTCTCCAAAATTTGCTGCCCAACTGTCAAAATGTCCCAAGCCTTGTTTTTGTAAAGTATCATATTGCAAATATCGCATCATCGTATAAAGCTCTACCATACTATTGGATACCGGAGTTCCGGTTGCAAAGGTTACTCCTTTTCCTCCTGTTAATTCGTCCATATAGCAACACTTTGCAAACATATCACTGGATTTCTGTGCCTGACTTTGTCCGATTCCTGCTATATTTCTCATCTTCGTATGTAAAAATAAATTCTTAAATGCATGAGCTTCATCAATAAATAACCGATCTACACCCAATTCCTCAAAGGTTACAACATCATCCTTTTTACTTTCATCGTTTAACTTCTTCAACTTTACCATGAGATTTTTTTTACTTTTCTCCATCTGCTTAATTGTATAGCGTTCTCCGTCTGCATCTTTCGTTTCCTTTATAGCTTGTACAATTTCATCGATTTCTTGTTGTATCAATGCTTTCTGACGTTCAGCAGACAATGGAATCTTCTCAAACTGGGAATGCCCAATAATTACAGCGTCGTATTCTCCGGTGGCAATCCTTGCACAGAATTTCTTACGATTTTCCGGTTGAAAATCTTCTTTTCTCGCTACGATGATATTCGCTCCCGGATAAAGACGAAGCGTATCTGCACCCCATTGCTCTGTCAAATGGTTTGGTACAACATAAAGTGATTTTTGACACAATCCTAGCCGTTTTGCTTCCATTGAAGCAGCTATCATTTCAAAGGTTTTGCCTGCTCCGACACAATGTGCCAGCAATACATTTTGACCATACAAGATATGTGCAACTGCATTTCGTTGATGTGGCAAAAGAGTGATCTCCGGATTCATTCCGACAAACTGTATGTGCTGTCCATCGTATTCACGAGGACGGATACTATTAAACAATTCATTATACTTTTTGGAAAGCACCTCACGTCTTTCCGGATCATCCCATACCCAGGATTTAAATGCCTCACGAATGCTATCTTGTTTCTGCTGTGCTAAAATGGTTTCTTTACTGTTTAACACACGCTTCTCTTTTCCATCTGCATCAAGAATCGCATCAAAGATTCGTACATCACGTAAATTTAAAGAATCCTCAATAATGGAGTACGCATTTCGCCGTTTGGTTCCATAAGTTACATTTGCTAAGGTATTGTTTCCACTATCAGACATTTTTCCGCTTACATTAAACTCTCCGGTAATTGGTGCATACCTTACTGCAATCGTCTTGTTACGTAAATATCTCGGTGTTTGCAAGAGTTCATACATAAACTGATTATAATACTCAGTATCCACCCATGTTGCGCCCAAACGTACGTCAATTTCGGATGCAGATAAATCCTTTGGCTGTACTTGCTCTAGTGAAGATACATTAATTGAAAAACTAGGATCCTTGTTCACTGCCTCACGGGCAATCGCTAGCTTTTCTCGTACATTACCGGATAAATACTCATCCGCAGCTTCCCAACCACTGAGAGGATCCTCACCGGACTCAGGATTCTTAAAAATAATGCCTTCCAGTTGTTTCTTTATTTCTTCAATTTTTTCTGAGCCACCCATTAATTGACTCATATATCCTAAATCTACACAGGCTCGTTCTCCGATGGAGATTGCCAATGCTTCCGTAGCGGTTGATACACTTTTTATTGCAGCTTCTCGCTTAATGGTACGTTTAGTAAACATATCAGCTTTACGTTCCAAATCACCGGATTCATCCAATATTTCAAGCGAACATAATAGGCAATAAGAAGAGTCCTGTATAAAAGCCTTTTTATTTGCACGATGGTTAATTAACCCATATTCCTGTATGAAAGTATCATAGGTTTGATTTAATTGTCGTTGCAAGCTATGAATTTCTTCGTCCTTGCCATCATTTAGTTGTACCTCAATCAGCTTTCGTGTAATGTCACGCAAAGAAATCATTGTACGAATCCGTTGTTCAGCATCAATCGATACTTCAATCGGCAGCATTTGTGCATTCTCACGAAAATAAAGCGTATCATCCACTAAGGTATAACTAAAATTACGAACACTTGCATCTGCAGGTAAAATTTCTTTTTCAAACGTTTCTTCATTTCTTTTTTCTTCCCGTAAAGGTGCGTAAATCTTTGGTAATTGTAGTTGCTTGACTGCATTTGTAAGCTGTTCTTTCAAATCAATTTCTGTAATTGCTTTACAAGTGAGGACTTCTCCAAAGGGTCCACTTTCCATTGTCATCTTTCCTAAAATCATCTCCGGATGCTGCACAAAATATTGGTTCATAGTAAAACCGTCATCTGTCTGAGAAAGCTGTACCCAAGGTGGTTCTAACTCATCCTTTCGTTCTTCTTTCTTAAAAAACAAAATATCTGCCATTACCTCAGTTCCGGCATTTGCTTTAAAGGCCGTATCCGGTAGACGAATGGCTCCTAAAAGCTCTGCTTTCTGTGATAAATAACGACGTACACTAGGATTTTGCTTGTCCATCGTACCACTTGATGTAATAAATGCAACGACTCCACCATCTCGTACTTTATCCAAAGATTTTGCGAAAAAATAATCATGGATAAGAAAATTATATTTATCGTATGTTTTATCCGACACCTTATATTGACCAAAGGGAACATTACCGATTACTAGATCAAAATAATTATCCGGATATTGCACATCTTCAAACCCTGATATTTCTATTTTTGCATTTGGATAGAGCTGTTTTGCAATTCTACCTGTTAGATTGTCAAGCTCTACTCCATATAAACTGCTCTCCTGCATTCTGCTTGGTAACATTCCAAAGAAATTACCGATTCCCATTGACGGTTCTAAGATTTTTCCGTTTTCAAATCCCATTTGCTCCAATGCAGCATGCATTGCATCAATAATAACCGGACTTGTATAATGTGAATTGAGTGTAGATTCTCTTGCTGAAGAAAACTCACCTTCAGATAATAATTCCTTTAGCTTAAGATATTCTTTTGACCATGCAGCATTGCTCTCATCGAAAGCTTGGGACAAACCTCCCCATCCAACATACTGAGATAATAGATTTTGCTCTTCCGATGTCGCCTTACGGTTTTCACTTTCAATTTGCTTTAAGGTTTCGATTGCTACTATATTTCGTTGAAATTTCTCTTTGGCTCCCCCATATCCAAGTTGCTCATCTTTAATCTGAAAGTTATCTAAAGCTGATTCCAATGGCTCTTTTTCTTCTTCACTATCTGCACTTAAATTTGTTTCGTCAACAATTACATCTACAGCCTGATTCGTGGAAGGTAATTCTTTTTCCTCCTTCCATTTTAAATAATCGGTCATTTCTTCAGCTGACAGATAACGATCAGTCTTTATAAGCTTATGAACTCGTTCCGCAACTTTTTTCCATGTTAATAAAATTTCTGCATTAGGTTCAAAGATACTTCCTTTTTTTAATTTTAAGCCTTTATAATCATGGTCTTCATAGCTATCGTCTGATCCCGGTAACGCAGGAGCACTCCCGCCCGTTCCATATTCCTTTTTTAAGAAAGTTGCAGCTTCGTTATTGTCTTTTAATTCATGACTAAAGTAATCATAAATCCGATAAGTGCTTTCACTGAAATTACTTCCTCCGCATAACCTGTAATCGATTTCATCTTGCGTAATGAAGGTTTCAATTGGGATTTTAGTAGTTTCGGCACTTGGAAACTTTTTCGGAATCAATTTAAGATCCTCCACATCACTACGAATATCTCTTGGTTTATATATGAGTCGAAATCTCGCTTTTACTTTTCCACTTTCTAATTCATTAATGGCTCGATCCATGCAAACTAAAATGCTATCAATTCCTTTTTCATGAGACAGCAAACGAATAATCTTTTCTTCTGATTTCGGATAAATATGATTAATCCCTAATTCCTCCGGCATCTCATTTCGTTCATCTCGAAAGAAAGAATATATTTTTGAAGCTAATGATTTTTTCTCATAACCTTCAACTTGAGCCATCTCTCCTTTAGTCATATAAGAACCGGATAAAATTAAATTGTGAACTCGTTTTTCTATTTCCTCCCAAGAAAGCATTCTCATGGCTTCAAATCTTGCAGCATGGCCATGTGAAAATCGCATACCCTTTTCGTCATACCATACGCTGATCGATTGTCCATCCAAAATAAAGCCTTTGCCACCGATCTCATATTCATTTTTTAAAAATGTAATATTTTCTTGCTCGCTTTTCCCTTTTTGGTATTTAGCAAAGATTCTTAAACGACTCTTTTCTCTTCCACCACCACTTAAAAGCACTTGATCTACCATACTGTCGGAAATAAAAAAAGCAGCGGGTATTGCAAACTTGTCATCTGCATGATCCACTGCTATATTCCCCAATTGTTCTTCAACACTTGGAAATAAACTTAGCTGTATATTAGTTCCGTCAGAACGATTTCCTCCGCTGAATGCTGAATATTGTTCATTTTTTGAACCCAAAGCATTTGATTCTCTGCCTTCAGTTCCTCCGTTATCCCCTCGCTCTTTTTCATCTGCTCCATGAGGACTTCCAATCTCTCTTCTGCCTGCTGCTGAATCTGTAGTAGATGTTCCTTCAGCTTGTTGGAAAGAAGAAGACCGCTGTAAGTTCCTCCCTTGTACTCCTTCAGATATTCCTTTCTCATCAATCCGTATTTCGTCAATGTCCCCTCCGGCTGTTCGTCCAATGTAATCTCTGGTATGAAATAATCTCCGTTCTTCTGATATGTTAATTGTGTCATTATAAATTCCCCTTTCTGTTGCTTCATTTGTTCCATAAGGTACTTCTTCACTTTTACGCTTTAAAGCATTATATTCTACATTACTTTCCTTTGCAAGGTCTTTTTCAGTAAAACCTTTTTCATAAGCATCAATCTCTTTTCCGATCTCGATTAAAATTGGTTTCGCCAGGTCTGATATTGCATTTCCTAATTGAGACAAGGTTTCCACGGTATTAAATTCTGAGATGCTTGAAAAATCAAAATCAATTTCCATATTCTCCGGATCAACATCGCATCGATATAAAATCAAATACGATATGCTGGAGTCTAACAAATTACGTGTACGCACCTGTATATTCAATTCATCCAGTTCTTCTAAAAGACTGTTTTCTTTGTGAGATTGTATCTCCTTGGATAATTCTTTATAAGAGTCTTGTGTGATATGATGGACAAGCTCTTTAACCCGTTCCTCAAAAGTTAAGCTAGAATCACTTTCTCCATAGGTCTCTTCTAACCAATTCAACACAAAGTCTTTATGATTCTCTTGAAGCTCCCATAGCTTTGGTAATTTTCCAATCTTTTTTGCCTTATGTACATCAGCTACGTCAAAGACATATTTTATTCTCTGTGCTTCACTGCTCTCATCCATTAACGCAATCCCTTTTGCTCCACGATTAACCCAACAGTTCATCCTGGTATTCCAAAAATCAATGGATGCACATGCGGTTGCATCCGGTCTTTGAGCGTAAATTAATAACTGGTCAAGAAACCGATACTTGTATAATCTTCCTGCACATTGCAAATATTGTTTCCAGTTATCTTCGTTTGAGGTGATTTTCTTTATTGTATCCTGTGCTAAACTTGATATCGTTGTAAACTTCGGCATTGCTCCTCCTATTGCTTAATATAGTTTTAATAGTTAATAATATTTTTTCTTTTTCTGATAGTAAAGGTGTTAGTCTTTCTAAGTTCTTAGGCATGTCAAATTGACCACCCCCCCTAGTCAAATTTCGAAATTGAAAGGTTTTGAAAATGGCATTCAAAATCTTATGTACTTTACTTCTCTTCTGTTTTGATTCCTTCAATCGTTTTAATGGTGCGTCATCCTCTTTTTCATTCATCTTATTTGCTTTCTCTTCTTCCGGTTTTATAGAATCCAGCTCTGTCTCTTGCATTGTTTTGGTCATAGAATCAACCTCATTTGGTTCCAAAACTAGCTGCTCCTCCTTCATTCTCTCCTTTCTTATTTCTTCTTTTCTTGCTTTTGTTGTACGGTTTTCTTGTTTAAAATTCGCAATCTCCGAGTGATTATCTGCCAAAATATATAGGTTTGAAGTTTGGCTTCGATCGTCTCTGTGGCGAGCTTGTTTTTTCAAAAGGCCAAACTCTAAAAGCTCCCGAATGGCACGCTGCACACTGGATACAGAGATCCCACACTCCTGTGCGATTCTCTTTAGTCCTGGAAAGCATGTATTCATTTTGTTAGACCGATGAGCAAGATAAACGTATACCGTCCTTGCTTTGATTGTCAGATCAAAATTAAATTGAAATATATGATTACTTGCAGTAATTGCCGTCATTCTCTTATCCTCCTATTGAAAAAGCTTGCAAAAGTAATTGATTACGGCTATACTACAAGTAAATGAAGTAGTATAGCTGTAAATGGTAATAAGGCGTACTTCAAAAGGATGCAGGGGTCGTTCTCCCTACATCCTCTTTTTTATTTTTATCTTTCCATGAAATTCTTCAGGAGCTTATCTTGTTTTTCTACTACTGTATTGGTTGGATCGATACCACAAATGCGTAATGAAAATTCATCACTTTGTGCATCGTTTACCTCTGCGATAAACTGCACTTTTTTTCCAACTTCAATCGGTAAGCTCTCAATCTGCTTTGCCACTTCATCACTTGCTACTACTTTAATTCTCACAGGTTCGTTCGGATTTTCCCCCTCGATTTGCATAATACCTAGTAGCAAAGCTTTATCTTTACCGCAAATGCTCCACTTTTTTAATATAGGTGCCTCTTCAAACATTCCTTCCATTGCCAATAACATACTTCTTTCCCCCTTCTTATTAACCCAATGTCGGTTGTGCTACTTCAAGCTGTGGCTTCTCATTTTTACCTGCTTCTTTTTGTTTTTCGTCAGCAACATATCGTTCAATTAGGTTACCCATTCTAATATACCTTTTAAATAAGTCATCCACATTTTTCATAAATACTTTCTTATGATCGATTTTCTGAATGCTGAAGCCCATTGTCTGAATTGGTTTCTCCATAGATGCATTCTTATACTGATTCGCCGTTGGCTGTCCAATGAAATGGATCGATTCGCCCTTTCCATATTTCATAAGCTCCTTGGCATTATCTCCCCAGGCATGGATATTAACGGGAATACTTGGTCGGTTCTTCGCCGTATGAATGTAAATTGTCGTGCTTGCAACGTTGGTTTTTCCATTTGCTAACTCTACAGTTCTAATTTCCGGTTCTCTTCCAAGAACACCTGCAATTACATTTAACATTTTTCTCTCCTCTTCTCTCTTTACACAAGAGAACAACAATAGAAGCAATAACTTATAAAGATAGGGACTGCAAACGGTACAGCATTTATTTTTTTGATGAAGCAATACAAGATGGCTAAAATACACGCAAGCATTAAGACTGTGCTTAAGGCTGATATGCCGATAAACAGTCCCAGGGATAAAATTAGCTTATAATCACCCCCTCCCAAACCTCTTTGATTGATTTTATATAATAAAAAAAGAATCATAGCCGGCACCAACACCCCTAAGATTCTTTCACTGGCAGAAATAAAAAAATCATCCTTGTTAAATAAGATGATTTTTAAAAAAGTAACCGCAATCAGCAACGCTGCCGCTTTATTGGGGATGATACGGCAGCGATAATCCCAATAAGCCGCATACGCTAAAATAGGAATAGGCATCAAATAACAAATCATCTTTATTCCCTTTCTATTCCTAAGCAATCCAACAGCTTTTCTTTCTCTGCAATTTTAATTAACTGTCGTATTTCACAAATCTCTTTTGCGCTGCTGTTTCTTTCCTTTATCATCTTTGCGACTTCTTTTGCATGACATAAAAATAGACCATGTTCATTTGGTGTCCATGATCTATTTCGTTCCATATTTAAACATTTAATTATACCGTCTGAAATCGGTATCTTCCCATTTCTGCCATACAATTCAATCGAGTTGGCATTACCATCCTCAAGTATTTTTTTGAGTGTAATAGGCATATTTTTATATGCATCTTCGTGACTTTGAGCCGATGTATATCTTGCAATATAACCTTGTATAAGCTGCCTTTCATATCGATACATCGTAGCCAACCTACTTTGATAACGATCAACAGCCATAACTTGCACATTCACCTGGTACCCACTACACTTTAACTGTTTTATCGTATCGCAAATTTCCATTGTTCGAAACGTACCTTCAAAAATAATGCTATACTGATTATTAATTGCATAAGTAAATATCTTTTTTGTCCACACTCGGACATCTGCATCGGTAAATTCTGTATATCTTTTATTATGTACGCTACCGATATAATCACTTTGGGGATGATACTTACGGTAATCATCCCCATTAATAATAACCGCAGCATTATGCTGCGAAGATAATTTTTTAATCAGTGTACTTTTACCAGAACCAGGCTGTCCCCCTACAATAAAAATTTCCGGATTTTTTTCCGGAAATTTATTTTTAAATACATCTTTTTTTATTTGTTGAAACAGCCGATCATGAGTACTTTTATCTAATGTAAAGTTCATTTCAACTCACTTTCTTCATATCCTTATATTTCAGTCTTCTCAACCGTGATAATTCTGCATACACAAATAAAATCCGTTCCATTGCATCCTTGTCTCCATGAATGTCTCGTTCCTTTTCTAAATTCAGTTCTTCTCTCGCTGCATTCATTTCATCAACTCTACAAGGGTCTGTCTCTTTTTCAATGGCACATCTAAGTTGACAATTAAGCTCAGCTAATAATTCTGTAGCAGAATCCCCCCAAGCTATTTTTTCATATTCATCTGCACAAATATCCGGCAATTCGTGTTTTTCAGTATAATTCAGATAGGTATCTTGATCCGTCTCCATTGTATAATGGCCAAGCTTTTTACGTAGCGTTAGCTCTTCTCTGTATAATTTGCAATGGCCTTCTACGGTATTATCGCCAGAAAGAAAAGCATCTCGCTCTTTGCAGAGTACTGCAATCCCTTCATTAATTTGTTCGATCCGATTTTTTACATTTACCGTTGATAATTCTCCTTGCTCTATCAGTTCTGCCTTTTCGATCAGTCGAGCAGCAAGCATGTTATTTAGTATTTTTTTTACATTCATTTTTAATCCCCCTATGCTTTTCATCATACTTTAATATACTCCCTATATCTTATTATTTTACCCAATTTTTTGAATGGCAACAACCACTTTCTAATTTCTGTAGTTCCTTTTGTAGTTGGGCCTCTTCTCCTGATTTTAGATGTAGCCAAATATTGTTTTCTCGTTTTTTCAAGCGTTCCAGTTCTTTTAAATAATAAACTTCTTCGTTTTCTTCTAACTTTCTGTAAAGTGCATATTGCCCATCTTCTGGAATAATTTCATATTCCATTATACCCTCTCCTTTTCCCTCAGCTACTATTCACATTTTTCTATTTTGGGTAATATCCTCTAAATCAATTAACATAGTTTGCCGAGTATCTAAGTTAATAAAAATTACGTCATGAAAGTCAACAGTCTGAATAATTGCTGTAATTGGTTTTCCTCAGGCATCACTGACTTTGAATTTGCATCATAGAACAATTTTTCAGTTTCTCTGCTTCTGTCCGTAATCTTTACTTCATTTCTCCCCAACAATTCAATTGAAATGGAATTTGGCATAAAGTTCTCATTTAAAAAATGTAATATTTTAAACTGTTCTACAGTCCTTGCCTTTTTCTTAATCCAATTCACTCCTTGACCTCCTTTATTCCACGAATAAAGGAATCCTAAATTGAGTTCCCTTATTCACTAATTCCGTGTTCTCCGATCTACTGTAAAATCATCCTCATACATATTTCCGTTGATGGTAATCGTTTTCGGAATGGTTTTGCAGAAAGGTACTCCATTAACACCCCCACCGCTGATTACAATCGAAATGGGATGTGTTACAGGCTTCTTCCCTGTACCTTTTAGTGCTACATCGGTGTAAATCTTACGCTCTTTGATTTCACTGATACGATTCTTACGACAAGTAAATTTTGAGGATACAGCCGTGGATGAAGATTTTTCAAGCTGAACGGTTCTTAATTGTGTACCAAGCCGATTCTTTACTGTCCATCCGTTTCTTATTTCTACTGCTGCTGGTGGCACCGGAATTTTACTATTCGCTTTTTTTAAGCTTTTTCCACATACCCCTTTATCACTGATTTGTTTCGTAGATATGCTGTTATTTACTGTCACACCAAAACCATATCCAGATTTCAATTTATTCGGTGTAACTGTTACATTGGCTGTTAAAGTAGTCTGATACGTATAAACATGCCTGCAGATGTGTCCTGGACAGCCTCCACCTATTAAGCAACCTCCACAATAATAAGTATGTGCCTTTACTTCTGACCATTTAATCACATCACTACAGCCTTTGGTATCGGCAGGAGGTGTTGGCTGCTCCGGCTCTACAAATGGTGGAACTTCCGGTACTTCCTCAACCACAGGTTCATCCCACTCTATGACATATGGCATAAAATAAAGCTGCCCCTGCATATCATCCGATAAGGTATTATTTCGAGCATAATCAAGGAATTTTTCAATTTCCGGAGAAACGTAACCTAATAGAGCTCTTATTTTCTGCTCTTCTCCTAATCTAAGCTTTGTTGCTACATCATAAAGCCGCTTTGACTGAAGCCTAAATTGATACGAATATGTGATCTTTCCTTGTGCATCTGGATTTGTTTTTAATTTAAGACTTAGTTCAGAAGGGGCATATGGCATATATTCTTTATCATACATCATCTTTTCTCTTGCCCCATCCGTAGCTGTTCCCGGATCATGTTTGTCCATATCGTAAGGATAAATTTTCACATTCTTTGCGCCTTTTTCTAAAGTCGCTGACGTGTTAATGGTGTATAAATCTTGCGGGGCTGCTGGATCCCATTCTTGTGTCTTATTCCTCCAGATGAAGATTACACTGGTGACAAACTTTACTTTCTTTTCCGTTTTTATTTCTTCTGCTGCAAATACCGGTATAACTGACATCCCTAGCATGAGCAAACTAAGAAGCATACAAAAGATTCTTTTTCTCATATTGTTCTCCTTTCTTTGCAAAAGAAAATCGCCTGCTTTTTTACAGACGATTTATCTTTTTTAAATATTAATCTATTATTTTTTGAATGGATTTGGTATTAGAGTCAGCACTGGGTTAACTGTATCATAGCTGCCGATGTAGTCTACTTTTGTAATGTCTATCGGCGCACGTCCCTGCATATTTTCTTTGTGCAATAGTAATTCATATTCTATAGCAAAGCGCCCATCTCTCATTTCAGTCAAACTAAAGGAATCAACTACTTTCCCATTAATTACGAAAAATTCCAATCCTGGATTTTTCAAAATAATATACTTTGAAAATCTATCTTCTCCAAGTTCCATATTCCAAAGCTTCGGATCAGAGATTACATATGTGGTCAGATGTTTTCCCCCAAAAATATCCTGTGAATTTGTAATAATATCCTTGATTGTTCCCGTCTTGTCTTTATCCACCACTTTTTCGGTGGTTCGATCTGCCGGCTCCAGCATCCTTGTAAGCATCGAGCAAACCTCAGCTCTTGTTGCAGTTTTGCTTCCCCCAAAGGTTCCATCCGGATAACCAGATATGATACCCTTCCCGTAAGCTTGCAAAATATATGGTTTGCAGTAGTCACAAAGTCCTGCATAATCCTTTATTTCATTTTTAAATTTATCTACATTGGCAATCGGTTCTTCTTTTAGAACCTTTTCAGTGGTTCTTGCAATGACAACTGCCATCTTCTGGCGTGTAATCGGTTTATTCCAATCTGACTGCTGCATCTCATCCCCAATCAGCATCTCATTTTTCTTTGCTGCCTCGAAATAGCCACTTGCCCAATGCTGGCCAGTTTTATCTTGTTTGCCTACTGTCGCTGCGACGATGGTGGTAATAAACTCCGCATTCGTCATCGTTTTGTTTGGCCGGAAGGTCTTATCCGGATACCCGCTGATAGCTCCCTTATCCACAAGTTTACTCATGTAAGAGTAGTACCAATCAGTTACTTTTGTATCTTTAAAATTAGGTTGCGCTGCTGCAAAGGATATGGTAGACGATGCAATGGCCACGACTAAAGTCAGTGCCAACATAATGCTCTTTTTCTTCATAATTTCCACCTCCAAATTAATGAAATTTATTCTTTTTCATATTATAATTATACCTTATAACCGTTGAAATTTCAATGGTTTTTCTTAAATTTTTAAAATTTTTTATTTAATTGAGAATTTTGTTTTTCTGCCCGTGCCGTACCTTTTCTTGACGCATATTGAAAGATATGCTATCATAAGAATAGATAAAGGATTACCGCTTTTGAGACTGGCGGCTAGTCCGAAATGTCAGAGTAGACCGCTTAAATTCTCAGGTTTAAGCGGTCGTTGCTATTTTTTGAAGTATATCATCAAGCAAATGGTGATAACCCCTATAATCACACCCGAATAGGCAAATAACCCTTCATATGTAACCATAGCACCACCCCCCTTCATGGGAGTGACCAACCGCCAAACGGTAATCCTTAGCACATTATACCATAATTTCCTTTTTTCTTACAAGATTTACTTACCATAAGCTTACATACTTCTATCTTTCTAGTCCTCTATCTCTAGTTCTTTTGATATTTTTGTTTTCTTTTTGCAATAAAGCCTTTTCCTGCTCCAATTCAGAAACACGCTGGTGAAGCTCTTTGTTTTCCGCAGCAATCCGCTTTAATTCATCTGCCATTGCTTTAATGTTCTCAACACTGTCTACTATATTTTTTTGCTGCACTGTCAAACAATTATACCGATTAGCCTGCTTTTCTTTTGTCACTTGCATATCTGTCCAAATTTTTGATGTGCAGTCAAATATTCTTTCCTGCCCATGTTCCAGCCTCTTATGAGCATCCTCCAATCCATTATGCTCTTTGGTTAAAAAGCGATGCTCTTTTGATAAAGTTTCATGTTCATTTGAGAGATTTCCATTCTCCGAAGATAGATCTTTATGCCCTTGTATTAATTTATTCACTTTGCTGTTATACCCGATCCAAGCTACTATTAGTGTAACAACTGCGGTAATACCCGCGGCGACAATCGTTTCCATCCACCATTCCTCCGATATTAAAAATTCATACAAATTTTTCACTTCCCTTCATTGTATTATAATGGAAATTTTTCGTCAACAGGATTACGCTTACCTTCCATCTACCCTCATGTTTCTACTCCCTACATTAATGGGAAGCTGCCAATCTGGTAGTCCTACAAATACACATGGTACATTTGCAACCGCTTTTACCTTCATTTTTGCGTTCTCTCCATCAATCTCCAAATCTTTAATTTCTACTTTATAAGCATATTTTTTTTGACCTGGTTGATGCTTCTCGAAATTGGAATCTAAATCGAGATCTTCGTGCAAATAGCGATAAAACTTATCTTTTGCCACATCAGGATCGAGCTTATTTAGATAGTCCTGCCGATAACTATCATACATGGCTTCTTTAATGGATAGGTTTACCGCTCGGTTTAATTCTGTCTCTACATGGTCATGCATACCATGTACTTTTAAATACTCAGCTACAAAGGTTCCCATACCAAGCAGCAAAACGAAAATAGCTAGTGTGGTGATGAGTAAGTCTCCCCGCTTATCCTTGCATAAATTCCTCATTGCTAATAATCCTTCCAATACACTTCAGACATTCCCTCAATGGTACTTTTTATAGGGATTTTTAATACAACCGGCCGTTTTGAAAATGCCGGTGTCAAAATAGTCATATCATAACTGTCCTCCACCACTACCGTAAAGGAATCTCGAAACTGTATTTTCTTAGAAGAATCAAGATACCTTATATTTTCCACGGTCATTTTTGCATTCGTTTGTAATTTATCATTCAAATCTCGAAGCTGCTCCTTTACATCACTTGTAACCTGTCCATTCAGTTCAATGGTCTGCGCAAGTTCCTTTGCAATATAGTGCACATGCTGGTATTTCACCATCATTTGAAGCAAATTCATGCAGTTCAAAATCATAATGACAATAATCAGCATGATCACGATTGGTTCCCATAGCAGTTCACCTTCTCTACCGGAAAAGAAGGCTTTCCATCGCTGAAAAGCCTGTAACTTTCTCCTTCTCATTTTGCCACCTAAACAGTCAGCAAGGACTTGAACTTGTCTACCATGGAATCCCAAAGGTTGGATATTGTAGGGCTAACTGCTTTTAACAGCAATCCCACAATCACAATTCCTACTAATGCTGCCAGCAGGATTTCCCACCCAGCCATGCCGGATTCATCCTTCTGTAGCTTACAAAAGAAACCAATGCACGCTTTGTTGTACTTTTCTTCCACATTCTTCATCACAGCTTTTACTTTCATTTTCATTTCCTCCTAAAATTAAATCATTTTTCCTAAGCCAGAGCTAATGCTGGCAATAATCACATACAGCATGGCGGTCATAGCCACACCAACAAGCGGCAGCGTAGCCACCGTAACTTTTCCCGGACGCTTATCCAACTCCCGTTTCAGATTCTCTCTTGCCCGCAGATCCATATCATTAGCTAAACGATCTAACGCCAGCTCCTGATTTTCTCCACGAGTCACGCCAATTAACGTATTGCACAGATAATTAACTTCCGTCAATCCAATCCGATTAGCAAAGTTTCTCAATGCCGTTTCAATGCTCTTTGACTTCATTTCCATAATGAGGAGCGAAACATCATATCGAAAAGCCGAATCTGCGACCTCTAAATAAGTTTCAAATATACCAATTAGATCTGGAGAACTCCGTGCTTCCTTCAATTTAAAAAGGATTGCCCTTACAAATCCGGGTAATCCCTTTGAAATTTTCTCCTTTTTCTGTTTTAAAATATCAGAACACAATGTGAACTGATGATACCCTAAAATCGCAACAATGCAGATTCCTATAGGCATAAACATGACCAAGCCACCTAAGTACAGTCCCACTACTGTGAATAGAAACGTCATTCCTGTTATTGTAATGCCCCTAGCTACATATTCCTGGGGACTACAATCTATATCAGCTCTAGCAAGCCGCAGCTTCCATTCTGCTGCCTGTCGTTCCTCCAGTGTGATCCATGGAGTAATCTTCCTTGCAATTGGCATCACCAATTCCTCTTGTAACGTTTCTTTTATATTGCGTTTCGGCTTTATAGTCCCTCGAAACGCTCTAGTAGCAGCTCTTGGCGGCTCCTTGTTGTAATGCTGCCCAATTAGGTCAAGAGCCTTAATCACCAGCAATACAATAGTAATTTGTAACAGTGTCAGTAACATAACAACCTCCTTATTCAATTGGCCGATTGATTTTCATAACATAAGCTGCTGTCAGAAGCGAAGTCAGAATCATTGCAATCACAAATCCCTTCCCAATTACGGTCTGGGTCAAAGTGAGAAACCATTGCACATTAACGAATTTCAAAATTGGTATTACAGAGAACATAGCAGCTACAGTCATGAGATAATTTCTCCATGCCGTCATCATAGCAGTATCACTTTCCTGTTGTATATTTTTCTGATCATTCATTGCCCGCAGAGTGGATTGTAGGTTAAATTTCATTCTTCTATCTTTCATGCAGAGCAATAGCTTATTAATCCATTCATGAAAGTGCCGATTGTCAATTTTTCCATCCAGCAGAATCAATGCTCGCTCCACATTAGGATTGATCAGAAGTACATCCGTTAAAAACTCATCAAAGGGATTAATTTCTCGAAACCGTTCATCTACATAGCGATTCTTCTCTTCCACATATACCTGAAATGCTCCAATGATGTCATCACTTGTCAGATAGGCATTGGTAATGATAGACATAACACTTTCCAATTCTTCCAGCTCTCTTCGCCTAGCTGACATGGTTCGAAACAGCAAGAACAGATATGCCAGAGGCATAAAGGCTGCTCCAGCGAAAAGGGAGAGCGTCACATCCCTGAAAATGCCGATTCCACACATACATCCGGCTAAGAAAAAAACAGCTACAACCTTATAAAAGTAATTCCAGCTTTTATGAATTTTCTTTAAGAGGCTGTCCACTTTTACCATGGTCTTCTCCAGTGGATTGAGGGCATTTTCTGCAATGATATAAATTCGTTTCCGTTTCGCTGCATTGTCTCTGAAAGAAAGGTGAACTACTTTCGGGATGGAAATGTGCCAAGTCTGCATCAGTAATATAGCAGCTACCAGAAGAAAAAAAATGATCCCCAGCATCTTACTTCTCCTTTCTCGTGTCAGAATATCGCTTAATGAATTCTTCGTCTACACTGTTCATACGCAAAGTTTCTTCCAGATTCTCAGAAATGCATCCTACTCTGCGATGCGCTCCGTGTACCTTTAACACGTTTCCAACTTCGTCCTTTTCGGAATGGTCAATAACAAAACGATAGATGCTATGTCCAACCACTTCTCCATCCTGCACACCAGTCGCCTCAAAAATCTCCATCCATCGCCTGGATTTATCCTTTAATTGCTTGCAAAAGACCATCAGAGGAAATGCTTTTACAATGTTTTTTAACATGCGTGTTTCCGATAATCGAGTTCCCGATTCCATACACATAGTTAAGATTCTGTCGTAAGCATCTGCTGCACTATTGGCATGTAGACTTGAAACAATGGTATGCCCTGTACGTCCGGCCTCCTGCGCTGTCATAGCCTCTTCTCCACGCATTTCTGCAGGAACAATAATATCCGGATGAAACCGCAAAGCCATTTTTAGCAAGTCGTTCATTGTGATCGTTCCCGGCTTGGTATATGTCTGTACCACGTCATTGATAACAAAGCCTTCTTGATCCACAATCGGCAAATCCAGTTCCTTTGTATCCTCAATGGTATAAACACGAGTCTCCTTAACAATCGTTCCCAACACATAATTCATATTGGATGTTTTCCCAGACCCGGTGGATCCTACAAATGCCATAGAAACCCCGCTGCCTAAACAGGTAGTAATAAAGTCTAATTCTTCCTGCAAAACTGTCCCTGACTCAATAAGAGTCTCTCTTGTAATACCGGATTTCTTCTGTTTTCGAATCGAAGCCACTCCTCCTACTTCTGAGTCTACACACGGAGAAATTGCGCCTGACATACGTACGCCTTTGGATATGTAAGAATCACCCAAGGGCTGCGCACCATCCAAAATGACAGCTCCCGAACGTGCCATTTTTTGAACAATATTAGTGCATTGCTCTGCTGTTTCAAATCGCTCTCTCACGAGTACCGTTTTATCTTTATAGATTACTCTTGTACTGTTCGAACCATTGATATTTATTTCTTCCACTTCAGCATCTTTCAGATATTTTTCAACGAAGCTAAAGCCGGCCATATCCTCATAAATACGCTGTGCCAATTCTTCTACGGACAACTCATTATCTACCAAACGTTCCACGTTTAAATAGTGGATAATCAATTGTACCAGTCGTGGCCGTTTTTCTTTGTCCGTCCAATCTCTTGCTAACTCTTCTGCATGATTTGTGCTGATAATATGCTGCATCCGTTCTTTGATTTCCGGATAATTTTTTGCCTGTATCCCCTTTTGCTGATTCAGGTACTCCATGTTTTTCTGATACATCAGATTTTCCAGTGTAATAAGCCGATCTGCCATCTACTGTACCTCCTCTGCCAGCTGCTCCATCACAGCTCGATATTGTTTTGCCTCCTTGGACTTCATCTCATAAATGAGCTTCCCGCTGTTTTGGAATACCACAGCATCCTCTACGGCAGGAAGCTGTACGGTATCGGTAAGCCCATACAGCTGAAGGAATTCATGCATACTGCATCCTATGTTCCACTGCCCAATCACCGGCTTTACCAGTTCTTTGATATGAAACCGTTCAAAAAAGCTCTGCATGGCTTGATGCCATAACCCACTTTCGGAAGACAGGGTATAGGTGCAAAGTATCTGATCTGCCAAAAACAATCCCAAGCTAGTCATTGGTTCCCGCAAATATCCAGTACAGTCAATCACAATATAGTCCGAACATACTTGAAGCTGCTGAAACAACCGCTTTGTTCTGTTTTCATAGAGCTCTTCCATACATGGCTCAGTCATCTTATTCGGAATTCCCAGAAGAAAAATATTCTCTCTATTTTTACATGGAGTAAGCATCCGTTGTGGTTGTTCTGCCGTGTCGGCCAATGCGGCAAAGATTCCCTGCTCTTCCGAAATACTTTCTCCGAAAAACGTCTGAATCCCACCGTAATCCAGATTAGCAGAAGCTAGAATTACCACTTGGTTTTTAGTCGCCAGAGCACAGCTTAAATTAGCTGCCAGTGTACTTTTTCCTGATCCGGGTCTTCCATAAACTGCAATAATTTTGCTCATACTGCCTCCTATCTCTTTATTAATGTAATATGAATTTTGCCATTATACTCTGCATCCAATAACCTTGCTGCTTGCGTTTCTGTGACTATGAATGTTATGGTTTGGGGTATTGCATCGACGGCATCAGCTTTGGATGCTTTGACATCATCCACACTAACTGCATCTGCATTTTCAATATCGTAGATTTCAAGATTCTTTAAAGATGTCTCAAAGATAACCTGAAAGCCCGCATCTGTTTCTCGGACTGTTCCAACATTAACAATGTCACCTTTTTGTAAATGAGAGGCAAGCCCCGCAGCATTGGATTGTAATGTAATGGTGGTAAGCTGTTTTCCCTGTTTTACAATATTTTCGATGATAGGATCCGATACAAAATCACCAATTTTTGCATCGGTAATATAATCACCGGCAAGTAAATCCACCTTTGCAACTTTTCCTTCTACCTTTTGTATGCTTTTTATAATACCTGAAGGCAATCCATACGCTCCAACTTTTTTTTCAATCACTTTATTTGCTTTAATGATCTCCCCTTTTTTAATGTTCTCTGCAACTGCAACAACCATTGCCGTATCTGCTTGCTGCTCATAAAGCTTTGGTAACACGACAAAGGAAAGTATTGCTGCCAGTACAATGCATAGCAAGCTTAATAGCTTTTTATTTTTTAGATATTTCCCGGGATTTCTCCGAAGCTTTACTTTCTCTTGCAGTTTTTCTTTTTTCTTAAATAGCATAGTTCCTCCTATTTTTTTAATAAAAAAGGAAAGGTTTATCCTTTCCTATTTCACACGAATTAACATTGCTTCGATGCTCTTATTGATAATGGTAGCGACCTCTGCTCTGGTTGCTGTATCAGACAATTGCAAGCTCCCTCCAATTCTTTCTATTAGGATGCCATTGTTCTGCATCCAGGTTACCGGATCAGTCTCTTTTTCCACTTCCACGCCGGAATGCTCTGCAAATTGATATAGCATCCTGGCCAGCTGTTCCTTGGTAACAGCTGCTTCCGGTCTCACAAGGTCTTCTTCTCTGGCAATATACTCTTTTACCCAAGCTAAATCTGGATCATACCATTGTCCCTTATTCGTTGGTAGCTGATCCGCTTTATATCCATCCAATCGATGCAAAATAGCGGCCATCATTGCGATAGTCATGGTGTCATCCGGTGCAAATCGTTTATCGCCTATTCCCGCAAAGATTTCTCGGGATGCTGCTTTGTCAATTTCCTGCTTTGCCCAATGTGTATTTGTATCAACAAAGTCCTTGCTATTGTCGATAAACTCAAACTCTGCATCTCCTGTTATCTTGACATACAGCTTACCCTCCATAATTGCCTGAAAAGATGGGATGGTATTATTAATGACATTTCGAGCTACTTTGTTGTCAAGCATCGGAATTACCATATACATGGCATCATGAGATTGGTTTACTTTAACCCTAATGTTACCATTCTCTCCTTCTGATAAAACAACATCTGATTTTCCTAAACGATCCTCCCCTTTCACTATGACCTCTCCGATTGGTTTCTCCGCATTGGGTTTACTACTGCTCGGCTTTCTTACCACAGTAATTTCAAATTCGCATTGTTTTCCTTCATAGATAATTTTAATGGTCTGCTTTCCTAAAACGGAGGAATCAAACGGTAAAATCATATCCTTTGTTACCTTAACCGTCTCTTTGCTGTCGTCGGCTCTTATTACTTCAATTGTTGCATCGTTCAGATCCAGCGAAGCGTTTTGTACAACAATAGCTCCTGGTGAGGTAAGCAAGGTGATTTCAGTAACTGGAGCTTTCCCAACTTCTATTTCAAATGTATCGCTGCAACCTTTGCTGCTTACAGTAATCGTCTGTTTTCCTGTCTGTTTCGCCTCATAGCCGGTTGCTGTCACTTGATCCAATGTTAGCAATTCATCTTTTCCATTATCATAATACATTCGAATGGCACTCCCACTTAGATCTAACGGCTCACTCCATTCATATTTCACTTTATCCGGAACTTTTTCAACGATAAGCTTAACCGGTGATTTTTTGATTACTGTAATCGGCTGCTGGCAGGTTACGGTTACATCATTTTCATAATATGCTATTGTTACTAAGGTTTGTCCTAATTGCAACGCAGCACCATCAGTAGAAGATAACTCTTTTGCTATATCGAAAGTTCCATTATCGTAAGTAACCTTGACCGAAATGCCGTCAAAGTCAAATGGTAGGTCTTCAATATATTGTAATTTTGATGGTGGTGTCATGATTTCAAGCTTAATAGGTGATTTTGCTTTTACTTTAGCCTTATATGTCGTTGTAAATTCCTTATATCCAACCTTTATCTCTATCTCCCCTACCTCAGAACCATGAGTGATCACACTGGCTTCTGTTAATGGAATTTCTTTTGTACTGCCATCATTAAATTCCAAAGCAAGCTCCCCTCCGGTTAAGTCGATATTTACTAACCCTTCAAGGTACTCTACTGTCTCCGGCAGCTTACTCACATGAATTCCTGTTAATTTTGCTACTGTAATCGGAACATCGGCATAAGCCGTACCACCATTTTCAGAAAATGTGACGCGAATACTGTTTACCGAAGGATCTAAATTTGTTTGCTTAGAAAGCGTATAGCCTGTTACTTCCTCTTGATGACCATCTGCATAGATGGCTTGTACAACCATTCCTTCCGGCTCAAAGTCCTCATATTCTTTGTAATGTGCCTTATTTGGCTGCTTTACAATAACGATACTGGTTAACTCTGGGTATTCCTTCACCGTTTTATATACTGTGCCCGCATAGTTCTGCTGATATATTCTTGTGTCTGATGCTGGGATATATCCTTGTCCCTCATACATACCACACTTAAATACTTTCCCCTGGTTAAGACAACTGTCTTTTTTACAGTTGACGCAGTAACCAGCCCCGTGCCCATGACCGTAGGTGGTAGTATACCCACACTTCCAACACACATAATTATATGTCTCGCAACTGCTAGTATGCACATGCCCTGGACTCCCTGGGTTATAACTGCCACTCTTGACAAAACTGGCTCCATTTTTGTCAAGTGATCCTTTATATCCATCCGCATCTGTATATTCCATCTTTTGATCAAAACTATTGTTAGAGCTTGTTTTTGAGTCAGTAACCGCCTTACTTAAAACTTTGTCAACGCTATACCCATACGCTGTACTACGATCAAAATCTAAAACAGTCATCGCCTGTGCTCCTACTGCTACTAGCACTGCTAATAAGACGACTCTTATCCCATATTTTTTGTTTTTCAATGTATTTCCTCCCCTCAATTAAATAAAAAAGAAAAAGCTGCTTTTCTATCCTTTCCTTTTAGCCTTTCTCGGTTTTGCTCGATTCCCAACCACATGAGCAATATTTCTAGTGCGGTATCGGTTGAGCTACAAAAATTCAAATTGTATTGTTTGGCAATCCGATCCGTTAATCCTCGAATTGAGAATATAAAGGTTTCCAAATTATCAAATGCCGGATTATTTATGAAATAATTTAACTTTCCGGCATTCCATTCATCGGAAAATCCAACTGCAATTTTATAATTGCAGCGGAAAAACTCTTCAATCTCATATTCCTTTTCAGTTAATCGGTCTGTTTTCAATTGACCCGTCGGTAAAATATCAAACAAATTACCAAAGTCTAAAAGAATAAACTTATAATCATTCTTATACGCTTCCAAAAGCTTCAGCCTTTTTTCTCCCGGTGCAGGAATTATATAAGCGGCATTTTTTTTCTTATCAAGGTAATGCAGATCAATTTTATCATCCATAGAAATGACCGCCGTATCATAGCCTAAGCTTTGCAAGTTCTCTGCTAAAGAGATTGCCGTTGTTGTTGCACCAGCTCCACGAGCTAAATTAAAAATACCAAGCGTAATCTTTCCCATTAGCTTGGCATCAGTTGGTACCATTATTTTTTTCTCAACAATCTTTTCTACAATTTTCTCTACTTCCACAGGGACCTCTTTGATAACCTCCTTTTCCACTTCAATTGGTACCTCTTTTATTACCTCAATCGGAACCTCCTTTTCAACAATTTTTTCTATCGGCTTTTCTATAATTTTCTCAATTGGCTTTTCCACTTCACCTACTTTTTCAACAATCTTCTCAACTACCTTTACTGATTTATTAGACACAGGCATAGAACGATTTTTAATTTCCGGCATAATCTCTGTGAAATTGTAGTTTCCATCAATTGCATAATACAGGTTATATACTCCATAGCCAAAGGCCCAATTTTTAAATTGTTCATCCGGCTTTTCATAATTAATGAATAGGCTGATAAATATCTCTTTGTCTACCTCACGAATAGCTTTTATTACCTCTCTTTTTCCATCCTCAGTACCTACAAGTGCTGCATCGGAAATAAGGACGATATCTGCACGCTCTGTCTGAATTCCCTCAATGATTTCTTCAATCAGCACATAATCCTTATCAATTAAGTTAATCCCATATTGATTAAAGACCGGAATTAATTGCCGTACATTTTCTAAGCTACCAAGCATTGCTAATGCCGTAGCTTCCGATTTCTTTGCCAATCTCATGCCTCCTTATACTTTAATCTTTCTTTACGGTCAGTTGTAATTAACCGTCTCTCACTTTCAAATGGCATAAAATTCACCGTTAAGTGATTGTTTGCGGCATATAGTAAACCATGACCACGTTCAAAATGCGTAATGCGCATAGTTTCCTCTTCTGATAACCCTAATACTCGCTGCAACACCATTGCCTCGGTTTCTTCCATTTGCAATGCAATTTTTATCTTTGACTGATTGACAATTGCTTTTCCTGCGTCACTCTCCAAATCTTGAATGTCTTGTGTCGATGCAACCGCACTGCCGCCGTAACCCCGTATAATTTTCCAAATTTCCATAATGTAAGCTGATACAAGCGGGTCTGCTTTCTTTCCGGCAACACGCCAAATTTCATCTAAGAAAAGACAAATTTTTTGTGTTAAATCTCCTTTGATTCGATCCCAAAAAATATCTGTGATTATTGTCATTGCCAGACTGATCCATTCATCCGGCATGTCAGAAATATCGGCCACTGTATAAATGCTGTCTAAATCTACATTTGTTTGTCCATTAAAAAAAGACATCGATCCGTCTACAAATGACTTTATATCTTCTCGTGTTGACTCAAATTCCAATCGTCCTTTCATTGCTTCGTATACATCAGCCAAGATAGGCATTTCTTTCCGCTTTGGTGTCAAAGATATGATGCCAGGCTTTCTTATAAAAATGCTTGCATTGTCATCCATTTTAATACCTTTTTTATAATAGATCTCACCAACAAGGTCTTCTAACTTATTCAACATGGATTTATCAATGCCTGGCAACATTAAGCGGTGCAGCATACGCAGTTTCTGCTGTTTTTCTGCAAGCCAGCTTTCTTCTTTTCGTTCAATGTTTTTTGTCTCTCTTATATCGTACATATTAACTGTATTGGCTGATCCTGCCGCAAAGCGAAAATAATTGCCTCCAACTGCTTCACATAATTTACGATATTCATGTCCTTTATAAGGACAGATCATCATAACTGGTATTTTCTGCATTCGAAAACGGTCTGCAATCATCTGTGCTGTAAAGGTTTTACCCGATCCAGAATTTCCTGTTAGCAACATGTTTGCATTGGAATACTTTTCAGAATCAAAAATATCAATAATAATTTGGTTGTTATCCTTTTCATTGATGCCCATAAAAATTCCTTCTGCATCAGATATTGAAGAAGAGGTAAATGGGTACATTGCACAAAGTCCAGAGCTTAAGATATTACGTTCCGTCTGCTTCTTTATTTGTGGGTGAAATTTTTCTGCATCCAAAGGCAAAGTAGAAAGAAAGGCTTCCATCTGACGAAAATCCGCACGCTTGCAGAATATATCCTTTCCTGCCATAATGCCTTCCACCATGCGTAACTTCTTATCCAACATTTCTTCACTTTCAGCGGTTACTTTTACAATCAGATTAATGTACCAAAATTCATCACCTTCCGCTAATTTCTTTTTCATGTAGACAGAATGTGCTGCGGCATTTTCCTGTAATCCTGAATCCACTTGGTTTTCTCCACCTTTTTTCCTTTTATAATTTGTAAAGCCTAAATAATGAGTAATATCTTTGACGGCTTCCGCCTTATTGACAGGAGTATGATTTAAAAACAGTTCAATACCTTCTCCTGCATTCAGGAATTCTCCTAAAAAATTTTGTGGTATTTCATACGAGAGATTGATGCAAAGCAGACAAGCTACATAGGCTCCATCCATTAATATGTATCTTGGATCCGTCACCTCGATACCGGATGGATAAATAAGATCTACATATTTCTTCTGATTGCTTAAATAGCGATTACTTTCCTGTTTTTCTTCTAAATTGAGGCTTATCAATCCCGTATTTTCTCCTGTACTTTTTTTCTTTTTTATTCCAAGCATTAAAGCTTCACCATCCTTAAACGTTCCGAACTTTTTATATTAAAGAGTTCAAATAATATTTGTGCAGTAAATCGATTTTCTTCGGACAAATTAGGAATGACCGTATCATTACCGCATTTGCGAAATGCGTCTACAAACTGGGTCCTCTTTTCGATTAACCATGCTGCTGCATCATTGAAATCAATCTCCTTAAAAGAAAACCCTGCTGGTACCACATACGGTATCATCACAATAAATCTCTTTTTCACTGCACTCTTGTAAGATACATCGGATACAAATTGCATATATTCCTGAAGCATCTCCCTCACAGTTTCATTCTCTTCTGTCATAAGGTGTTTTCTCATATGATCCAAATGTGCTTTTGCATCAGCTCGTCTTGCAAAAGTATAAATCTGAAAAGGTGTTTTTACTTTCTTTAAAAGCTCCTCATAACTTTCAATGATATAATTTTTTTCTCCCTTCGATTTTAAATCAAAATTTACGGGTAATACCTCCAGTGGTAAGGTGTAGCTGTTTTCACAAACAATAATTCCACGTTTTATATCCTTAATCCCAATTAACTCCTTAAGGTTTAACTCTTTTTCTTCGTGCGATTTGTTTTCTTTTCTCCACTTCATACCAATACCTCCCTTCACCGCCATAATAAATGCGCCGACTCTTAAAAAAAGTAAACATATCAATCATAACTCGATCCAATTCAAATAAAAAAACACCTGCAGGAGCTCCGATAAGAAAAACCCCTAAAAAAGCCTTTACTGTAATCGGAATGGGCAAAATGCATAAAATCAATGTAATGGGCACAATACAAATCAGGGTTTTCTTTATTTGTTCTCGCTCAAATAAATTTAAAATACGTCCATTATTTTTATAGTTATGAGGTATGATGTAAGTCCGACTCTTTTCTTTCTTATCCTCCATCTTCTCATCCTTTCCTATATCCACGTAAGTGGATTATCCACTTTTCCATTAACTCGGACCTCAAAGTGTACATGCGGCCCCGTTGAATCACCCGTAGAACCGGAGAAAGCAATGACTTGTCCCGTTGCTACTGTCTGCCCTTTTGACACTGCAAGCGATCGATTATGTGCATAACAAGTAACAATATGCTTTCCATCAATCATTCCATGATCTACGATTACATGGTATCCATAGCTGTTCCCATATTTTGCAGTGATCACTTTTCCCGCATAAGCTGCCTTTACCGGTGTCCCACTTGCTACTTCCAAATCAATTCCGGAATGGAATTTCCTTTTGCCTGAAATTGGGTGAATTCTCCAACCAAATCTGGATGTCAATCGACCGCCGTATATCGGTTTTGAAAGCTGACCGTTTCCAATGTGTTCAAAGCTCCCATCTTCCGATGCTCCATCCTCATTACTGCCAAGTGCATAATCACCCATATAATAGTTGTGCATACTTAATGCAATTGTCTGTTGCTCCTCTGTTAAACCGATTTCCGTTACCACTTCTTCAAAAGGTTTTATTGTAACAATAAGTCCCTCCTGTTTAACAAATGCCCGTGCTAATGATCGTATTTGACTCTTGTTTAGCTTATCTTGACTCATGTACTCCCCATATTTAGCTGAATACAAAATCAGGATGTCTTGGTAATCAATCTCTAAGTTGACATCGGCAACTACGTTTTCTCCACTATCTTCATTACCTTTCAAAGAGTCTATCAAGCTTTGTAAAAAGCTCTTTTTTTCTTCATCCGCCTCTACAATCTCATTTTTTGCAAATAGGGAAAGTTCTTTATACTGATCTTCCTTATCCTCTTGAAGCATCGATTGCATGATGATTCCTGGTAAGGACACTATGATACTTGCCAGTACGATAACTGTAACAATAACCCCTGATAGAACCCCCAAAAGGAGCCTCCAGTTTTTAATGGATTGTACAGCCGCACTAACATAATTACCACAGGCTGCCTGTGCTGCAATCAAACCAAGCTTGATCCTTTCTTCGTTGGTCATAATTATCTCCTAAACATGGAACTGGCATAGGACCCTAGCATAGCAGTACTCTGTAATTTACCTAAAGCACCTTGCATATCTCTTCCAACTCCAATACCAAAGCTCATATCTCTTATAATATCCTCCAAATTATTCGCTATCGATACCACTGCAATGGTCAGCATGATTCCAAATACACCAGTGGCATGCCCTGCAGGCCCATTTGCTCCAACTGTTACGGTTACTTTAACCGTCTGAATAGAAAGCTGCATAATGACAAAACAAATGGCTTGCAACAATTGTATTGCGATGTTGCCAGCCATTAATTTTACAAATCCATGCCAAAATCCACTCGTTGGTCTAGATACCATACAAGCAGCTGCCAAAGGGCTGCATAAAATTAAGAACCCGCATAGCACCAACCGCTTAAACATTCGATAAAAAAGGCCAATGCATTTAAAGATTAAAAATAACACCAGTACAATGTAAATAATATTGCATGACATAATTACTGTCAGCAATTCATAAAGTGCCAGCCCATCGGATACATCTGTAAACGATTTTAATATCATGGACATAAAGGAACTGCATACTTCCACGCAAAGCAGCAATATATCTTTTATGTAATATACAATAAACATAGCAATAAAAGATTTTAAAGCTATGTGCGTCGGCTCATCTGCTTCTACCCCTAACCCTAAAAACATACTTTTTAGAGCTTGCCACATGATAATTAACAAGCATAATGCCATACCGATTGCGGTCATTACAGGATACATACTTTCAATCCAAGGCATCTGACTTAATGTTTCGGGTGATAACGCCACCATTTCCAGTAGCTCTAAAAATGGCTGTAAAAGCTGCGTCACCGCATCCTCGAAAAGAAAGGCAAAGATACCTTTTACAACCTCTCCTATATTCATATTTATTTTCCCAAACCTTTCAATTTAAGTACTTTGCAATCGTATTTGCAATTAAACCGACTCCATTTACTAGAGTCCATCCAATGATGGATCCGGAAGTAAGTTTATTGGCAAACTCAATTTTCTGTACATTACCGCCGCTGAATGTTTTCATCAAATGGGCAATCCCAAGTGCAACGGCTAGCGCAGCCGTACTAATTGCTATAAAAAATACTTTAAAATCATTGATTGCTGCCTCTCCTGCTGAAAACACATCTTTGGCAGCGTAGGCAGTAACAGTCATTCCAACCATCATCCCGACTGCAACCATAGTTATCATATAAATTCTTTTCATTTTTTCTCCCTCACTTCAAGCAAATTAATTATTATTGGTTTTTCTTCTTTTTCAATCCTTTCTTTTTCTTCCGGTTTTTCTTTACATTCCTCATTTCCTTTATCTTTTTTTCTGTTGCAAGTGATCTGTGAAATTGGTTCCTTAAAATAAGGCAGTAAATGTACGATAAATGGTTCATTCATTCCTTCTGCATTTGCTGTAAAAGCAACCGCTTTAAATAATTTTAAAGTCTGTGTAAAGATTCTCTCTTCAAAAACAAAATCTCGTTGAGTCGTAACATTGATACTCTCTGAGATGGATGATTTTTCACCGGTCAGCTTTCCAAGTACCTTACTTTTTTTTGCATCGTTCGTACTTTCCGATATATTTTTGCTGTATCTCTCTTTTTCCTCCTTTCCCGTTAAAAACTGTGCAACCTTTACAGTCAATTCATCATCAGTTCTCAACCATATCTTATTTACCAAATTTTGATGCAAGGTTTCAAATGCTTCTTTGTTTCCAAGTGTCTGTAATATGGACGTATAGCTTTGTGAACTGACAATACTGCAACACTTACTTTCTCTTGCCAGTCCATAAAATGCCGCATCGTTTGCAGTTACATATGTCTGATATTCGTCTGAAATAAAAAATACCGGACGTTCAGTATTTAAACGGCTACAATCTGCGGTTCGCTGTTCTACCTCCGATTGGAAATCCATTTTTAAATAGGCAGCAATGGTTTTTGCTACCTTTGGATACTTTGCTGCATTCATCGCAAGAACCACAATTTTACCTTGATTGATTACCTGCTCAAATCCTTTGAAACTCAATTCTTCCGGATTAGGACAGAACGCATTATGTATTTTCTCACTGGATGCAAAAAATCCGGTCATTTCTGTTACACATGATTTAATTGTCGCAATCGTCGTTTCCGCTTTTGAAGAAAATTCATTTAAAAAATAATTGGTACAAGCATAGAAATCAAAAGGCGGTACTTCTTGCTCCATTTCATATAACCGTTCCAACCTCTCCTCCAAAAACTGTTGATTTGTAACTAAAGCATTTACATCTGCTAACGTAACATAACCGTTATTCGTAAGCCGCATTAATCGAATGCACTCTGTCATCATCTGTCCTGCTTTGGTATTCCAGAATGCCTCTTTCTTTGCTCCAGCTGAAAACAAATCAATGACATATCGACTACGTTCCGCCAAATCAACCGCTTCCATATGTGGCTTATGTAATGGATTATACTTATTTTGTTTTCCATCAATATGTATCAACACCACATCATCTGATCTACCACATTCTTCAGCATAAGTTAAAAGCTGTTTATAGAAATTCCCTTTTACATCCAATATCAACATCCCTGCTTTTTTCTCTGGATTCCATGATTGATAAAACATAGCCTGCTTTAAGAAAGAATACATCACCGAAGCTGTCTTTCCGGTTCCAATGGTTCCCGTAATTAAGAAATTCTGATACATTGCTGTAGAAGGAACCACTAAATACTGTGGCTCTTTTACCTTATCTAAATCAAACTTTCTGTGTTTTAGTCCAATAATTAATTGGAGGTTTTCCGGATCCCATGGAAATGGTGGGAGCTGTACATCCTCCTCATCAATTTCTTTTTTTATTGGCTTTTTATATAAAAACCGTTCCAAGAAACTAATATAAAAAATGACACTCATCAGAAAGATTCCGATCAATGTCACCACTACATAGATTTTTCTTAAAAGCTCCATCCCCTCCGCCGTTTGAATCAGCGTATGATTTTCATTTAAGATGTTTATTGTAAACTCAGAAAGCTGAAAAAATCCCTCAGAAAACCGGAAATGTACGCTATAAAAAATAACTGCCATAATACTACTGAATACCCATTTTTGACTCAACACATCAAATAAATCAATTTCCTTTTTTTTCATTAGCTTTTCCCACCAAATCTTTAATCCCTCCTTTCATACTTTTCGCTTTTTTCGCTATAGCGACACCCCCCATAACCGCCGGAAGGTTTACCTTCCGTGCAGCCCCATTTGGGGCGTGGTTTGGGTGGGTGTCGAAGCCCTAAACGCAACTAAATACTAATATATTAAAACTGCCATCCAAATTGAAAATCTAACTGGCAGGAAAGAAAAAGAATTATCCGAGCGAACTATCCATTTAAAATTTTCCGCTCGGATAGGTTGTTTTTCTAATTTACACCTCATTTTTTACCTTATTTCACATTGATAATTGCGATTTATACTTTCAATTTTTATATTGACCAAACTATTATTATTCTCGAATTTTTCCTTATAAATCTTTTGAAATTCATATGCTCGATCGTCATTTTCTACTGCAATAATAAAATGAAATACATCAATCTTAGCACTAAGCATCCGCTGATAACGGTTTAATAGAGTATAAATCTGTGAAACTATAGAATAACGTATGTTATCGACATATAAGAAGGTAATACTTTGGTCTTGTGTAAATGTATCTAAAATATATTCTTCCATCTGTATAGAAATGGTGTCCTTATTAATTTTCTTGGGCAGATGATAACTTGAATACCCTCTTTTTCTTACATACGTTGCTCTCTCATCTGATGAAAAAAGAGAAATTGATTCACCTTGTCCAGCTAAATTAAATAAAAAATGAGATCGCATTAAATAACGTCTCATTGCAAAAGCTTTATGTACCTTACGCATGTATGCTTCCGGTCTTCCAAAATAAGCACATGCTTTCTTTGTTACCTGATAGACATTTGGTTCTCGATGGCTCACGAAATATCCCCTATTTCTTAAGTAGCCTTTTCTTTCTAAATTACATATAATTCGGTAGCATCGATCTTGAGTAATATCTTTTCGATATAAATGAAGGATCTCCTTTGTAACATATCCACCATACCCTACGATGCGATTTAAAATGTCATATTCACCTTTTGAAAGCATAGATTCCTCCCTTTAATCATCGATAATTAAGCAATTCTCTTTGCCACCTCATTTTATGTACCTTCCCATCACGAGAAAGTACAAACAAGTATATTTGTTGTGGTCTTGTCCTTTTATTGGTATTTTGAGTCAATACTTTAGCCACCTTTGCAGCTTGTCTTACACTATTGCAATACCATGACAAACTTCCTCTTTGCATCCCACCTCTTGCCAGCTTATTTCCTTGTGATATCTTTTTGATTTTACTCAAGATCGTTTTACCATCATAACCACAATCAATTTCAATATCATGTACCATCGTTTTTAAAGAATCTTTTTCTTTATATTCCACTCGTAAGTCGGGATAACCATATAACATATGACCATGTTTTTTTGCATCCTCATACCGCATCTGTCTATCGTTTTTGATATCGAGAATTTCTGCTCCACGCCTTTGAATATCTTTTTTAAACTCTTGATACGCTGTATATACCAACATATCATGCTCGACTTCTTCTTTTCGAGATTCTAGTTTTGTCTTATACCGAACTACATCTTTTCCTACTAACATCTGATTTGATAAACGAATACCTGCTATATCAAACACATAGATGCCCAAATCCGAATCCTTCTTTAATACCCGTCGTTTTACTAAATAGGTAAGATCTGTATAAGCTAAATCTTTATTATTGTTATAAATATACCTTGCTATTTGCGTAAAAGAAAGATTTAAAAACACCCGCATATCAACTACAACCTTTTTCTGTTCACTTGTTAACGCTTCTAGTTTTAACTCTCGATCTCTTGACCACTTAATAACACGATCAATTTTTAGAATTAAATCATCTTTGGGTTTTCCATCAATAATTAACCCAGCATCCTCCAACGTTTTAATTCTCTTTATAATACTTCCTGATTTTTGATGCCGTTTCAATTTTTCCATGCTTATTTTTCCATCCGTTAGAACATCTTTGATATGACGATCAAAATAAGTAATCTTTATTGCTTGAATCCCTTCAGTATCATTATCTTTTTTTATATGTTTTGTCTGAAAGGGAATATTCCTATCCAAATAAGCCTTGCTTTTATCTGTAATTTTATAAACACCCTTATCCAAGCGTTCCAAATAACCATTTTCATATAAATTTCTTAACATCTTAGTAATCATATCTTTTTGTCTTTTAGCTTCATATTCTTTTTTTCCATCATGCTCTCTTTTTAAATCTATGCTGTGAATGATACCATCTACATTTTTTTGTAATAACTTGATATGATTTTTCCCTGGTGTCCAATCCTTTTTTAACAGTAAATCAAAATCGGAAATGAGACGGTATCCTCCTATTTCTTTTTTTAATATACCGGCATTCATCATTTTCTCTAACGTAGTTTGATTCCAAGAGATTAATCGCCGTTGCATTTTTTTATCATCTGGATGCTTTTCTATCACTTTTCTTTTGTATAAATCTAAATCATAAAATCCGTTGTTTTTCCTAGCATCCTTTAATATCGTATAATGAACTCTTTCTAGTTTGAAATTTAGATCTAACTGCGGTTTTTCCAACTCTCTTTCAATCGGTCGTTCAATGTCCATGATTGATTTCCTTTATTTCCAATATGTTGATTCCCTCCCGTTGCCGCAATTTTAATTTATCGCCTTGTACTCGATAAGTGAAAATTTTGATCAGAATCTCTAATGAAAAGCAAAGAATAATAAAACTGCAGATCAAAAGCATTATCGCACTGTAATACTCTGGATGAGTCTTGGGCCAAATATCCTGCTTTGCAATTATTATGGTGAAAAGGAGCAGAAAAGGATAAGCCATAATGGTAAAGATAAACTCCTTTCTCTTCACCAATGCTTTTATTTTTTTTACTTTCATAATATTAACTCCTTATTTCTTGATTCCAATAAAAAAAGAAGGTCCTCATTATAATCCTTGTTACGAGGAAGTTCTTCCTTTATTATATAATTTTTATATTCTTGTTTAATCCGCTTTAAGCAAGCTTTTCCGGCATCATCATTGTCGGTACAAACCTTAATGCTCTGAATGCCCGGATTGGTTTTCAAACATTGTTCTAACGCTTCTAATGCAGTTCCTCCTAGCGACTGCAATGTATCCTTACAATCCCTATGAATGGTTAAATACGACAATGCATCAATGGCACTTTCAAAGACACAAACTGTGCTGCTGCTTCCAGTAATGGAAAAAGCATATCGTTTATCTGATCCGGATATTTCCCCTGCAAAACGTTTTCTTGCTATGGTTCCTCTCCGAAATACATATCTTGCTTTTTGTTCTTTGTCATAACCAAAGAACAAGGCATTATGCGTTTTGTATTCTTCAAAAAGCAGCTGCTTCTTAATTAAGGTTTTAATAATAGAATAGTCTATCCCGCGCGTTTGATTTAAGTATGCAATGACACGATTGTAATCGGGATTGATTTGTGGAAGTATAAGTGACGATTTTTTTGATAATGCCCTATGATTCCAATCTAAGCAATTCTTACTTAAAGTTTCATTCTGTATAACTGTTTCTTTTATCTTTCCCGTAAATTCCAAAATCCTTTTTACTGACTCCGTAAAGCTTAAACCTTGATATTCCATTAAAAAGTCTACTGTATTACCTCCTTTTTCTTGACTATTCCAATACCATAAATTCTTACTGATCAGTAAACTATCATGGTCTACAAATCGGTATTGGTCATTCCCTTTTGATTTTCCGTCATACCGAACTTGAATTCCCATTGCCGTTACAACTTCCAATAAATCAGTATTTTTGGCAGCTTGGATTTGCTCTTTGGTATAATAGTTTTTCATATAAGCTCCTTTCTTCCCCTATTAACCTCTCACAAACAAATTTTAGTTTAGTTGATGTAACCTGCAATCATTTACCGTGTAACATGATGGTTTTATGTTGTGCTTTTTAATCCACTTGCCAACCGCTTCATTAATCATTTCTGCTAAGTCAAGTTCTTGCTCATTCGTTATTGAATCTAAACCCGATTCAGCATATTCCCCGCAATCTTCATCTAAATTTTCTTGCATAGATTCAATTATTTCTTCTTCGTTGCTATTCCATTTAAGCTTGGGACGGACAGCAATACCTATCCAAACTTGAGAAGCCTCAGGTTTATCCAGTTTTGCATCTTTTATTGCCTCAGCCTCAGATTCGTAAAAACCACCATAAAAATCTTCTCCATTCCAACTGTAACAATAATTTTTCTTTTCCATCTGTGGGAAAATCTCTTTCTCTGCAACTTCCGGCTCCACAAGGTTTTCTCCTGCAATTTTTTCAACTATATTTTCAACTTCGCTTGGTTCTAGTCCAGTCTCTTCATAGTCCAGTAGTTTACAAGCTACTCCATACATTTTCTGGTCTTCATTTTCTTTATTCATTCCTACCTCCTTAAATTCTAACGTTTCAAAGTAAAACCTTATAGGTTCTATATGTTCTTTAACCAATCCATACTTTAATGCAAGCCTATAATTAAAATTCTTTTGAAGATTATTCATCATAGTTGTTGTTAAAGTATTTCTAAAATCCTCTAGCGTCATTGTGGATTTATAAAAATTACATTGTCTGCAAGTTGGCAACAAATTTGATATATCGTACATTTCCTGCTCTGTCATTGTTTGCTTAATATCTAAATTTGCATATACTGATTTAACATGGTCTACTTGCATATCCTTGTATTCTAAATCACATCCACAATAAACACACTTATGATTGAATTTATTATGTAGTTCAATTCTCTTTTTCTTTGGTATAGGCTTATGCTTTGACATAATCATTTTCCTTTCTGCTTCACAGCTAAATTCTAATTTATTATGCTAAAGATTTGATATATTCCTTTAATGCAGAAATAATAATCTTTTGAAGTATATCCTCGTTTACTTCGGATAATTTCCTTACCTCTTCTTCCGATAATTTCTTGATGTTTTTTTCCACATTACGAAGTGCTTTTTTATATGTAGGTCTTGGGGGATGTTCTTTTGTTTCCTGCGCTGGCGGATTCAGAATAGCTTCTATGATTGCTTTACTTATCAAGTTTTCTTTTTCATCTTTTAGTGACACTGCTAAATCAGATGTTATTTTTATTCTTTCATTATTCATTAATATCTCGCAGATCCATTGCTGTTGTTGCATCGATAAATGCGATAAATCTGCTCCTGCATAAATCGGTATCTGTTTATCATCCACTAAATCCAACAGTTCTTGATTTAATTCATTTAAGCGTAAATAGCAAGCAACCTTCTTGACTGAAATACCATTTAATGCTGCAACCAAGCCTCTTGCACTCCATTCTTTTACTTTAGGCAGAATATGCCTAAAGCTCTTGTCAATGGAATCTGGTGAAAAATCACGTTGCTTACCTTGCTGTTTTAGTGCCTCGACTTGCAATTTGTACGCATCAGCCATCTCAGATGGCAATATTTCTTCACGGTGTTCTAAGTTCGTGTCAGTAGCGATTAACTTTGCATTCGCATCATTGACATTAACAATGACTGCTGGTACTTCCGTCAGCCCAGCTAAACGTGCTGCCATACACCGTCGATGCCCAGCTAATAGTTCATAACGCTTGATTCCATCCCTAAGATACTGACGTAAAATAACTGGTTCTAGTACCCCTTGTGCTCTAATCTTATTCGCTAATTTCTCAATGCCTTTATTTACAGTTTTTTCGAAAGAATGGTGAAAAGAAAATAGCGGATCAATTAAATCTAATGGTACAATCGTAAATTCTAATCCCTTTGAATCAACATTGTCTGATATTCCGAGCAACAAATCAGTTACACTCTTCGTAGTTGTTTTCTTTTCTGGTGAGGAAAAAGTTAACCTATTCTTAAAATCATCCTTAGCCATTTAAAATTTCCTCCACCAAGCTTTGATATTCTTTTGCTTGTTTACCGGATTTTTTGTACGCATAAATGCTCAGGCCGCGCATACTGGCCTCCGCCACATCTACGCCATGACTGATTCTCGTCTGTAATGTTTCCACGCCTTTTTCTTCTTTCAGGCACTCCAATCCTTCTTCAATAAGGCGTGTATGATTGATATGACGATAATTTGTAAGTAATATTCCTCGATTTCGCAACTTGGGGTTGATGTTTGTTTTTATGGTATTTACAGCATCCGTAGCATCATCCAGGCCACCAAAATCTAAAAAATTAGCACGCATCGGCATAATTACTTCATCGGCAATTGCTAACGCACTGGTATTATAAATACGTGTGCTCGGCGCACAATCTATGATGATATAATCATACTTGTCTTTTAACGGTTCTAAAACACCGCCTAAGGCTTGCCCTACTTCTAAGCCTGAAAAAACCTTTTTGACCGTATCTTCAATGGTATCCAAAAATGCATTTGCAGGAAGAATATCAAACGGATCGCTTTCTACCCTATGTAAATATTCCTCAGTATTTGGAGCAATATTTCTCAATACATTGAGGAGCGGATCAGCAAGTGTGCTCTGTAAAGTATTGGGTGTTAATCCCGCATGCTTGGTACTACCCGCTGTTGGATCCACATCTACCAGTAACACTTTTTTACTTTTTCTTGCTAATCCCGCCGCCAAATTAAAAGCGGTAGTCGTTTTACCGCCACCGCCTTTTTCAAACCAGATTGCAATGATTTTTGATTTCATTTAAATTTCCTCCTTACTTCGCTTCTTTATCTCTTCCAACTTCCGTTCTGCTTCTTCGCATGTCGTACAAAGTATGTCTTCCTCTGCCGTAGCTCCTCCAATTTCCGACGAAGTTTGGAGTCTATGATTCCATTTTTCAGCTTGCATTGCTTTATTCTCCGCGTCGTTATTGTCTAGACTGCAATTATATCCGTCAGTTCGACAGTGACAATTGGTGCAAACTACTGTGTAAAAGTTTTTTGGGTTTGCGAATTGCCGATATTCCGCTTCTGCGCCGCAGAAGGGGCAAGGTTTTAATTTATTCATGCTAGGTCTCCTTTCTCTCGCATAAGCCTCTCCAAAGCTTTCCAGCTCTTTGGCTTCTCGCATTTATGTACCGGCATCATCATGCCCCTGTCCAATATCGTCTAATAACCTAATCCACATTTTGCGCTTGTAAAGTCGGTTACATCATCGGGATGGCGGCTCCCCTTTATCGCTTTACAACCTTTGCATATCATTTTGATTCCTCCAGTCAGCCCATTTAAAAAATTAAACTTTCACTTTAGGCAGATTCTGCCTAAAGTTGATCTATCTATTTCTGATTTCTTCTTTCTGCTGCTTGTTTGAATACATCTACATACTTCACATTCGGCGGGTAAGTAGCTATTTGTGCATACCCATCTAATATCAGTTTTTCATTAAGAAAAGTACCGTCTTCTAAGTAAACATATGCCAGAACTCTCCCATACTTATCTCTTTCCTGCACATCAAATTCCAGCTGCACCGTTTGATCTTCCAGCAAGTCTTTTACATATTCTGACGCAAGCTCCCCAGCCTTTGTATTTTTACTCTTATCCGGATGCACGCTTTCCGGAGTATCCACACCAATAAGCCGTACCTTTTCTTCCTTATCATCGATTGTAGCCACGAAAGTGTCTCCATCTACGACTCGAATAACATCACATAAAATCCGGTTGCCTGTGTATTCATCTTCTAGCTTTGTAACGTTCTCACCTGATACAAACTTTCCTGTTATTAAAACAATTAAGATGCAAAGTATAAGCGTAATTTTCTTTTTCACTTGTCTCTTAATTCTCATCTTCCCTCCATTCAATGTAGTAGGTAACTCCTATCAGTGTAATAAAACACACTGGCATTACTCCAAACATAAAAAAGATTCCCCAGTAATTTAGCATAACTTTTTCCTCCTTCGTTTTTTGACAACCCGGAGCAACCCTGTTACACTAATAAAACAAGGATCACTTCGGTGATGTGAGAAAAAGGATTGCTGCTACCGGTCAAAGTAATAAGCAATCCTTTTTTTATAACTCAATAAAAAAACAGCTTTCATGCTGCTTTTATTGTTTAAAGTGAGTAACTATACAATTGTAGTTAAGACACCATGACGTGCGGACTGGTCGCATCAATAAATGCAATTTTTTTATCGCGAAGAACGATCCCATCCAATGAGTGATTATCCGATGAACAATGCAAAAAATCCACATCATGCCCATCATTTAGTAGTTCTTCCCCTAATTTTTTCATAAAAGTAGATTTTCCTACTCCCGGACCACCTTTAATACAAAATATTTTATCTGCTTCCTTCTGACTTAAAATATATTGATAATATGAAAAAAAGCCTTCCGGTGTATTATTTCCCGGGAACATATGTCTCTGCTTTCCTGCCATCTGTTTTCCCCTTTCCAGTCTACTCTCTAGATTATAGAGCCATCCTTATACTATGCAAAAGGAAAAGGAAATGTGAATTGAAAGAAAGCTATTTTACCTTTTTCAGTTTAAAAAGTATATTGAAAAATAATCTCAAATTTTATCAAATCCAGCCGTCTTTCAAGGTATGAATATATGTAATGCCTGCTTCAGTTATACCAGAGATTTTTCTTTTGCAGGCAAAACTTTTTGTTATAAAAACAAATCTGAAAGCAAATTAAATCTTCACTCTCAGGTTGACCTCATTTTGTAAATATAGACTTCCGATCTCTGCACAATATTTTAGAAGTCAGGTTAATCATCAATTCTTCTATTGCTGATACACTCGCAATCGAACTGATTAAAATTGTGGCTGTCTCCTGTTCCATTACATAACATAAAAATGGAAAGCAAAACAAGGCTATACCAGTGGCCTTATTGGCATAGGTATGTAAAAAAGCCAATCGCCGGTACCTCACAAATCCAATGATTACAGAAAGCAAGCATATCACTGCAATTAGGATGATCCAATAAATCATCCACAGTGAAAGATTGAGTGTCGGTATAACAACGAACAAAACAATAGCAATAAAGATTAAATCAGAAATACTGTCAATGACCTGTCCAAATTTGCTTGAAGCATTCATTTTTCTAGCTAAATAACCATCTAAAACGTCGCTGATTCCACATGCTGTATAAAGAATAAAGAACGATCCGGAAAATGGTTCTACAAACAACAATTCAACAGATGCAAATATCCTGATTATCGAAATGTAGTTAGGAATATTATTTATTTACTTCACCACCCAACAAAATGCAGGTATTTACCTTGATAAACACCAAAATAATCGATTATATTTTATATTATAATATATACCCTTTTGCAATACAAAATATAAAAAAAATGGTATATCAGATGTTGCCTTTTAGTAATTATAGATAATCCTTTTACTTCTATAGCAGATGTAAAAGGATTATCGAAGCTATTTAAATAATAATTCTGGATTGATTGGAATTCCATCCATTGAGACAGAAAATGCCAGATGTGAACCAGTTGCCATTCCTGTTTTGCCAACGCTCGCAATCACATCACCTAAAGCAACTGTATCCCCTTGCTTCTTAAATGATTCTTTGCAGCAAGCGTATTTTGACTTTAAGCCATTACCATGATCAATAATCATATAAAATCCTGTCTTTTCGTTGAAATCAGCCTCCAATACCGTTCCTTCACAGATCGCATAAATATCACTTCCTGATTCTGCTTCTAAATCCAATTCCGGATGAACATACGCTCCATTTTCCTTATAATCATTATAGGGACAACTTATGCTGAATTTGTTCAACGGCTCTTGTAAGGTATAATTATTTTTGATACTCTCTATCGTTTTCTGTGAAGTATGATCCTCAATTGGTATTTCAGACGTTATATTAGAATCTTCATTAGATGGTTCCGTCCTCTTTGCTTCCCAAAAGATGACAGATGCCATCCAATCATGTCCATGCCGGAAATTACTGTTAGTAAAAACAAAATAGTACCAATCATTATCTGCAAGAGGAGTTTCCAATACTGCCATATCATAATCTGACAAATCAATTGTAATTCCTTCTGTTTTACCTGGCTTAATCCGTGGCAATGTTTGTTTGATCTCTAAAATTTCTTGACTTGTAGACCATTGTTTCAGCTTTATAATATCTGTAAACTGTAACGCTTTTTCTGATCGGTTTTTTACTGTAACTTCTACAATACCATCTCCCTGATACTCTGTCGAGAAGCTCAATTCGTCTCCTGAAAGTCCAGAAAATATATCACAAGCAAATGCCGTAAATGCAAACAAAACAGGAATACAAACTGCAATGATAGCAACTTTTAATATTTTTCTTGGCTTATATTTTAACTCTTGATTCATTAAAACAATCGTTTTTAATTTTAAAGCCTCTGGCGTTTTGATATTATCTAATCTCATAGACCATTAACCTCCCTTAATTTGTTTTTAAGTATTTTACGAGCATTGTAAAGTCTTGACTTGACCGTTCCGCTGGGAACTTTAAGGATTACAGCAATCTCATCTACTGAATATCCTTCGTAATAGTGTAAGTAAACAACTGATTTCAGCTTGATCGGCAGCGTGCTAATTTGTTCCCTGATTTCATCAATCTGTGAATTCTCCTCTTGTAAATATGTAGTTTCTTCCGTATTAACTACAAGATTAAAATTAACATGTCTTTTCCAAAAACATGAATGGTAATTTTTTGTACGATTGATCGTCGCACGAATCAGCCAGTGCTTTAAATGCATTTCGTCTTCAATTCTACTGATATTCTTAATAAGTGATACGAAAACATCTTGAAAGATATCTTCAGCATCTTGTTTGTTTGTCACATGTGAAATCGCTATTCGATAAACCAAGTCAGCATATTGCTCAATCACAGCTTCGCATGAAATATTAATACAAGTCACACCTTTCTCAAATTATTTGAAAGCCTTTCACTAATAATACAATTAAATACTTGCTTTGGTTCATTTTTTATAAAAAAATAAGCCGCCTGAATTATAAAGCTTATTCAATTATACCATCCCGAACTGTAATGATTCGGCTGCTGCTTTTGGCAGCTTCTGGTGAATGTGTTACCATAATGATTGTTTGTCCGCTTTCCCGGTTAATATCGCATAACAGGTGCATAATTCCCTCACCTGTATTGCTGTCCAAATTTCCTGTCGGTTCATCTGCAAATAGAATTTCGGGATTTCCGATCAATGCACGGGCGATCGCAACACGTTGCTGTTGTCCTCCTGACAATTCGCGGGGAGTATGCCTACGCCTATCAGATAAGCCCACCACTTCTAAGATGTGATTTAACTGTTTCTTGTAATCCCTCATTCTCTTGCCATCCAGAAGCAAGGGAAGCATAATGTTTTCTTCTACATTCAGGTTAGGAATAAGATTGTAAAACTGAAATACAAAGCCTATGTTTTGTCGCCGTATTCTGCTCATTTTTTCATCTTCCAAGTGGGATATATCTATACCACCCAGACAAACGGAACCGCCCGTCGGAGCGTCCAAACCTCCAAGAATATATAGGAGCGTGCTTTTTCCGGAGCCGGACGGCCCCATGATGGATACAAACTCACCCTGCATAACCTGCAAGGATACGTCTTTCAATACCTTTGTTGTGGTATTGCCAATCCGAAAATCTTTCACAATATGTTTGCCCTCAACGGCAATGTTACCTACGAATGGTTTCATCTGTAAAACCTCTACTCTCTCTATTACTCAAATTTGATTTCTTCTACTAATTTCATCTGACGGGTTTTGAAAATCGGAACGACCGACCCCAATAAAGTAACCAGTATTCCCATAGCCCCGGCCATGAGAAATGTCTTGGCACTAAGTTCCGGCACCATAGAGATTTTCGGGCCAGCCACAAGAAAAATCGTTTGTATTTCCATATAGGAAACGAAGATAGCGATTACCGCACCAATCAGACCAGAAGAAAAGCCCTCAATCAACGCCATCTTTATATTTTGCCGGTTGCTTAATCCAACGGACTTATACATGGCGATTGCACGACGCTTTTGCATATAGTTAATCAGAAGATTATTGATAATGCCCATTGCTGCCAGTAGCAAAACGAAGTAGGTCATACTATGCATAGGCTGCAAAAAGGCTCCCACAGTGGAAAGAGCGTCCGTATTAAATTCTTCTACCGTCCGGCTCCAATTCGAGGTATCTCCGAACAAGTCACGGATTTGCACCATGATTGCATCTGGGTCAGCGGCAGTATAGGCTAAAAAGCCATAGGTTGTCTTGCCAAAATCGGAAACCGCATAGGTCGAAGGAATTACCGCTTCCACATCCGTTGCCCTCGACTTGAAACTACCGACTATAACATAAGCGTTCGGTGCGGCTCCATTTGACAGGGTGAGCGTATCCCCCACGGAAAATCCCGTCCGTTCCATACAACTTTCGCTTAATATAATTGACCGTTTTGTGGCAAATTCAGAAATAGCCTGTTCCTGCATACTACTTTCTGTGTAGTGAAGTGCCAACATGGAGCTGTACCATTCCAGATTGTCCGTTGCTTCAAGTCGTGAAAAATTAATTCTGTTTCCTTGCGCCTCATTCTCAAACACAAAGAGGGGCAGTACCTTTTCAATGCCATCCATATTTTCCACCTGCTCTACAAAATCCGGCTCCATTTGTCCGTCTGCAAAGCCTTGCATCTCTGCACCTTTGAATACGTCACCAATGTAGGTTGTTACGAAATTTCCTACAACGCTGATCGCTATAACTGCGGAAATGCTGATAAAAAGAAGTGTAATGTTCTGTGCAATGCTTTTGTTGTCCCGCATGTTGCGGGCGGCAAGTCTACCTTCATTTTTGAAAATCAGGTCATACAAGCGTTCCAGTCCCATAGAAATCAGGTTCGTCATAAGAGGAATGACAAGTATCGTTGCGGCAATCAGTCCCAACAGGGAAAAACCACCCGCCAGATATAACATATTTCCAGAAACAATCTTTGGCAGAACTACAGAAACCCAAAATAGCACAATTCCGATCCCTACGATAAAACGTCGGGGTATGTGTTTTTCCTCTACCGTTCCAAGCACAACGTCTTTGATTGGCAGTCGGCTTGCCCGGCGTACCGGGAGCCATGCGCTTAGCAAAGAGACGGCTACAGCAACAGTGAAAGAAGCAATAATACTGACTGGTGAAATAACAACGGGGATTTCAATTCCCTGCGACAGGGATTGTCCCATGCCCTGTAAAATTAATTTCAGCACAAACATTCCGATCGGAATACCAATCAGACCACCCATACCGCCATATAGCAAACTTTCCAAAAGAAGAATGCGGGTAACCGCTTTTTGGGTCGCTCCAATGCTGCGAAAGGTTCCGATTACCGGCAGTCTGTCTAACGTGATTACCTTGTAGCTGCTGAAAATGATAAATACACTAATTGTCAGCGAGAAAAAGCTAATTAGAAAAAATGGCATAGATTTTTGCCTTGCATCGGCAGTAATCTGCTCTTCATTTACAATTTTTGACACTTGATAGTTGCTTGAAGAAAGCTTCTCTTTCAACTCACTGATCAAGTCACCCGTAGAAACGTCCTCGGCGGACTTAATTAAAATCTCGCTGTATCCATCCGTTTGCCCTAAAAGTTCAGTTAATTTAGAAAGAGGTAAAAGAGCGGTTGCTCCCCTTGTATGCCGCAGAAAAATAGTATCATAGGCGGCAATTTCCGCTACTTCAAAACTGACAGGGGTTCCCTTGATTTGCAGGGTTATGGTATCGCCCTTATCAATTCCATATTTTGAAGTAAACCGATCCGGCAGAATAATTTTATTACCGGAGAAGTCAGTGATTTCTCCACCATCTAACAAACGCGGCTGATTAATTTGGTTAAGCTGTGAGAGGTCAGCAGCAATCAGGTCAACCGTTTCGTAATAGCCGTTTTCGTGATATAAGGAACGCTCCTCCAGCATACCCACGCTTGCCCCAATGGAGGATAAATCGGGAATGGCACTTATATCAATTCCGCTCGTGTCATCTGTGGCCGTAACGGAAATCGTTGCGCTTCCCGCCATGCCCTGTGCCATTTTTCGCTGTGCGCTTTCATAGGACGCACCAATAGAAAAAGACACAAACAGCAATGTAGTAGATAGAAGTATCGACAGCAACATAACGACTGTTCTTGTTTTGCGTTCTTTTACATTCGTCAAAATGTATTTCAATATAATTTTCAATCAAACACCTGCTTTCTATTGCTTTTAAAAAAGTATCGCTGGTGAGGGTTGTCCCTGACATTCCCCATCAGCCACCATATCCAAATCAACAGACCCAATCTCTAAGGTCTGCGGACGTAGCAGAAACGCTGCAGCCACAAATGCAACAAAAAGCGTAATAGTCGTAGTGGCCACGAATGGCAGCATCTTTTTCAATTTCATTTTCTCACCTCCTGACATATAAAAAAGGTTGGCAGTTATCATAATCAAATGATAAACTGTCAACCTTAATCTATCTTTCAGGCAACCTTAATTAACCTTAATTTATGGGAAACTGTATCTGAAAAGCCGTCCCAATACTCGGTATGCTCGATACTGATACTGTTCCTCCGTGAAGTTCAACAATGCTTTTGGAAATGGCTAGCCCTAGACCTGTTCCTTGCAGCTTATGCTCCGCGCCGGTTCCCCGATAGTAACGCTGAAAGAGCGAGCCTGCTTCCTCTGCGGTCATTCCTTTTCCATTATCAGACACAATTACTTGAAGGATGGTATCAGAAACAGAAGTTTGCAGGGTGACTTCCGTATTTTCATTCCCGTGCACAAATGCGTTGATGATTAAATTCTGAAAGGCTCTTGTCAAAAGCGTTTGGTCGAAAGAAATTAAAACGGTTTCCTCAGTAGCTTCAAAGTGAATGGTACGGTGCTCATATTCGGGATTGTTCAAAATATCAATGATCAATTCCTTTATGAAACGGATAAAATTTTGCTCCTGTCGTTTCAAAGGAATCATGCCATTTTCTAATTGATAGGTTAGTTTCAAATCGTCAATCAGTGTTTCCATATAAGCAACATTTTTTAACATGACCTGTGCATACCGCTTATATTGTTCCTCGGTTTTGGTGCTATGCGCCTGTAACATTTCAGCGTAGCCTTTAATGGGCGATAAAGGCGTTTTCAGATCATGGGTGATGTTGGCAATCCATTCCTTGCGCATTTTTTCTGTCTGCTCCCGCAACCTGTCGCTTGCTTTAATCTCTGTGTCCAAGGTGTTTAAGCTGCTATATACATCACCGAAAGCTCCGTGGATCTGAATAGGTAAATAACTGCGTGTTGCAATCTCCTTGACAGAAGCGGTAAGTTGACTCATTATCCGCGTTGTCCAAAATCCATAGATAATTCCCGAAACAAGAACAACCGCAAATAATATACCAACAATAAGAAGGACAATTGTTTTCCCACCTGTAAATCTTTCTGCATTTAAATACATGGTTATCTTTGAGACTTTCACAGGGAAATGAAGTATATAAGTATAGTCGTTTCCATTGTTTGTAACCGTTCCGATGAAAGAAGTGGTTTCGCTGCTTTCTAATTGCCCTGTTTGGTAAAGATGCAACAGCTCAGTGTCGGAATAAGTATCGTCAGACTGTTTTGGTTTTTGATAGCTAAATATTTCACAACCGGAATCATCCAAAATTTGCATTCCTATCCCATTTTCTTGCAACAGCTCTATTCCTGCCTGCTTAATCTGTGGATTATCGCTTGTAAAAATAATTTGCTCCCCGAAATCCTCTGTAACTGTTTTAGGCCAATCGCTCTTCACAGTTGAGCCGTCCGGCACTTGAACGGTAATCATTAAATAAAAAATGCCAATCGTTACGATAATCGTCCCAATCAATGATAAGAAGAAAATCAGGTAAATGTGAAAAATTGTGCGGTAACCGGATTTTTTCATCTATTCAGCCCTCTTCTTTAGCTTGTAACCCAGGCCTTTCACTGTAATAAGCTGTTGGGGGGTTGATGGGGTATTTTCAATTTTTTCCCGGATATGTCGGATATGAACCATAATGGTATTATCACATATACTGCTGTATTCGCCCCAAACCTGTTCGTATAAACGTTCTTTGCTGATAATTTTATCGGCGTTCTCCATTAGATAAGACAAAAGCAGAAATTCACGCCCGGTCAAGCTGATTTCCTGTCCTGACTTATAAGCTTGACCGCTTTCCCTATCGAGAGAAAGAGGGCCGACGCTCAAAGTATCGTTAGGGCTTGAATCTAGTGTAACCTGATACTGTTGACGGCGAAGCTGCGCTTTGATGCGAAAAACAATCTCCCGAGGGCTGAATGGTTTGGTTATATAATCGTCGCCGCCGCAGGAAAGGCCAAGAATTTTATCAATGTCATCATTTTTAGAAGAAAGGAACAAAATAGAGCAGTAAGAAAATTCTCGTATTTTTTTGCATACTTCTAAGCCGTCAAAGTCTGGAAGCATAACATCTAACACAACAACGTCAGGCTGAAAATCCCGACAAACTTGTAATGCTTCCAGTCCCGTATGCGCTTTCCGAATGGACTGAAAACCGTCTTGTTGCAATGCTTCTTGTATCAGATCAACAATATCCGTTTCGTCATCTACCAATAAGATTTTACTATCCATTCGTATCACCTGATTTCTGTCTCACTCTACCATCCATAGGCTTTTTAGCATCTTTCGGTATTAACCAGACACGGCTAAATCGAACGGCATCTTTAACTCTATTATCTTCACAGAGCTTCTGAACCCAGCGTTCTGTGATACTCCATTTTTCAGCCGCTTCCCGCACAGTCATATAGTCCATTTCATTGCATCCTTTCAGAGTATATATTCATTGTATTCGTTTAGCCGAATTAAATCAAGAGAGCAACTCTTAACATTTCATTTTGCTCGACTTTTTTTGTAACTGTAGCAATGACGATTGTTTCCCTTTGGCGCTTTATTGTGCATATGGCATTATCACTTACATCGCAATGCAAGTTAGCCCAAAGGTCTTACAATTTTCTAAATATATTTTTAATATTATTACTAATTTTTTTCTTTAATTTAGGGCAGTTTTGCAACTCATTTAATTCCCTTTGTATCTCATTATGGCTTCCAGACTTCAAATGTAACCAGATATCATTCCCAATTTTTTTCAGACGATCTAATTCCTCTATATAATAGATTCCCTCATTTTCTTCCAACTTCCGATACAGGGAATATTGTCCATCCTCTGGAATCATTTTATAGTCCATACTATTTCCCTCCCCTTTTTATTCTCTCTACACAATAAAATAAGAGTACCTATTATCCCAAAGGTACTCTCAAAACAACATCTTTACAGTGATTTTTAAAGACTAAGCCATCATCCTTTTCCATATCTTAAAAAATAAAATAAGTGCTACATATAAACTTCCTTATCGAAACGTCATTTCTTTAAAATCTGTGTTCATACCTTAATATTATTTTTACAAGATTTCTTAAAAAGAATACTTTTATAAATAGTTAGAAAATTCATCCTCAAAGTTTAAGCATGTTTCATAAGGCTCCGTCTTATTTACTACCGCATGAACCGTTCTTCGAGTACTTTTATATAGGGAATTATTATCATTTAGAAATTCCTATTACAAACCATATCATTTTAACTAAAAAGTTACAAGAGAAAGAAGCTGAAATATTATTTTCGGAGGCTTAAATGTGCTGATTGCAAAATTTAATATAAACTTTATTCTCATTATCAAATTTAAATCCACAAGATAATAATGTTTTACAGGAAGCTTTATTCTCAGGTTCAGGCTGAACAATCACACATTTTGCCTTCTCCTCCATCCAAACTTTAGAAATTAAAGCACGCACAAGGTGTCTTCCAAATCCTTTCCCAATAAATTCCAATTCACCAATCATATAATCAATGCTGTATGTATCACGAGTTCCCACATTGCCATGCCATGCTTCGCCGCTATCTTCGTATTTGTAATACTGACAAAAACCAATCGGTTTACCATCATATTCCACAATAAAGTGATGAATCCAGCAAAAATCACTATCTTGCTTTTCTATCTCTTCAATCCAATCCAATGGGTTGTGATACCATTTTGCGACATGAGGTGTATCTAACCATTTTTTGAATAAAGCAATGTCTCCGTCCCTTAATCGTCTGAGCATAATCATATTTATATTCTCCCGACTTTCTTTATTCAATGCGATATGGTTCCAATGTTTGAAAAACAATTGATGAAAAGCTCTCTGATGCACCCCAGTCAAAGCGAAACAAGCCTTCTCCACCACCTCCGCTGGTACAGTGTATCCTGGTTGTTCCTTCAAAATTATCTGCCACTACCGTGAGTGTCAATCGATTTCCGGCACGATAATAATGTTTTTCATAAATCCGGACCGCACAATCCCCTCCATTTGGTGCAGTTAGTTCATAAGAATCAATGCATACACCCGTTATACTTCCATCTACAATAGCATGTTCAATCCTTTCAACAGTATCTTGAATATTAAGTGATACCTTTATTGCTTCTCCCATTTTCTCCCTCCATTTCGACTCTTTTATCTTTATTTTAACATAAACTACACTAAATAATTATGTTCTTTTATAAAAAGATATTTTGTTTTAAAAAAATGCAGAAAATTATAGAAGACTTGAGAAATAGTTGGTATAATAGAAAATATATCATACCTTTAAAAATGGATTCAAATTTTGGGAAGGAGTTTTATAATGCGAATATTAAGGGGAGAAAGTGTTATTTCATCCATACGGAATGGCGTGTCTCAGAGGCAACGCAGCAACTCTGCAAAGCATACAGGGAGCGGAACTTATTCCCGTATTTTATCATACCATCAAAGAACAAAAGGTTCCTCTTCCTCCAACTATATTTCAAAGGAAACTGGTACTTCTTCAAATATAAAAGATACAATGTACCAGAATATTACCTATACTGCTGCAAAGGAATTGAACACCTACGCAGAGAAGCTCACAAGAGACGGAAGAAACTCCTTATTTTATCAAGCCGAAAAAACAGGTGATACAACTGAAATTGTAAGTAATGTTACTGATTTTGTAAAAAATTATAACAATATGGTTTCTTGTATGAGTAAGTTTAACCTTTCCGAAAACAGTCGCGATCTTCTATATTTTTCAAGCTGTGCCGACAAAGCATCAAAAAGTTTAAACGCAGTAGGCATTACTGTACTTAAAGGAGGAAAGCTCACGGTTGATCCATCTGTCTTAAAAAATTCCAGCATAGAAGATTTAAAAAACGCATTCAACGGAAATTCTTCTTTTGGAAAAAAAATTCTAGAAAGAAGTTCACAGATCACGAAAAATACAACTTCTAAAGCAAACAATCTCTCCACCTACCAAAAAATTCTGAAAAAAAAGTACTATGACTTTTCCGTATAGACTGCTTTGTCTTAAAAAAGAAAACTTAGCTACTGATGTTAATCATGGCATCAGTAGTTTTTTTATCAAAAAAATCCCTCGCTCACAGAATAACTGCTTACAAGAGATTTCTTAACGATTCTTATTTTAGTTCAAAAGGATTCTTTCTTTCATCCTCTTCTTTCTCATTTTCTTTTTCGTGTTCATTGCTGTTTATGTTCTCATCTTTTATCCCATTTTCTGATTTTGAATCACTCGTCTTCTGATCAGCATCCACACCTAGATTCGCCTCAGAAGAAACGTTATTTTGAGCAAAATCATTTCTGTTGAAGTCAGAATTGGAAGAAATACGTTGTATCTTCAGATGTCCTCTTGCGATTTCATAAAATGCAACCGTAGAAACGTTTATGTACGGATTCAACCATAAAATGCCGATTCCAAATGTTAAAATAGCTAGAAGAATCCATCCAATAAAGGATATTTCCAAACAAAAAAGGTTCCACTTATTTCCGTGCATGATTCTTCTGCTTTCACGTATGCACGCCATGACCCCTTTATCTAAATTATCTGCTAAAATATAATAAGCCATAGCATAACGATATTGTATTACGATTGCCATAGCTAATCCCCATATAAAGGCAATCCCTGCAAATATAAAAAGAAATATACCAATTGTTAACCCCGGAATAGCTAATTTTAATAATAGAAAAGCAAAGAAAGGTATAAACTGTATGAATGCTAAAATAGCTATCATAGCATAAACACCTAACGCTTTCCCATAGTATTCAAAACCCGAAAAAATTTCAAATGGTGTTGTTTGCTCTCCCCGGAAAATACGAATAGTAAACATTGCATATCCCAATGCAATCGCACCACTAATTAAAAAAGAATATAAATTGACAATTCCTTCTGTAAATTGTGATTTAAAAAATACAGTTACCACAAAAACTGGTAAGGCAACAATCACCATTTGAATAATCGTTCCCAAAACAGCTGTCGACCAATTTCCTGATAAGGCCTGCCTTGCTAATGTCCTTAAATCACTGCTGCTTTCATCTACAATTACATTTTGTTCCATTTCCTAATCTCCCTTTTTAGTTTTATAACATAAAATCACTATATTATATCTTTTTTCCAAAAAAAAAGCAAATATCGATCTCTTTTGTATGCTTTTGTATTCCTATTACCTTTAACTTTGCGAAAAAAGAATTTTAGTGTATACTATTTATATTAACAATTATATATTCGTAATTTTAAAAAATAAACTTACATGAAAACCCTTAGAAAGGAGCAGCTATGCTAAAATTTGGATTATTAGGCGAAAAGCTTGAACACAGTGAATCGCCCAAGCTTCATCAGCAACTCATGGATGAAAAAAGCATTGATGGCACCTATGAATTAATTGAAATCCCAAAAGATGCTTTTCAAGATACATTTTTATCTCTTAAAAAAAGTGATTATCGCGGCGTTAATGTAACCATCCCTTATAAAGAAACCGTCATTCCTTTCCTTGATGAGATATCTCCACAAGCAAAATACATCGGAGCAGTGAATACCATCCTCTTTTCAAACGGCAAAGCAAAGGGATTTAACACTGATTATTTTGGATTCCGTGCACTTTTTGAACAGAATGACATTAAAGTAAAAGGCTTAAATGCCATTGTGCTGGGTGCAGGCGGTGTAGCAAAAGCAGTCCAAAAAGCACTTTGTGATATGGGTGTTTTTGATTTGACCGTAGTTAGCCGAGGAAAAGAAAATTTTCATAATCAATATACCGTTTCCTATGACTTTTATAAGGAGAAACGTCCCAAAACCGATATTTTAGTAAACTGCACACCAGTCGGCATGTATCCGAATATCAATGAATCTCCGCTCTCAAAAACTTTAATTAATGCAAAGATAGCAGTTGATGTAATATATAACCCCGAAGAAACATTATTTTTAAGATATGCAAGAGAGCTTGGGATAAAAACAATTAACGGCAGTCTGATGCTGCAAGAGCAGGCAGCAAAAGCACAAGAAATTTGGAATCAGGAAACTTTCTAATTTTTTTGATGAATAATTTTAATGTAAAAGAGACGAAAAATCATTACTCTGATTTTTCGTCTCTTTTTATCGTGATATCTTAAGATGACTGAAACACTAATTTTCCATCCTTCTCATCAACGATTACAGTATCTCCATCTCTTACTTCTCCACTTATCAGCTTAGCCGCCAGTCCAGTCTCAATATGTCTTTGGAGATAACGCTTTACCGGTCTTGCGCCATAAAGCGGAGAATAACTCTCTAATGCGATCAACCGCTTTGCTGCACTGCTTAATCTGAGTTGAATATTTCGCTCCGAAAGCTTTTCAACCAAATGCCGCATTGCAATCTCAATAATTTCTTCAATCTGAGTTGCAGTTAGCGGTGAGAATACAATAATATCATCAATTCGGTTTATAAATTCTGGACGGAAATGACGTTTCATTTCAGCCTCTACCTGTCTCTTTGCATCTTCCGTAATACTGCCGTCCTCCTGAATGTTTTCAATTAAATCATTACTGCCTATATTGGAGGTCATGATAACAATTGTGTTTTTAAAATTCACGGTTCTTCCCTGGTTATCTGTCAATCGTCCATCATCCAAAAGCTGCAAAAGTATATTAAATACATCCGGATGTGCTTTCTCAATTTCATCAAATAAAATAACACTATACGGCCTTCTTCGAACAGCTTCTGTCAGCTGGCCACCTTCATCATAGCCAACATATCCCGGAGGTGCCCCAACCAGCCTAGACACCGCATGTTTCTCCATATATTCAGACATATCAATACGGATCATATTTTTTTCACTATCAAACAACGCTTCCGACAATGCTTTTGCTAACTCTGTTTTCCCAACACCTGTCGGCCCTAAGAAGATAAACGAACCAATCGGACGGTTTTCATCCTTAAGCCCTGCTCTTGCACGCAATACAGCTTCTGATACCGCAGTTACCGCATCCTCTTGACCAATGACTCTTCTATGCAAAACCTCACTTAGTTTTAGGAGTTTTTCCCTTTCTGCTTCCACTAGCTTGCTGACAGGAATTCCTGTCCATTTTGATACAACCTCTGCAATCTCTTCTTCAGAAACCTCTTCTTTTAATAGACGATTCTCACTTTGTTCTTCAGTATTTACCAGTTTCTCTTCTTCTAATTTTTTTTCTAGCTCAGGCAAAGTTCCATATTTTAATTGTGCTAAGCGTTCCAAATCATAATTGCGTTCCGCCACCTCAATTTCGTGCTTTACCTCTTCCAATTTTTGTTTCGTTGCTTTTTGATCCGTTATGACTTTCTTTTCCTTCTCCCATTGCGCACGCATGCCCGCATTGGTTTCCTTTAACTGCGATAATTCCTTTTCAATATTGGAAAGTCGTGCTTTGGAGGCAACATCTTTCTCTTTTGCTAACGCCTGTTTTTCAATCTCTAATTGCATAATTTTCCTTGAAATTTCATCTAATTCCGCTGGAACACTGTCAATCTCCGTACGTATGCGTGCTGCCGCCTCATCCATGAGATCAATTGCTTTATCCGGAAGAAAACGGTCGCTGATATAACGGTCAGACAACGTTGCACAGGCAATTAATGCATTATCTGTAATGCGAACCCCATGATGGATTTCAAACCGCTCCTTTAGTCCACGCAAAATAGAAATCGTATCTTCGACAGTCGGCTGATCTACAAGCACCTTCTGGAAGCGGCGTTCCAGTGCAGCATCTTTCTCAATATACTTACGATATTCATCCAGAGTCGTTGCCCCAATGCAGTGTAATTCTCCTCGCGCCAGCTTCGGTTTTAATAAATTGCCGGCATCCATAGAACCTTCGGTTCTTCCGGCGCCTACAATGTTATGGATTTCATCTATAAATAAAATGACCCGTCCCTCTGATTTTTCAATTTCATTCAGCACAGCCTTCAAGCGTTCCTCAAATTCCCCTCTAAATTTTGCACCTGCAATCAGAGCTCCCATATCCAAAGCATAGATTGTCTTATCTCTTAAGCCTTCCGGCACATCTCCATTTAAAATACGCTGTGCCAAGCCTTCTACGACCGCTGTCTTCCCAACGCCGGGTTCTCCGATTAAAACCGGATTATTTTTTGTTCTTCTGGAAAGAATTTGAATTGTATGACGTATTTCACTGTCTCTTCCTATTACGGGATCAAGCTTTCCCTTTCTTGCCTCTTCCACCAAATCTCGTCCGTATTTTTCTAAAGCCTCATAATTATCCTCTGGATTCTGGCTCGTAACTCTCTGATTTCCCCTGACTTTTGTTAAGGCTTGCAAAAAACCTTCCTTTGTTATATTATGCTTTTTTAAGATTCGTGCAGAAGGTGTATTTTTTTCTTCTAGCAAAGCCAAATATAAATGTTCCACGCTGATATATTCATCTTTGAAATTTTGAGCAATTTTTTCCGCATTCATAATCAATTGATTTAACCTGCGGGTTGAATACATGGAATCTCCGCCACCTTGTACTTTCGGCAGTTTATCCAATTCTTCCTGTAGCTCTCCAACCAATTCGCCCAGATTAACCTCCATATAGCTAAGAAGCTTTGGAATCAAGCCATCCTGCTGCAATAAAAGCGCCGCATGCAAGTGTTCTCCCTCTAATTGCTGATGACCATCTTGTATCCCAATATTTTGAGCATCCATAATTGCTCCCTGTGCCTTTTCCGTCCATTTTTCAAAATTCATGATTTCATCTCCCCTCAATTGAAAATTTCTTAATTGAAAAACGACAAGCTTTTAAAATAGCTTGACGTTTTACGTACCATAATAATAAGGATTGAGTTATGTTCGTTATATTATTCTTTTACCCTTTAGCTAAGGGTTTAAACAAACATTCATAAAAAAATTAAGATATTTTTTGCTTATCTACATTAATTGAAATAGAAATAGAAGGAATTGGTAAAGTACAGTTACGATCGGACTCAAAATCATTCCTGTGATATTAAATAAAATTAAAATCATAAGAATGATAAATCCCTTATCATAAAGCGTATAATAAATCGGCTTGTATCGGAAATGAAAAATTTCGGCTGCTACGTTAAATCCATCCAAAGGCGGTACTGGAATTAAATTAAAGACCATCAATACCAAATTAATTAATATAATTTTTTGTAAAATTAAAATGACAATTCCGCCTAAATCACTATATAAAAATTGAGGCGAAAAAGTTAAAAGAAGCTTTAAAATTCCCATAAATACAATAGCCAAAATAAAATTCATCGTAACTCCGGCTAATCCGACTAATAATTCATCTCTTCTCGGGTTTTTAAAATTCCGAGGATTAATTTCAACGGCACGCCCCCATCCAAACCCTATAAAAAACAGGGCTATAAAACCAAATATATCAATATGTGCAAGTGGATTAATCGTAACACGTCCTTGTGATCTCGGTGTAGGATCTCCGCATAGATCTGCAACCTTTGCATGTGCAAACTCATGCAGAGAAAGTGCAATAATAATACCCGGCAATACCATTATTTTATCCATAACCCATTCTAACGGTGATCCATAATAATGATCCAACAGTGCTTCAGCCAACAGTAATACAATAAATAATACACCGATTGGATTTTTTAAAAATCGTTTCAATCTCTTTATCCCTCTCTATTCTTTATTCATTTCTATAAAATTTATTTTATATTCTATCACATATTCTTCATCTTTGAAATATTATGATAGCAAGTGTAACAAACAACTTTTATACAACAATTGAGTTTTTCTCAAAGAAATAGAGGTGAAATGACATTATGGCATATAAAAATCAATGCCCCGTTTTTCCAAAGAGTCCGATGATTCCACCAAACTATATGTGCAAAGAGGTATATACTGTAAAAGCAAACGATACGCTTTATGGAATCTCACAAAACTTTGGTGTCCCTGTTCCTGTACTTATGCAAGTCAACCGCATTTTAAATCCTTACGCTTTAAAAATTGGAATGAATCTCTGCATTCCAGGCATGAAGGAATCCACAACGCCTTCATGCAGCGGCACTTACCACGTTATCGTTGAAGGCGATACGCTTTACATGATTGCTAAAAAGTATAAACTCCCTCTTTCCAGCATTATTAAAGCAAACCCAAACATGGATCCATACGATCTTCAAGTTGGCATGAGAATATGTATCCCTAATTTCCCTGCTGAAGAGTTACCAGAAAACGGAAACGGAACAGGCGGAAACAATAACTCCGGAAACAATAACCATTCAACTGCTCCAAGCTGTCCGATTGGCAATCTTTATCGCACGCAAAGAGGCGATACCTTGTCTCGTATTTTAGGGCGTTTTGGAATGACCTTTGAAGAATTGCAAAATGCAAACCCAGATATTGATTTTTCAAAATCCTTAGATGGTCTAGAGCTATGCATTCCAGGTATGGCAGAAACAGAGAACTGTCCTCTGTCCAATGCTTATTTTGTAAAATCAGGAGATTCTTTGGACTCTATCAGCCAAAAACTACTGATCGAACCCGACAGCTTACTTATTTCAAATCCAAAACTTAGTTTAAATGACTTTTCCGTACCCGGTACAAAAATTTGTATTCCTAGATAATTCAAAAAAACACTACCTCGTTTAGTAATGAATCTCCTTCCAAACAAGGTAGTGTTTTATTTATTCATTTACTTATAAAGTGGAAAAGCTTCACAAAGCTCCTTTACAATCTCTTGTGCTTTTTCTTTTGATTCTTCACAGTTTGGATGATCTAAAATAAGGGCAATCGCCTCTACTACCTTTTTAAATTCATCTTCCTTAAAACCCCTGGTTGTCATCGCTGGAGTTCCTAAACGGATTCCACTTGTTACAAATGGTCCATTTGGATCATTCGGTATCGTATTTTTATTTGTCGTAATCCCCGCTTCATCCAAAAGCCGTTCTGCTTCTTTTCCAGTGATCCCTTTATTGGTCAATTTAACTAAAACCAAGTGATTATCCGTTCCGCCCGAAACCAATTCAAATCCGTGGGACAGCAATGCATCTGCCATAGATTTTGCATTTGCCATAACCTGCTTTTGGTATTTCACAAATTCCGGTAATGCCGCTTCCTTCAAGCAGACTGCCTTACCTGCAATGATATGCATCAAAGGACCGCCCTGAATTCCAGGGAAAATTGCCTTATCAATTTGTTTTGCATATTTCTCTTTGCAAAGAATCATGCCCCCTCTTGGACCCCTTAAGGTTTTATGCGTTGTCGTTGTAACAACATCTGCATATTCCATCGGATTCTCAAGAAGTCCTGCTGCAACCAACCCTGCAAAATGAGCCATATCTACCATTAAAATTGCGCCTACCTCATCAGCAATCTCTCTGAACTTCTTTGTTTCTAATTTTCTTGGATAAGCACTGTAACCAGCAACAATCATCTTTGGTCTATGCTCATGTGCTAATCTTTTTACTTCTTCAAAATCAATACGTTCCGTTTCTTCATTTAATTTATAAGAAACAAAATTTAAATACTTTCCAGATAGATTTACAGGAGAACCGTGCGTCAAATGCCCGCCGTTTGACAAATCCATGCCCAAAACAGTATCTCCATGTTCTAAAAGTGCGACGTATACACCGATGTTTGCATTTGATCCCGAATGAGGCTGAACATTTGCATGCTCTGCTCCAAATAATTTTTTTGCCCGCTCAATCGCTACATTTTCTACAAGGTCGACACACTCGCAGCCACCGTAATAACGCTTTGCAGGATACCCTTCTGCATATTTGTTAGTAAGTGCACTTCCGCAAGCTTCCATTACTGCCGAGCTTGTGAAATTTTCCGATGCAATTAACTCAATCTTATTTTCCTGCCGATTCATCTCTTTACGGATAAAAGAAGCTACCTCTGGGTCTACTTGGTCTATACGATTAAAATACATTCTGTCCTCCGTTTCTAAACATTATTTCTACCATTTTTTCCTTATATTATATTCTGCTCAATGTTTATGTCAACATAAACTTTCACTTTTCGGGCAAAATAAAAAATGTTTAAAGAAGAGAAGTGTATGGTATAATAAATACACAAACTCAAATTAGAATTATAATACAGTGTATGAAACGATTACCAAGTATATTAGGAGGAAAAGATATGTCAGATCAAATTATTTATTTAACAGAAGAAACTTATGAAAAAGAAGCAATGCAATCCGATTTACCCGTTCTAGTTGATTTTTACGCAGAGTGGTGCGGACCTTGTAAAATGGTTGCTCCCGTTATGGATGAACTAGCTGCAAAGTATGCAGGAAAAGCAAAGATTTGTAAAATTAATATAGATGAACAGCGAAAGCTCGCCTTATCTAACAAGGTTATGAGCATTCCTACTCTATTCTTTATTAAAAATGGAGCGATCGTAGACCGTATCACAGGTGCATTGCCGCAAGCGGCATTAGAGGAAAAATTGGAAGCACTGCTATAAGAGAGATCCATAGGAGGTCTTTATGTTCCCGATTGACTTATTTAATATGTCGGCTGCGATAACTGCCCTTTACATTATAAATTTCTTAATAGCATTTACCATCATCTTTCTTGAGCGTAAAGACCCTTCCGCTACCCTCGCTTGGCTTATGATTTTATTCTTACTGCCTGGTGTGGGTATCCTTTTTTATTTTTTGTTTTCTCAAAATATATCCCGGCAAAAAATCTTCCGTTTATCAAAATTCGAAGAAGCTTCCATTAGTAATGCACTCTCCGAACAAATGGATGACATTCGAAATGGATATTTTAAGTTTATAAAACCGGAAGCAGAAAAATGGCAAGATATGATTCGTCTGAACCAAACATACAGCGAAGCGTATTTTACTCAAGATAATCAAATAACGATTCTAACAGACGGCGTCCATAAATTTAATTCGCTGTTGCGAGATATTCAAAATGCCTCCATCTCCATTAATATCATGTATTACATAGTAAAAAATGATACTTTGGGGCGGACATTAATCGATGCATTGACGAAGAAGGCACAAGAAGGTGTCGAAGTTAGATTTTTAGTTGACGGATTGGGCGGCAGACAATTAACCAAAAAATCATTATCCTGCTTTAAGGCCGCCGGAGGTCAATTTGCTTTTTTCTTTCCTCCTAAACTGAAATACGTTAATATGAAGCTGAATTATCGAAATCATCGCAAGCTTGTCATCATTGATAACAAAATCGGATATTTAGGCGGCTTTAATGTAGCAAATGAATACATCGGAAAGAATAAAAAATTCGGATACTGGCGCGATACTCATTTTCGTGTGACCGGAGGAAGTGTTGAAGATATGAACTCACGCTTTATATTGGACTGGCGTTTCTCGTCCAAAGAACGACTTGCTATCTCTCATTCTTATTATCCAAAAATAGCTCAAAGCGGCTCTACTGGCATACAAATAGTTTCCTGTGGTCCTGACTCTCCAAAATCAGAGATAGAACTTGGATATTTAAAAATGATCTGCAATGCAAAGAAAAACATTTATATTCAAACACCTTATTTCATTCCGGATTCCAGTATATTAGAAGCACTCAAAATGGCCACGCTTTCAGGTGTTGATGTACGCATCATGATTCCCTGTAAGCCAGACCACATGTTTGTCTATTGGGCAACCTATTCCTATATTGGCATCCTTTTAAATGCAGGAGCCCGCATCTTTATCTATGATAATGGATTTTTGCATGCAAAGACGATCTGTGTGGACGGCGAAGTTGTATCCATAGGTTCTGCAAATTTTGATATACGAAGCTTTCGAATTAATTTCGAGTCAAACGCCTTTATTTATGATAGTGAACAGGCTCATAAGCTGGAGTCCATCTTTGAAGCAGATATTGAAAAAAGCCATGAATTAACAAACCAGCTTTATCACAACCGCTCCCTTTTCATTAAATTTAAAGAATCCATTGCAAGGCTTTTATCTGATTTGCTCTAAACCGTATAACATTTGATCTTTTAATGAAAAAAAGATTGACAACAAAAAAAACTAATGCTAAGATAGCTATAAACCTGAGACGAGGGAGTAAAACTGTAAAACGATCTCACAGCGAATTCGGAATGGTGTAAGCCGAATAGATGACGTTACAGCACAATGGTCCTCCGAGGGCAAGGCGAACTGATTTTAATCACAGTAGTTGCGACGCAAAGCCGGCGTTATTGGCGAAGGGTGTGATGGCACTCTGCAAAGAGAATGTATGAAGATACATTAAACAAGGTGGTACCGCAGGTTTACACTTGTCCTTGAATCGAGGATAAGTGTTTTTTTATTTCGGAGATCCCCTCTCGCAGAGAAACCCCTTTTCAAACAAATAGAAAAACAGAAAAGGAGAAAGAAAAATGAAAAAATTAAACAAAACTTTGACAATGGTACTCGTGATTGCTTTTATGTTGCTTTCTACACTGACAGGATGCGGAACGAAGCAAACCGAAAATAATTCTGAAGACATTCCTACAATTGGAATTGTACAAATCAGCGAACACACTTCTCTTAATATGATTCGAGAATCCATTCTTGCACAATTAGAGAGTGACGGTTTTTTTGATGGTAAAAATATCAATATCGACTATCAGAATGCACAGGGAGATCAAAGTAACCTGAAAACAATCTGTCAGCAGTTTTCTTCGAAAAATTATGACTTAATCATTGCGATCGCAACACCATCTGCACAGGCTGCTTTGGGTGAAACAACAGAAATTCCAATTGTATTTTCTGCTGTTACAGATCCAATTGACGCAGGTCTGGTCACTTCCATGCAGCAGCCAGGCGGCAACATCACGGGAACTTCAGATGCTGTTTCTCCGGGTCAGATCATGGATCTGGCAAAGCAAATTACGCCTGATTTCAAAACGGTCGGTGTTTTATATAATTCCGGAGAGCCGAACTCATTATCTGTAATTAAAGATTTAAAAATATATGCAGAAGAAAACAACCTCACTATTTTAGAAGCTCCAGTCATGAACGGCAGTGAAGCACCTCAAGCAGCCTCTTCTCTTGTAAAGAAAGCTGACATCGTGTTCTCACCTATCGACAATACCATCGCGTCTGCTATGCCGATTATTACAGAAACTTTAAATAAAGCAAAAATCCCATTTTATGTAAGCGCAGATTCCATGGTTATGGACGGCGGACTTGCAACGTATGGCATTAATTATAAGACCCTTGGCGCAAAGACTGGAGAAATGGTAAGTGCTGTCTTAAATGGAACAGACCCAGGTTCCATCGACATCGAAACCATATCCGATATGCAGACTTATATCAATACAGATACCGCAGAGAAGATCGGAATTACAATCCCTGAATCGATCTTAAAAAGTGCAACTCTTTTCACGGATGAAGATTCTTCTCAAAATCAATAATAGATAAAAGACGAATAAAAAAAGCAAATTAGAAAGTTAGGTATTTTATATGACCTTTACCGCAGTCCTAAATTCTTTTGAATTAGGTTTAATCTATGCAGTTTTAGCCCTCGGTGTGTTTCTTTCTTTTCGTACTTTGAACACACCAGATTTAACCGTTGATGGAAGCATCGTGACAGGAGCTGCTGCTTCTGCCATACTTTGCAGCACGGGATATTCTCCCCTTGTCGCGTTGCTTGCTTCTTTTTTACTGGCCGCTTTGGCTGGTGCGGCCACTGCATTACTAAATATCAAATTAAAAATCGAACCGCTTCTGGCAGGCATCCTAGTGATGCTTGCCTTATATTCTTTAAATTTACGTTTAATGGGCGGAAAATCTAACATCGCACTTACACAGAGCCCTACTCTTTATAAAAACTTTCACATGATGGTGCAAAATGACTACTCCTCCTTGCTATTAGGAATTATCATATTAGTGCTCGTAACTATTGTCTTATATTTTTTCTTAAATACCCGTATCGGATTTGCACTTCGAGCAACCGGTGATAATGAATATATGGTGCGTGCATCTGGAGTAAACAGCAACCTGATGAAGCTTTTAGGACTTTCTCTATCAAACGGCTTCGTCGGACTTGCTGGCGGACTTTTAGCACAATATCAATCCTATTCAGATGTTAGCATGGGCGTCGGTATGGTAGTGATCGGCCTTGCATCTGTCATTGTAGGTGAAACCATTTTTGAATTCTTCACAAAGAGTATTCCGCTTCTGATCCGCCTGCTGGCGGTTTCAGTCGGTGCGATTCTCTACCGTCTTGCTTTGGCATTTGCTTTAAGCTGCGGAATGCCGGCTACTGATTTAAAGCTGATTTCTGCAGTTATTGTTGCCATTGCATTATCAACCGGAATCATGAAAGACTCTTTTCCTAAAAAGAAAATTTACGATACCACAAATACGAAAAATTTTGCAAAGGATGGTGAACCCGATGATACGCATTGAACATCTTTATAAAGTTTTCGGATACGGTACCGTAAATGAAAAGCTCGCCTTGCAGGATGTCAATCTCACGATAGAGCCTGGAGAATTTGTTACCATAATCGGCAGCAATGGTGCCGGGAAATCTACACTGATGAACTGTCTCTCCGGAGTAGAAAAAACAGACAATGGAAATATATTTTTAAACAAGATAAATATCACAAAATATCCGGAACATAAACGCTCCCGCTATATCGGCCGTGTATTTCAAGATCCAATGAAAGGCACTGCCTTTGATATGACGATTGAACAAAATTTGGCTATCGCATTCAGCAAAGACAAATTTAGAGGTTTACAAAAAGGTATTTCAAAAAAAGAAAAAGCTATTTTTCGTGAACGTTTGTCTCTTTTAGGTATGGGATTAGAAGATAGGATGACTCAAAAGGTGAAATTATTATCCGGTGGGCAAAGGCAGGCTCTGACTTTATTCATGGCCATCCTAGTAAGTCCTAAGCTCCTCCTGCTGGATGAACATACTGCCGCATTGGATCCTGCAACAGCGAAAAAGGTATTGGAGCTTACCGACCAGTTTGCAAATTCGAACGATATCTGCACGATGATGATAACACATAATATGAGCGATGCCTTACAGTATGGAACTAGAACCATTCTCATGGATAATGGGAAAATCATCATGGATATTTCCGGAGAAGAGCGAAAAAAAATGACAGTTGAAAAATTAATCGAACAATTTGAAATTCAAAATGACCGCATGCTGTTAAAATAGTATAAAAATCACCCCATGGGCAATACTGTCCTCGAGGTGATTTTTTTATGTTCGGAATTCTTATGAGTATTGTGGCAGGTGCCGCAATGAGCTTTCAAGGTGTAATAAATACTCGCTTAGGAGAAAAGATCGGCTTATATGAGTCGAATGCATTCGTTCAAGGAACCGCTTTTATTCTTGCTGTCATTGCTATGTTTTTAGTCGGAAAAGGAAATTTTGCAAATTTGTTGCATGTCAATAAAATTTACTGGCTGGGTGGTGTACTCGGTCTGATCATTACGATAACAGTTATGCTGGCAATCGGGCACCTAAGCCCTACCTATGCCATCTCTATTATCTTAATCAGTCAGCTTTTAGTTGCAGCTATCATTGATGCGTTTGCTCTTTTTGACTCAGAGCAAATTCACTTTGGCTGGACAAAATACGCAGGTATTGCACTGATGATTGGCGGTGTTATTTTGTTTAAATGGAAAAGTGCATGATTCTTCAATAAAAAGCAGCCATGGTTAGAAATTTAAAATTCCATGGCTGTGTCCAAAAATAAGTTATAACCATTTTGTATCACCGGAAAGACCTTCGTATCCCGGATGATTATCAAATCGAACCACACCAACCTGCATCTTTCCTAAAACAGCCTCACTTACCTTTGCATGCCCTATGGTTCCAAATCCACCACAAAGCTCTAAAAGTAAAATACCTTCCTGCGCAAGCTTCTTTGCCTCTTCACATGCCATATCATAATTTTTTACACCGACCGTAATCATTTCACCGGATTCAAAATCCATGACCATTCTTCTAGGTTTTGTCATGCTTGCATTAATAAACATAAATGCTATTTTTCTTTTCACATTGAACCTCTTTCCACGCACAATGTACGTTCTTATTGCTGAAACTGCCTTATTATAAGAATGATAAATTCATTTACTTTGCAATCAGTATACCATGCAATACCAAATTAAAAAAGAAGCTGTATAAATTCTGTGTAAAGTTTTTATTTTTAGTAATACTAACTTTAATAGCATTTCCTTCTAAACAGCTTTATATCTTAATATAAGAGGAAAAATTATTCAAATAGAAAAGGAGAAAATAAAATGAGAAAAAAAATAGTGCCCATACTTTTTATCACTTTGTTAGGCATTTTTACTTTAATAAGCTGTGCTGAACCAAATGATGACATGGATTCAACAAATACGATATCCCCTATTGCCGCAAACGAAGCACAGCTTGGCGATTTTAAAGCACAGGATATCAACGGAAATGAAGTTACAAAGGATATTTTTTCAAATTACGACCTGACTCTCGTCAATCTATTTACAACCTGGTGCTCTCCATGCGTGGAAGAAATTCCTTATTTGAGCCAGATTGATAAAGAGTTGTCTGCTAAAGGAGTCAATGTTATTGGAATTGTCTTAGATGTAAATGAAGATGGAAAAATTGACGACAAAAAACTAGAGAAATTAAAAGAAATCATTCAATCAACAAATGCAGGCTATGATATTCTCTTGCCGGATTCAGTATTGAGAGAGGGTCGATTAAAAGGCGTCGATTCAGTCCCTGAAAGCTTCTTTGTCGATAAAAACGGAAACATTGTGGGTGAAACTTATGTAGGCTCCCATTCAAAAGAGGAATGGATTGATATCATAAATAAAGAATTAGACAAAATAAAAAAATAATAAGAGGGAAATGCTATGCGAAAACAAAAAAAGAAAAATATAAATATAATTTCTATCTGTTTTCTTTTTATCGGTATTGTTTTCATGGTTTTTGGAATTTATCGCGGCGAAGTCCCCGTTATGTTTGAAAAATCAATAAATATTTGTTTGGAGTGTATCGGAATTGGTTAAAAAAAGAATCAGTAATGATCGTTCGCGCTATATTATACAAGCAATCTGGACATTGATTACTAACAGTTTTCTCATTGGATTTATTCAGGGAAAAATTTATCAAGGAAAAGTAAAAAATGTATGCGTCCCCGGCTTAAATTGTTATTCCTGCCCAGGTGCAATTGCTTCATGCCCAATTGGTTCCTTACAAGCTGTAATTGGCAGCTATGAGTTTAAATTTGCTTTTTATATCGCAGGATTCATGATAGTGATTGGTTCTATTATGGGGCGTTTTGTCTGTGGCTATCTCTGCCCTTTCGGCTTTTTCCAGGATATGCTCCATAAAATACCGTTTTATAAAAAACCAAAAACATTTAAAGGGGATCGTCTTTTAAGAAAATTAAAATACGTTATTCTAATCGTATTTGTTATATTGATGCCTTTATTTCTTGTAGATATCATCGGACAAGGCAGCCCTTATTTTTGCAAACTTATCTGCCCTGCCGGTACTTTAGAAGGCGGAATTCCGCTTGTTCTCATGAATGATACCCTAAAGCAAACCGTGGGATGGCTTTATGCATGGAAAAACTTTCTTTTACTTGTAACTATTCTCGCTTCTATTTTAATTTACCGTCCATTCTGCAAATACATTTGCCCTCTAGGCGCAATTTATTCAGTGTTTAATCCAATCTCTATTTTTAAATATCGAGTCAATCCTGAAAAATGCATCCACTGCCACGCCTGTGCAACCGAATGCAAAATGAATGTAGACCCAGTGAAGAATGCAAATGATCTAGAGTGCATAAGATGCGGAAAATGCAAAAGCATCTGTCCTACCAATGCGATTGAATATACCTATTCCACAAAAAAATACACCTCCAAAAATTAGATTTTCATCAAATATTTGGGGGTGTATCCATGCCAAAGGATTCTTATAATTGCTCTGATACTTGTAATCTAAAGCACAATACAAATAAAATAATCTTTTCCCTCATCTGATATTTTCTGTAAGGAACGCTGCACTTTCAACCGAATGTTCTCCGGCACATTTGAAAGTTTATGCTCCATTTGTTCCGTTACCATCTCATATAACGACTTTCCGAAAATATTTGTTTCCCAAATCTTTGAAGGATCATTCTCAAACTCAGTTAATAGATAGCGAATTAAATCTTCTGATTGCTTTTCTGATCCAACGACTGGCGAAACTTCAGTGGTTATATCTGTTTTAATAATATGAAGGCTTGGTGCCTTTGCTTTTAAACGTACTCCAAATTTATTTCCCTGCTTAAATATTTCTGGCTCCTCTAACACCATTTCTGAAAGCTTAGGCTGCACGATACCATACCCGGCATCTTCCACTTGCCCCATAGCCTCTTCCAGTTTATCATAAGCTTTCTTCGCTTGTGAGAACTTTTTGATCAAAGAGAAAAATTGGTAATCGTTTTCAATATCACATTCCATGATTTCACCGATCACCTGATAGTAAAGGCCATCTGCAACATTCATGTCTACTTCAATTTCACCATTTCCAAGTTCCATCCCTTTAATTGTGACATCTTCAATGATATTTCCGTCAGCCAGAGACGCAATGCTCTCTTTCACATCCTTTAAATTATCAAAAGTCTTACTCCACTCTTTTAGATTGCTTATAATTGTAGCCTTTATCCAGTGATCATTACCAAGGCCCTCAATAAAGCCCGGAAGACGAAAACGAATTTCAGTTGCAGGAAATTCATATAATGTCTCATTTAATATATGAGCCATAGCTTCGCTGCTCATCTTCGCACAATCCGCTGCAATTACAGGAACGTGATATTTTTCTTCCAAACTTTTTTGAAGTTCCAGAACCGACTCATCCGATGGCTGTAAGGTATTTAAAACCATCGCAAACGGTTTATGCAATTCTTTTAATTCAGAGACGACACGCTCCTCTGCCGGCACATAGCTTTCCCGATCAATTTCACCGATGGACCCATCTGTTGTCACTACAATGCCAATTGTGGAATGATCACGAATTACCTTTCTCGTTCCGATCTCCGCTGCTTCCTTAAAAGGAATTTGATTTGGCTGCCACGGTGTACTGACCATTCGCGGATTCCCATCTTCCATATGTCCTAAAGCATTATTCACCAGATATCCAACACAATCAACCATGCGTACACGAAGGTTTACTTTACCCGGTAATTCCAATGCAACCGCCTCTGCCGGTACGAATTTCGGTTCTGTTGTCATGATGGTTTTTCCCCCACCACTTTGCGGTAATTCATCTTGAATCCGCTCTTTCACATAACGGTTTGTTACATTCGGTATTACCATTAAATCCATAAACCTTTTAATGAACGTGGATTTTCCGGTTCTCACCGGCCCGACCACGCCGATATAGATATCCCCCTGTGAACGTTCCGCAATGTTTTCATATATATTCAGGTTCTCCAAGCTCTACCCCTCCTCCATATTATTTCCACTGATGTCTGTACAATATATTAGACGAATGTCCTCTTTATTCACAAAAAATAAAAAAAGTAATTCAAATTTAAAATATTACAAAAATAAAAATGATGACTTAAATTAACACTACCCGTCCTACGGTTGGTGTGATTTTCCGCTTAGCGTAATTCTCAAGTGTGCCACAAAAATTGTGATTTATTCTTTTATCAAAAGAATAAGCGAAATTCTCTCTTGACATAATTTAATTAATATACAACAATAGTTATACAACTATCGTTATATATTGAATTTATTAATGAGGTGAACTTATATGCCCCCTAAAGCCAAAATAACAAAAGACATGATTCTGAAAATTGTCTTGGATATTACAAGAGAATCAGGATTTCAAACCGTAAATGCAAGGAGTATTGCAAGTAAACTACAATGCTCTACCCGGCCTATTTTTACTTGTTACGAAAACATGGATGAACTAAAAAAAAAATTTCTTGATTTTGCTTATAAATACTACGAGCAATATGTTACCAATTACAAGAATTCTGTTAGTGTCAGTCCCTATCTAATTCTTCCTCTTTCTTACATTGAATTTGCTCAAAAAGAAACACACTTATTTCAATTATTATTTATAAATGATATGGATTTGGAAATGACAGATGCAAAAGACTTTTTTAAGGAAATTGACAATCAGAAAAAAGCAAAACTCTTTTCGGAAACTATTGGAGTAGAATTAGAACAATCAAAAATCATTTTTTTAGACTTATTTCTTTACACACATGGCATAGCAGTTCTGGCTGCAACGAAAAAATTAGAATTAAATAGAGGCAAGGCTGAAAAAATGGTGACAAATATTTTGACAGCTTTGGTTAGACAAGAAAATCCGGGCTGGAAATTACCCACTTAATTTTTATTATCAGCAGAGGGAGTGCAATATGAATAGAAACCAATATCTAATTAACCATTACAACAATTATGATGAAGATAGCCGTCTTGTTCCAAAACATGGTTCCGTTGAGTTCCTTACCACAATGAAATATATCGAGAAATACATAAAGTCTGACGACCGTGTGCTTGAAATCGGTGCTGGAACAGGTCGATATTCCCATGCACTGGCACGAGAGGGATATGATGTTGATGCAGTGGAGTTGGTTGAACACAATATAGAGATTTTCAAACAAAACACTCAACCGAATGAAAATATAACCATTACACAAGGCAACGCTATGGATTTATCTACGTTCCCAGACAATGGGTATGACATAACTCTGCTGTTAGGACCGTTGTATCATCTTTACACCAAAGAGGATAAACAACAAGCTCTGAGCGAGGCGATTCGTGTAACAAGACCGGGAGGCATAGTTTTTGCCGCCTATGTTATATCCGATGGCTGTCTACTTGACGAAGGGTTCCATCGTGGTAACATCAATGTTGCTGAATATATTGAAAAGGGGTTGCTTGACGCCCAAACATTTGCCGCCAAGTCCGAGCCAAAGGATTTGTTTGAACTTGTCCGTAAAGAAAACATCGACAATCTAATGTCTGTATTTCCCATAACCCGACTTCATTACGTTGCGGCAGATGGCTGTGCCTTATTTATGCGCGAAGCAATAGACACGATGGACAATGACACTTTTGAGTTGTATTTAAACTTGCGAGCGCGAAGATTTATTGGGCATTTCGAGTCATGCGATTGACATATTCAGAAAATAAATGTTTTTTTATTATTAAAATTAGTGTCAATAATTTTAATCTAACTTGGAGCAAAGTGTGGGGGAAATAAACAGCCACTACTTTTTTTGATAAAAATAGTGGCGTTTATTACTTTTTTCATTTTTTATTTAATGAATTTTATATTCTGCTATTCTTGTGTTTTAAATTTGCCGAATTCACTGTAATCCTGCACCATCTGTTCATAAAAAGGTTTTCCCAGCAATTTCGTATAGATTTCATCTGCCTTTTTTTCTGGATCAATATCCTTAAACTCCTGCGGATAAAGAACCGTTCCCATATAATAAGCATCTGCAATTGCTGTTTCAACATTTGTCCTCAAAAGAATGAACGGAAGCTGTACATGGACGTGGTCATTCTTAAACGCCGTTAAGGATTGATAAAAAGCTGTGTTTTTTTCATAGTCTTTCTGAACAATTTGATAGCCGTCCAGATCAATGAAAATATACTCCGGATCCCATGTCAGCAATTGTTCTTTATCAATCATTAAGGAGCCTTTTTTACCGGTCTGATCCACAACATTATTTACTTGAAGGATATTTGTCAAGGAATAGTCTCCCTGTGTACTCTCAATTCCCTGTGGCCCCTTATTCCCCAATGCACCAATATAAACCGTGGGTTTGTCTTCCTCTTTTATCTGCGACGTTCTTGTTGTCAAATCTGCTTCATACTCCTTCAAGATTGCAACCACTTCCTCCGCATGTTCCTCTTCTCCCGTTATTATCCCGATTAAGCGCAGAGAATCTAAGATTTCTTGATTGAAAATCCCGCCATTCTCTCCATAGCTTAGAACCACGACAGGTATTCCTGTTTTTTCTTGAAGTTCATCTGCTGATGCGGCGTCCATCGCATACGTATTAAAAATCACATCGGGCGCAACCGTTAAAATCTGCTCTGGATCTGCGGTTCCGGTCGGTCCTCCTTGCCCAATAATCGGAAGAGACTCAAAAATCGATTGATTCATCACAGAATAAGGAACTCCGGTTTGTCCTTCCGTTTCTTTTTTCTCAATACCGACTAATTGATCCAGCGGTGCCACATAGGTATATAAGCGCAAAGCTCCAACCCCTACATTGACAAATTGATCCGCATCCTGTGGGATTTCTACCTTTCTTCCAAGCATATCGGTAACTGTTATCACCTTCTCCTCCACATCATCTTTTATATCGTTGCTTGAACAAGCAGTCATCAAAGTTAAAATCAACAGGAATGCAAGAAAAGTCGGCCATTTTTTACTCTTTTGTTTCATTTTCATTTCACCCTTTCAAACAATCTATGCAGGTACTACAATACGGCGAGTACCATGTTCTAATATCTCTACAGGGAGTGCGTAGACTTGAGCAATATTACTTTCGGTAATGATTCCCGCATCTCCTGCGGCATAAATGCGGCCTTCTTTCATAAGAATAAATCGATCCGCGTAGCGAAGTGCTAAGTTTAAATCATGCATGCTGATTACAGAGGTGATGTCTGCGCTTAATGTAATTGCTCGAATGCTCTGCATTACATCCACCTGATTTTTTAAATCCAAATGGTTGGTTGGTTCATCCATCAAAAGAATCTTCGGTTTTTGAGCGATGGCTCTTGCGATCGCCACTTTTTGAAGCTCTCCCCCGCTTAGCTGCTCCAAATATCTCATAGAGAAATCAGAAAGGCCAAGCTCTTGTAAGACGCTGCCTACAATTTCAATGTCATTCGAATGAATTCTGCATCCTATATGTGGCGTTCTCCCCAATAACACGGCATCAAAGACTGTATTCATGCTTCGATGATGGTGCTGCTCAACATATCCGATTCTCTTTGCCAAATCTTTTCCTTTTAACTTTGTGATATCCTCAGAACCGATGATTACGCTGCCTGCCGTAGGTTTTAAAACTTGATTGATACATTTCAGCAGAGTCGTCTTTCCAGTTCCATTCGGTCCCAATATTGCGACAAGCTCTCCCTGCTTTGCTTCAAAGCCTGCATCTTTTAAAACTTCTTTTCCCGGATAGCTGAATTTTATATTATTTACAGTCAAATTCATGTTTTTGAATACCCCCTTACTAATAAAAATAAGAATAACGGAGCACCAAAAAAGGAGGTAATCACCCCTACCGGCAAAACCACAGGAGATAGCAGTGTTCTTGCTATGGTATCCGATAGTAAAAGTAAAAAAGAACCCATGATGGCGGACGCAGGTATTAAAAACCGATGATCCGCCCCAAGTAATCGTTTCATCATCTGCGGTGCAACCAACCCTACAAATCCGATGATACCCATAAAGGAAACGGAAATGGCCGTCAGCAAGGAGGCAGCAAACATACTCTCAAATCGTACCTTGCTCACATCAACACCAAGACTTCTCGCAGACTCTTCCCCGCTGTCGATTGCATTATAATCCCATCGATGAAAAAACACATAGACGCAAGCCGCAGCCGTTACAAGAAATAAAAGCTTTAGTTCAGACCATGAGATACGTCCCAAATCACCAAAAGTCCAAAACACCATGGCTGCCACTTGATAATCCGATGCAAAATATTGAATCAGTGTAGAACCTGCACTGAAAAGAGAACTGAATGCTACACCAGCCAACACAATGGATTCTGGTGAAAAGCTTTTGATTCTTGCAATCAGTAAAATAAAAAACATAGCAATGACGGCTCCCACAAAAGCACAAATCGTTACCAGATACGGATTGCTGATCATAACAGCTTCTGAACTATTTCGAACAACTCCGGCATTAAAAAATACAATAGCGATATTAGCACCAAAAGCAGCTGCACCGGAAATCCCCAATGTGGAAGGAGATGCCAATGGATTGCGCAAATTTGTCTGCATGACACAGCCTGCCAAAGCCAGTCCTGCACCTGCAAAAATGCCGGCTAAAATTCTTGGCATCCGTATATTCCACAATACAATTGCCGCTAACTCATCATTTGAATGGAAAAAAGCATTGATAATTTCAATAAAAGCAGTCGGAGCCGCCCCTTTATTCAATGCATAAAAAGCGATGATGACGGTACTTGCAATAAAAGTTAAAATTATAAGCTTGTTTCGTCTCACTCGATTTTTATATAAAGTGATACTTTTATTTCGATTCATTTCTTCTAAATCTTGATGTCCTTTATTTTTTGGCATCATGACATCCAGTCCGAATCGAACATGCCTCCGGATAACTATCCACCTCAGTCGAATATCCTTTGATATCTAGAATCGGACTCCCATCTAAAGCATCCAGGCCGGTCACCTGAATCAATCTTCCTTCCACATTAATTATTTTGCAGACACAAAATGCGATGGGATTCGGACGGTTTGGTGATCTGGTCGAAAAAACACCTAATTCTTCCTGCTGCCAAGGCGGAGCAGATTGAAGAATCTCTCTGTTCGCTTGGTCTCCCCAATAAAGCACAATTACATGAGATAAACGCTCGATTCCCTTCATCGCATCTGCATAATCCATAAAAATTTCCATCGTTGCTGTCTCCTCAGAAAGTTTACCTTGGCGCGGTGCACTTCCCTTTGTCTTATAAGGACTATGTACTAATCCAATTTGTTTTAGTTCCATCTTCAATCAATCCTTTCCGAACTTGTCTCACTAAATAAACAATAACTTTTTATCGAGCTGTTACTTTACAGCACTAGATAACATGCCTTTTTTATTCAATATGCTTTTTATCATCAGCAAAAGAATAACCGCAGCAGACCATGAAATCGGATAAATTGCAGCAACGCCCCTTACATCCTGCCATTTCATCAACATAAGATATAAAGCTGAAATTCTTACTACGCAGAAACTAAATACGGTAATTGCCATTGGCAGATTCGCCATCCCTCTTCCTCTTAACTCACAGTTCAAGCATTCATAAATCACATAGAGAAAATAAAACGGCATCGTTACTCTCATAATTTGGCATCCATAAAAAATAACTTTTGTATTCTCTGTAAAAAGCAACATAACGAGACTCCCATTAAACAAGAGCAGCATACTCATACAAACAGTCATTCCGACTCCCCAAAGGATAGAAAATTTCATTCCTTTTCGAATTCTTAAAAATTGACCCGCCCCATAATTTTGTCCGACGAAAGAAATAACTGCTTGACCCAATGCCAAAATAGGCAGATAAATTGCCATTTCGATTCGAAAATAATCGGTAAACGCTGCAATTACGTGGATACCAAATTGATTGATTTGTGATTGAAGCATAATATTAGAAAAAGTAATAACCATCGCTTGAATTCCGGATGGTATTCCAAAAATCATGATTCGCTTCAAATATTTTAACTGAAAACCATTGAATGTAAAATTAAGTCTGATCTTTCTTTTTCTGCCATGCAAATAAAACAGCGTCAACCCCGCAGCTATACTTTGAGATAGAAAACTTGAAAAAGCAGCCCCTTCAACACCTTTATTGAGATAGATTATAAAAATAATATCACCGATGATATTTAAAAGGCCCCCAACCGTTTGAAACATCATAGGGTGTTTTGAATCACTCGTTGCTCTTAGAATTCCAGAAGATAAATTAAATAAGATAATTCCAGGCATACTGAGCATATAAATCCGCAGATAATTTACAGCCATCTGCAAAATTCTGTCTGGTGTATTCATCCAACTAAGAAAGAGGGGAGCAAAGGTCAGTCCCAGCGCCATAACCACAATTCCGCCCCCGATTCCTGAAATCCATACAGTTTGAATAATTGATTTTAAGGCATCGTTGTCTTCTCTCCCAAATTCATGTGCAGCTACAACATTTGTTCCAATTGCCATTCCATTAAAAAAGCCAATCATACAAGTAACAATTAAAGCACTTGCGCCTACTGCTGCGGTCGCCTCAGCCCCAACATATCGCCCGATTATAATTAAATCTACCACACTGTAGCACTGTTGGATGAGGCTCGATATCAGAATGGGGATTAAAAATCTCAAAATTGATTGTGATACACTTCCTTCTGTCAGCCTATTTTCTTCCATTTATGCACCACTAACGAAATGGCAAGCTACATAATGTTCTTCATCCAGTCTTTTTAATTTCGGCTTTTCGATACGGCATTTCTCTGAACAAACCCTGCAACGGTTTTGAAAAGCGCATCCATGAGAAAAATCCGATAAGCCAGAAACCTCATTACCAGTTGCACCCATATTCTTTTTATAGTCCATGTCCAAATAAAAAACTGAATCCATAAGTGTTTTCGTATAAGGATGCTTTGCATTATCTTTCAAGTTACGTCCTGCTATCACTTCAACTATATTTCCAAAATACATTACTGCAATCTGATGAGATACCTGCCCTACCAGGTTGATGTCATGACAAATGAAACCCATTGTAATACCTTTTTCTTTCTGAAGCTTCACCAAAAGCTCTATAATACTTTTTTGCACTGATACATCTAAGGCAGAGGTTGCTTCATCGCATATAATGATCTCCGGTTCCAAGGCCAAAGCACGTGCAATTCCGATTCGCTGTCTTTGTCCACCACTCAAATGATGCGGATAGCGATCGGAAAATTCCGGGCTGAGTTCTACCATTTGAAGATACTTCTTTGCTATCAGATCCCGATCTTTTCGTTTGATTTCTCCATAGTTAATGAGCGGTTCACAAATAATATCTCTGATTTTCATCTTTGGATTAAAGGCGGCAGATGGATCTTGAAAGATCATTTGAATACGGCGTCTATGCTGTCGCAATCTTTCCCCTTTCAGCTTCGTGATATCTTTTCCGTGAAAAAGAATTTCCCCCTCTGCTTTTTCCATCTGTACAATCGTTTTCATAAAGGTACTCTTCCCACAGCCGCTCTCTCCCACAAGTCCAAGTGTTTTTCCTTTATAAAATTTTAGGGAAACGCTATCACATGCAACGAAAGAGCAATTTCTCGCTCTTTTAAATCTCTTTGTGAGCTGTTTTGTTTCCAAAATCAAATTTTCTTCACTCAACATATCTCTTCCCTTCTAATGTCGGAACACTCGCAATCAGTCTTTTTGTATATTCACTGGCAGGATTTTTTAAAATGGATTCTCTGTCCCCTTCATCTACAATCTCTCCATCTCTCATGACAATAATTTTATCTGACATATACGCGGCCACACCAAGATTATGCGTCACGATGACAAGGCCTGTACCAAACTCAGCCCTTAAATCCATCATCTGACTTACAATCTGTGCCTGAGTTGTAACATCCAATGCGCTGGTGGGTTCATCTGCTAACAGCAATTGTGGTTGGAATGTCATCGCCATAGCGATGCCGACTCGCTGCCTCATTCCACCACTTAGTTCAAATGGATAGCTATGCATAATATGTTCACCGTTTGGAAGCTGCATTCTTTCCAGCATCTCTCTTCCCATATCCCATGCATCTTTTTTTGACATCGTATCATGACTACGTATATATTCTATAAACTGATGCCCGATTTTCCGAATTGGGTTAATCATGGCTCCTGAATCCTGAAATATCATAGAAATTCTGCTGCCTCGGAATTGATCCCATTCCTTCCTTGAATAATTCATCACTGAATCCCCATCAAACCGAATATCTCCCTTCGTGACTTTTCCACCGGAAGGCAGCAAACCCATCGCAGCACGAATAACGGAAGTTTTTCCACTTCCGCTTTCGCCCACAAGACTTACAATTTGTCCTTTTTTTACTTCTAAATTGAATGCTTGGACAACTGCATCTCTCTTCTGATATTCAATTGAAATATTTTCAATGCTCAGCATAATGCCTCCTGCGTTTTACTTAGCCGGTTTCATATCTGTTGTAATCCAGTAGTAGTCCGCTGTATGTATTTCTGCCCCTTCTACCTTCTTTGAACTGCACATATTGCTGTGATAATATCCATGAATTAAAACGGCTGCATCATCAATTAAAATTTGCTGTAGTTCTTCAATAATGCCTGCACGGGCTTTTATATCCATCTCGGTTTCTAACTGTCCATACAGTTTATCATACTTCGCATTTGCATATCCACAATAATTAGCACTTGACTTACTATACCAGTTATCTAAATACGAATATGGATCTCCCACCGGAACCGTCATCCAATTATTTGCAAGCAAATCATATTCTCCTGCCACTAACATATTCCATTCGGTATCTGCATCTGTCGTATTTATCGTTACTTTAATACCAATCAATTCCAATTGTGATGCTACTGCTTCTGTAAAATCCGTCAGATTTCTGCTGTCATACGTTAGATAAGATAAGTCGATCATTTCTCCATTTATTTCACGATACCCATCTCCATCCGAATCGATTATTTCTGCTTTGTCCAAAAGTTTCTTTGCAGCTTTTATATCATATGGTGTCGCATCCTTTAGATTTTTATATCCATAATCTAATGTAGAAGGAAGAACTGAGCAGCCGGGTGTATACATACCACCTACGGTCACATTACACATTGTCTCATCATCCAGTGCCAGCAATACGGCTTTTCGCAGATTTACATCCTTTAAAACTCTCTTTTGATTGATATAAGAAAATCCGCATCGCATACCGATGGTTTCTGAAACCTGAAAATCGGAAGAGTCTCTTAATTTTTCCAAATCGCTTGTTGTTACAATGTTTTCTACAATATCAATATCGCCGCTTTGTAACGCCATAGCTTTTGTTGAGCTGTCATCAATAAATATAATATTAACATTTCTATATGGAACCTCTCCGTTCCAATAATATCCATTTGCTTCCATTGCAATCGATACTCCTGTATCATACTTTTTAATTGCATATGGGCCGGTTCCGATCGGATTGTTTGCAATATCCAGATCGGAATTTACATCCAAAATAGAAAAGTAAGGATGGGCTAATACCGCACACAAATCTGCATATGGCTTGCTCGTCACAATCTCAACCATACCAGAATCATCATCTGCAATAATCGATTCGTATTGCATAAATACGGACGGCGTTGAATTTCCGTTACTATTCGCTTCTTGCTCATACATATATTTTATAGAATCCACAACTGCGGAAGCAGTTACATCTTTTCCGTTGGAGAACTTCACTCCATCCCTAATATGAAATTTCCAATCTGTATTCTCATCGTTTACTTTGAACTTATCACTTATATAGGGCTGCGCATTCATTTCCTCATCAAAACGAAACAGACCTTCTCCGATGCTGTATCTGGATACGCACCAAGCCGCATTTATCATTGCGGATGGATCTAATGAATCCGAAAAGTTAGTGCACCCAAAATTCAATGTCTTACCCTTATCCGCAGAATTCTTATCGCTTGTCCCACATCCGCCAAATATGCTGACAACTATAACTGCAAGCAATACCAATACCGCAATTCTCTTTTTTAGCTTCATTTTTTGCCTCCTGTGATTTTATATTTGCTTCGGGTCTAATATGTCCCGTAAACAATCGCCTAATAAATTAAATATAACGGCTACCACACAAATCGCCATTCCAGGAAATACCATAAGCCATGGACAATCAAACATGTAAGCTCTTCCTTCATTTAGCATAAGCCCCCACTCTGCTAATGGTGCTTGTGCTCCAAATCCCAAAAAAGAAAGTCCTGCTAATTCTAAAATCATCGTTCCTATATCCGTAGCAGCTGTAATTATTAGCGTAGGTAATGCGTTAGGTATTAAATAATATCTTAAAATATCAATATCTTTTGTCCCCATGGTCTGTGCTGCATAGATATAATCCTTATGTCTAATTTTCAAAACCAAACTTCTTGCAAGCCTTGCATATTTTGTCCAGCTTACCGCCGCAATTGCGATAATTGCATTCGCAATACTAGCCCCTATAATACCTGCCACCGCAATCGCTAAGACCATTCCCGGAAAAGAAATCATCATATCCGAAAATCTCATGATTACAGAGTCTATCATGCCGCCATAAAATCCGGAAATCGTTCCAAAAATCGTCCCGACCAAAAAAATGATACTAACTAAGGCTAATGAAGCCGTCAGCGATATTCGAAGTCCATAAATAACACGAGATAAAACATCTCGCCCCAGCTTATCCGTTCCAAACCAGTGTGACGCACTCGGTGAAAGAAATGCTTCCTTTAAATTTGATTCATAAGGGCTGTAAGGCACTATTTTCCGAGCAAATAAAGCAATTAATACAAGTGCAGCCGCCAATAAAACGAGAATCATAAACTGTTTGTTTTTTCTCATGAATACAACTACTTTTTTCATATTTCACTCCTTTTTCGAATTCTTGGATCCAAATAAGAATATGAAATATCCACCAGCCCATTGATTACCATATATATCACTGCAATCCAAATTACATAGGCTTGAATTAAAGGATAGTCATAGGCTTTAATCGCAGAAACCGCTAAATTCCCAAGTCCTTGATAAGAAAAAATAACTTCAACTACTGCAGTTCCACCAAGTAAATTTCCCAATGATAAACCAAGCAGGGTGATCAGCGGCAATAATGCATTTGGAAAGATATGCTTCCATAGAATAATGCTTTCTTTAATGCCTCTTGCTCTTGCTCCAATAACGTACTCTTGATTCAATTCTTCCAAAACAGCAGTTCGCACCTGCCTCGTATACTTTGCAGACATTGCAAATGCAAGTGTAACTGCCGGCAAAATCAGCTTTTCGATTCCATTTCCCATAGAAACGACTGATACTAATTTAAATTTTACAGCAACCACATATAACAAGAGCATCCCTACCCAAAAATTAGGTATGGATATCCCTAAAAAAGTGCCGCTTCGTATCAAGTAATCTGCCACCCTGTTTCTCTTAACCGCTGCAAGCATACCAAGTGGAACGGATACAAGAATCATAAAGGCAAGAGAGGTAAATGCCAGCTTTAAAGTTGGCCATAATCTTACTAAAATAATATCAGCAACAGGTCGGTTCATAGAGTAAGAAATACCAAAATCCCCGCGAAGGCATCCAGCGAGCCAATTCCAGTACTGGATAAAAAACGGTTTGTTTAACCCCATACTTTCTCTCGTTTGTTCTAAAATTTCCTCACTTGGAATACTCCCAGATACAGCATACATGGTTCTAACGGGATCCCCTGGAGCCAGGTAGGTTAACCCAAATGTAATAAAACTAATCCCGAATAAAACGATTATAGTCTCAAATAGCCTATTCCTCAATTTTGTCCCGCTCAAAATGCCTCCTCCTTGCCTATAATCATTAATCGAAAAGCTTTCCGTAAGCAATGACCGTTTCTTTTTCTAAAACAGACAAGCTTGCGATTTGATACAAAATAACACTTCTTGCTTTTGCAATATGTCTTTCCAGTAAATTTCCAAAATAATCTCTGATTTCTCCTAATACCTCATTTTCTTCAACGATATCACCGGCTCGGTGCCGAGGGTACCAGCATCCTGTTTTTCCTGCCTCTTCATAAAACGCTTCCTTAATCAGGATTTGATCGGTTTTCTCAAATGCACTGCCCACAAGAAAGCCCATTGCTCTTAAAATCCTTTTTACATCCAAGATGTCTTCCTTCACTTCATCCTGTGACCAGAGTCCCAGATTTCCTCTTTCAAGCAAAATACCCGGGATTCCCAAGCTTCCCGCGTAGTTATAAGCACCTCCACTTCCGTTCTGAGATTGCACAATATATTTTACATTCACTTGCCTTGCCATCTTCTCGGAAATACGGCAGGTTTCTTCATCGGCTTTTCCCTGGCAATATACATAGGACTTTAATTCTTCATGCCAATCCCCACAATGCAGGTCAATATAATAATCGATATGAGAAAAAACTTCTTTCTCTATGTAATAACAAATTTTTTCTGCCAATGTTCCTTCTTTATTCCCGGGAAATTCACGATTTAGATTTTTCCCATCCTCATAAACACAGCTTTTTGTGCGATGCTCAAATCCGGTTCGATTTACCAATGGAAGTATTATGATATTCCCGCTGATCTGACTCGGTTTTAAAAAAACAGACAACTCAAGTGCTGCCTGTATTCCAACATACTCCGCATTATGAATGCCACCTGTTATTAAAATTGTCTTTCCTTCTTCTTTTCCGCAGATAACGGTAATCGGTAATTGAACGCCTGCTTCTGCGATTTCCACAACTCCCTGAATTTTTTCGTTTCTGTATTTTAATGCTTGCGTAAGGTCAATTAGATTCATTTACATTCTCCTCATTGCTTATCTCATACTATATCAAGAATATTAATCAAAAAAAAATGTACACAAATAAGTGTACACAAAGAATTCCTTGTCATTTTTTCTTTGAGCTCACCCATCCTCCGTAGGCATTGCTGATATGCATAAAAGCAGGTCTCCTGGCTTAAAAGCATCGTTCCTTCCTCCTTCCCGGATACAAAATATCCAGTGGTTTTTGGAAGAAACCCTTTTTTACAGTGACGGGATCGCATTGGACTTACACCAATTTCCCTATTAATCCTCATGGAACTTTTATAATTTACATTATATCCTAATTTTCAAACAAATGTCAACAAATTTCTACAATCCATAAAATTTCTCATACCTTCTTCGATATGGATTTGAAAGCTCAAAAAACATTGGACAGATAAAAACTGCTGAAAAACATTGCATTGTATGATTTCACAGCAGTTTTAAATCAAATATCTATTTCACTTATGAGATGACTTCTCCGGTCAAACTAAACGTCTTTCCTTCTGTAATTTTCACTTCTACGATCTCACCGATTAACGCACTGTTTCCTTTAAAATTGACTATCTTTAAAGAATCCGTCCTTCCGGTATAAGTCGTTTTGTCGGTCTTGCTCGTTCCTTCTACCAATACTTTTTGCACGGTTTTCTCATAGCTCTTATTAATCTGAGCGGTTATCCCATTCATCAACTCTACCAGACGATTAAAGCGCTCGTGCTTCACCGACTCAGAAATTTGATCCGTAAGGTTTGCGGCAGGTGTTCCCTTTCTTATGGAATATAAAAATGTAAAAGCAGAATCAAACTGTGCGGTTTGCACTAGATCCAAAGTTTCAGAAAAATCTTCTTCTGTCTCTCCCGGAAAACCTACAATAATATCAGTGGTAATCGCTATATCCGGAACTGCTTTACGAAGTTTTTCAATCAAATGCAGATACTGTTCTTTTGTATAGTTTCGATTCATTTTCTTCAGTAAATTTGTGCTTCCAGACTGAACCGGTAAATGAATATGTTTGCAAAGTTTATCACAATCTCGAAAGGCCTGAATCAAATGGTCTGACAAATCCTTTGGATGCGAGGTCATAAATCGAATGCGTTCTAATCCATCCACTTCATTCAGTGCATAAATCAGTCCGGCAAAGTCCATCCCGTTTTCTTTTGGCGCACAATAGTCACTTCCGTGGGAGCTGACCCCATAAGAATTGACATTTTGACCCAATAAAGTCACTTCTTTTACACCCGCAGCAACTAATTGCTCCACTTCGGAAATAATTTCCTCCGGTCTTCTGCTTCGCTCTCTTCCTCTCGTATAAGGAACGATGCAGTAAGTACAAAAATTGTTACATCCGTACATTATGTTAACAAAAGCTTTAAAAGGATAAAGCCGCTTAGCTGGTAATCCCTCCACTACAGCTCCGGCTTCTTCCCAAACATCGACAATTTTTTTACGTTCTGCAAGAACCCCCTCAATCAGCTGGGGAAAAGCGTGGATGTTATGCGTCCCAAAAACTAAGTCAACCCATGGATATTTGCTTTTCAGAGTGTCAATAATGTGCTGCTGCTGCATCATACAGCCACAGACGGCGACAACAAATGACGGTCTTTCTTCTTTTATTTTCTTCAGCTGCCCTAAAATGCCGAAAAAACGCTTATCCGCATTTTCTCTCACACTACATGTATTTAAGATTACGATATCTGCATCTTTTTTCGTTTTTGCTGTCGTAAATCCACGCTCTGCAAGCATACCCGCGATCGTTTCGGAATCACGCTCGTTCATCTGGCAACCAAAGGTCTGTATAAAAAAACTGCTTGGCTGATTATTTTCCATTTATTTTTCTCCAAATATTTGATATTAACGAATCAGTAAATCTTCTGTTTCGTGTTTTTTGCTGCGGCCCATTAATGCAGTAACGGCTTTTCTCGCATCCATTTTATCGTTTACAACTTGATAAATTGCTTCGGTAATCGGCATTTCCACACCATTTTTTTGTGCAAGCTCATAAGCGGCTTCCGTTGTAAACATTCCTTCTACAACCATACCTACTTTCTGCGTTGCTTCTGCAGGGCGCAATCCTTCTCCAATCATGATACCGCAGCGACGGTTTCTACTGTGCATACTGGTACAGGTTACAATCAAGTCACCCATTCCGCTGAGTCCGGAAAACGTTTTTTCCTCTGCTCCCAGCTTTACGCCTAATCGAGCCATCTCTGTCATTCCCCGAGTCATCATTGCCGCCTTAGCATTGTCACCAAATCCCATACCATCTGAAATTCCGGCTCCCAAAGCGATAATATTCTTTAATGCGCCTCCCAGTTCCACTCCGACAACGTCTGTATTCGTATAAACACGAAATGTATCAGACATAAAAACATCCTGAATGTATTCCGCCAGTTTGATGTCTTTCGATGCAGATACAACAGTAGTTGGCATAGCTTTTCCTACTTCTTCTGCATGAGAAGGTCCGGAAAGTACAACGTAATCAGCATCCGGCAGCTTTTCATTTGCAATTTGAGACATACGAAGCAGTGTTTTCTGTTCAATCCCTTTTGCAACATTAACGAGAACCATATCTTTTCTCAAATAAGGAAGCGCATTTTCCAAAGCACTTCGAAAATGCTGCGCCGGCGCTGAGAACAGTACAATATCGGCACCCTTTATCGCTTGTTCCGACTCCAGAGCAATATTTAATAATTCTGGGAAAGAGACCTCCGGTAAATATCTTTTATTTTCTCTGTTCACCCTCAGCTCCTGCGCATGCTGTTCATTAATATCCCACATATTTACTTCATGACCATTTGCGCTTAAAGTAACTGCTAAAGCGGTTCCCCAGCTTCCAGCTCCCAAAACTGCTATTTTTTTATTCATTTTCTGCCTCCAAAATTTATTTTTTTAAAGTTATTTTTGCTTCTTCTCCATGCAGAATACGTTTGATATTCTGACGATGTTTGAAAATGGCTATTACTCCCATCGCTGACGACCAAAGTAAATACTCAGGATGCATATAATAAGCCAAAAACGGAAGTGCCGCAGCAGCTAATACAGATCCAACAGCAACTCTCTTGGAAAAGACGATTCCCAAAAGGGCAATTACCGCAATCTCTAAACCCAAAATCGGCTCTATGCTTACAATTGCTCCAAACCCGGTTGCAATCCCTTTTCCTCCCCGAAATCCAAATAGAAGGGGCCAGATGTGTCCGATAAATACCGCTACACCGCAAAAAACAGCAACGGATTGCCCTCCTATGTAACGACCTAAAAGAACCGCAGTCACACCTTTTAGTATATCAATCGCTAATGTCGCTATCGCCGCTTTTTTCCCTAATACACGGAGAACATTGGTACTTCCTGCATTTCCACTACCCTGCGAGCGAATATCAATCCCTGATGCTTTTGCAATTAAAATGGCAGGTGAAATATTTCCTATGAAATAGGAAAGTATAACCGAAATTATTAAATAAAGCGGATTACTCATTCACGGACTCACCTTTCTCTCTAAATACAAATTTTATAGAAGTACCTTCAAAGCCAAAACCTTCTCTTATCTTATTTTCTAAATAACGGGCATAGGAAAAATGCATCAATTCCCGATCATTAATCTTAAACGAGAAAAGCGGCGGTTTCACTGCAACCTGCGTAACATAATAAATTTTCAAACGTTTTCCTTTATCCGAAGGAGGAGACTGCATCATGGTCGCATCAACAATCAAGCTGTTCAGCTGCCCAGTTGGAACACGCATCGCTCGTTTGTCTGCAACCATTTTTGCCATGTTGATTAGTTTTTCCAACCGTTGATTTTTTAAAACAGAAATAAATACGATAGGCGCATATGTCATAAAGGGCAGCTCTTCACGAATTTCTCTTTCAAAATCTCGCATTGTATTCGTTTCTTTTTCTACCAAATCCCATTTGTTTACAACGATAATCATTCCTTTTCCGGATTCGTGCGCAACACCTGCAATTTTTTTATCCTGTTCTGTAACACCCTCTTGGGCATCTATCATCAGGAAACAAACATCACAGCGTTCAATTGCTGAAATAGCACGTATTACACTGTAGCGTTCAATATCCTGAATTACTTTACTCTTTCGACGTATCCCTGCCGTATCAATTAATAAAAAAGAATCTTCTCCATGCGTAAATGGGGTATCAATCGAATCTCGTGTCGTTCCTGCAATGTTACTGACAATCACACGATTTTCTCCTAAAAATGCATTGATTAAAGAAGATTTTCCGACATTTGGTTTCCCTATAATTGCTATGTTTGTTCTGTCATCTTCTTCCATTGCATCCTCATTTTGCGGAAATTTTTCAATGATCATCTCTAAAAGGTCACCCAGTCCCAGCATATTTGCCGCAGAAATAGCAATTGGATCACCTAAACCCAATTCATAAAAATCATAGAAATCATCTGGGAGCTTCGGAGTATCAATCTTATTCGCAACTAAAATAACATCCTTACCCTTTCGACGCAGCATCGACGCGACTTCCCGATCCGCTGAAGTCACACCAGATCTTCCATCTACTAGAAATAAAATGACTTGCGCCGTTTCCATTGCAATCTCTGCTTGTGCACGCATCTGAGATAGAATAATATCATCTGAATCCGGCTCAATGCCACCCGTATCAATTAAAATAAACGGAGTATCTCTCCATTCTGCTTCTGCATAGATGCGATCTCGAGTTACTCCCGGCGTATCTTCTACAATTGATACTCTCCTGCCTACTATTTTATTAAAAAAAGTCGATTTTCCTACGTTTGGTCTGCCTACAACAGCGACTATTGGTTTATTCATAATGTCTTCACTCCATCTCTCTCTTGTTTTTTCTATTTTAAAAACAAGTAAAAAAATATATATTGCTCAATCAGAGTAATTATAGCAGAAAATGTCTGTTACAGCAATCAGTTCGTTGTCTTGCGAAAAAACAATCAGTCTTTTATAGTAAATCTAAGTATTCCCTATTATGCATATGTACATACTTCATCGTTGCAGAATCTCCATGCCCTGGATAGATTGTGATATCGTTATTCCATCTTGAAATAATTTCCCTTACAGTGCGGCGCATCTCCTGCTCTGAGCCATCTGCCAAATCCGTACGTCCGAGATCTATATTAAATATAGTGTCTCCCGTAAATACACATTTGCTTTTTTCTGAAAAAAAGCATACACTGCCATGGGTATGCCCCGGTGTATGTATCACTCGAATTTCTTCTTCACCTAAAAGGAAGACCTCTCCACCTTCAAGCATTCCGTCTACATTTTTTTTATACTGCTCGATATCCTGCCAATGCAGGTAAACCGGACAGTTCCATTCCTTTTTTAAGCGTTCTACCGCTCCCACATGATCGTAATGATGGTGCGTAAGCAAAATGCCCTTTACTGATAAATTTAAAGCAGAACAACTCTTTAGAAATCGTTCCGGCAGATAACCGGGATCAATAATAAAAGCTTCTCCGCCTTCTTTATCATAAAGCACATAACCATTACTCTCTAAATTTCCTCCGATAAACCGTTTAATTTTCATTCTATCCTCCATAAAATAAGATACTATTTTGTAAGACTGATTTTACCCTATTTCGTTGCAAAATACAATTTTTCATTGATTTCATTAAAAATAATGATACAATAATAAAATATATAATAAGTAAATGCGGAATAGTAAACTGTATTTATATATCGAGGAGTAACGAAATGAAAGTGGCAATTATCGGTGCCGGTAAATTAGGCATCACAATTACAGAAGCGCTCTTAAGCGGTGACAATGAAGTAACCTTAGTTGATAAAAACAGCGATTTACTGCAAAAAATAAACAGCCAGCTTGATTTATTAACTGTAAATGCAAACGCGAAACAAATTTCTTTTATGGAAGAGATCAATATATGGACTTATGATTATCTGGTTGCTGTTACCGATAACGATGAGAAAAATATGGTTATCTGTTCCTTTGCAAAACACTTGGGGTGCCCAAAGGTCATTGCCCGTATTCGTGATCCGGAACATGTAAAACAAATTCAGATCATTAAAGAAGCCCTAAACATAGATTTCATAGTAAATCCCGACATGTCCATTTCCAATGAAATATATAAATACCTTGTTGAGAAATATACACTGAATAATGGGTGTTATTCTAGTGGAAAGATTGCAGTCATTGAATTTTCAACAGATAAGCTTCCTGTATTGATTGACAAGCCCATTCACAATGTTACAAAGATATTAGGAGATATGCAAGTCACCGCTATTTCCAGAAATGGAAAAGTCATCATTCCGAGGGGTGATACAATTATTTTAGACGGCGACCGTCTCTACGTTTTAGGACTTGATGAGCACATTCAAAAGCTCAATGACATTGTACATGATAAAGATCAGTATACTGATTTACAACGTGTTATGATCGCCGGCGGCGGAAAAGCGGGATTTTATCTTGCACAAAAATTATCTGCTTTTGGCGTTGCAGTTAAAATCATCGAAATTGATAAGTCACGCTGTCAGTATCTCTCAGAGCACCTAGATAACGTCATGGTGCTTCATGGTGACGCAACTGACCCTAACCTATTGGAAGAAGAAAATATCAATGAAATGGATGCTTTTATTACGCTTACCGGATTTGATGAAGAAAATCTCTTGCTCGCTTTAATGGCAAAACAACATAATATTGAAGATGTAGTAGCAAAAGTAAGTCGAAAAAGCTATGCCGATTTAATTGAAAAAATGGGAATCAGTATGGCATTGAATCCTTTGGATATGTCCGCTACCAATATTCTGCGCTATATTCAAGGTTCTACGCACATTATATTTTCGCAGCTCATTCAAGGACAAGCAGAATTTATTGAATTGGTTGCGGATCAAAAAATGCGCCTTTTAAATCAACCACTTAAAAATTTGGAATTACCGAATGGTGTTATCATTGCTGCTATCCATCGAGGCGAAGAAGCAATCATTCCAAATGGGGATACGGTGATCAAAAACGGGGATCGTATTATCATACTATCTTTACTATCTAATATCCCAAACCTTGAAAAATTATTTCGTTCAAAACGGTCACGCTTTTTTAAATAAGAAAGGTACCTCACTATGGTCTTGAATTATAAACTAATATTAAAAGTAGATGCTGCTATCGGTATTCTTTTAGCTGTTGCAATGATTCCCTCTTTAATCGTATCACTACTCTATAACGAAACAGATGCCGCGGTTGCATTTGCCCGTTGCATCGCTCCTATGCTTTTGCTGGGCTCTTTCGCTGTGTATAAAATCAGACCAACCACTTCAACGCTGCATATGCGTGATGGGTTTTTAATTGTAGCATCTTCTTGGATTCTAGCATCGATTTTCGGTTCCGTTCCATTTTTGCTATCTCATACAATTCCATCTTTTGTGGATGCCTTTTTTGAAACAGCCTCTGGTTTTTCCACTACCGGATCTACCATCCTTACGAATATTGAACTGCTCCCAAAAGGCATTTTATTTTGGCGTTCCTTTACACATTGGCTGGGAGGAATGGGCATTCTCGTTTTTGCAATTGCTCTGCTTCCTGCACTTGGAATCGGAGGACAACGAATTATCCGAGCAGAGACACCAGGCCCGACTCTGGATAAATTATCTCCTAAAATTTCAGATACTGCACGAATTTTATATTCGATGTATTTTGGTATGACACTTTTAGAAGTTATCCTCCTTTGTTTAGGCGGAGTGAGCCTCTATGATTCTCTTGTGCATACCTTTGGTACGGTGGGTACCGGCGGTTTGTCCTCTTACAACGACAGCATTGCACATTTTAACAGCATCTATGTAGATATCGTCATCACTATATTCATGGTTTTAGCAGGAATAAACTTTAATTTATATTACCTTTTATTACAAAAAAGGATTAAAGACTTTTTTTCTGACTATGAACTGCGTGGTTATCTGCTTATTATTGGAATTGCAACCATATTAATTGCATTAAACCTATGGTTTACAAAAACTTACGATACTATAGGAGAGTCTTTACGGTATTCTGTTTTTCAGGCAGCGTCCATTACTACAACTACTGGATACGGTACCGCAGACTTTAATTTATGGCCTACCTTTAGTAAGATGGTTCTTTTCCTGCTTATGTTTGTCGGTGGTTCTTCCTCTTCCACAGGAGGCGGAGTAAAGGTTATTCGAGTCTTAATCCTATTAAAGCTTATCCGAAGAGGAATCTATCGAAAGCTTCATCCTCGTGCAATTGTTCCGGTCAAAATTCAAGGAAGGTCCATTCCTTCCGATACGGTATCGGGGATCACCAGCTTTGCTGTTTTATATGTATGCCTGCTCTTATTCGGAAGCCTAGTTATTTCTTTAGAAAATTTTGATATGATGACAAGCATAAGCTCCGTTGCTGCATGCCTTGGAAATATCGGTCCTGGCTTTGAACTAGTTGGACCATCTTCAAATTATAGTATGTTCTCAGATTTTTCAAAAATGTTTTTGTCTTTTTACATGCTAATTGGAAGATTGGAACTATTTACGATCATCTTGCTGTTCTCTAAACTTTTTTGGAATCCGGACCGCTAGAAATAATTGATATAATCCCATAAATTAATAAATAAAAGAACTTCCTTTTAGACATACTAACCAAAAAGGAGGTTTTTTTTATGAAGGTAAAAGAATTAATGACAACATCCGTTACTTGTGTACGTCCAAGCACTTCCTTATCAGAAATTGCCAAGTACATGAAGCAGGAAAATATTGGTTCAATTCCAGTTTGTACAGATCGTGGAGAACCGGTTGGAATCATAACAGATCGAGACATTGTATTACGTGCAATGGCTGAGTCTGGAAAAGAAAAAACGGCGCAGGATATTATGAGTAAGAACCTAGTATTTGCAAATCCTGAAATGAACACGCATGAAGCATCTATGTTATTAGCTCAAAATCAGGTGCGTCGTTTACCTGTCGTTGAAAACAACAAATTAGTTGGAATGCTAGCTATGGCAGATATTGCAAGAAAGCCAATTTATGTAGATGAAGCTGGCGATGCATTAAATGCAATTTCAAAACCCAGTACAATTAATTAAAAAAACAGAATTGAAAAACAAGCGTATTGCTTTATGCGTTACGCTTGTTTTTTCTATTTTTTCTAAGAATCTTATATACATATTATAATTTAAGTGATTTTCATCTAACATAAAACAAAATTAATCTCACGGTTCTCAATATTTACTGAATCAACCCGAATTCTTACCCGGTCTCCAAGTCCATAGATCTTATGTGTACGTCTTCCAATCATACGGTATTTTTCCGGCTCATAGTCATAATAATCATCATTCATCTCAGAGGCTCTTACCATACCTTCAATTGTATTTTCTATCTCTACAAAGAATCCGAATTGTGCGACTCCACTGATTATTCCCTCGTATTCCTCCCCAATATGATAAGACATATATTCTGCCATTTTTAATTTCTCTACTTCTCTTTCAAGCTCTTGTGCGTCTCTTTCTGTCTTCGATGAAATATCAGCCGCTTCTATTGTTTTCTTTTTTAAAGCCCCTATTCGTTTCTCGTTCAATTTACCTGAAAGTGTTTCTTTTATAATTCTGTGAATGATTAAATCAGGGTATCTACGTATCGGTGAAGTAAAATGACAATAAAACTTCACCCCTAAACCAAAATGTCCCTCGCAGTCTATTCCATAAAAAGCTTTTTTCATCGAGCGCAGCATAACGGTATTCACTACATGCTCCTCTGCTTTTCCCTCGACGGATTTAATCACTTCATTTAATGATCGAGGATGTATGTTTTCCGGATTCCCCTTCAAAAGAATACCAAAACTCATTAAAAACTGTTTTAAAGCTTCCATTTTCTCTAAAGCAGGCTTTTCATGGATTCGATATACGAAAGGAACTTCCATCCAATAAAAATGTTCTGCAATGGTTTCATTTGCAAGCAGCATAAATTCTTCAATGATTCGATTTCCAACTCTGCGTTCTGCCGTTTCCACCGAAACCGGTATTCCCTTTTCATTTAATTTGATATATGCTTCATCAAAGTCAAAATCCAGGCTTCCTCTTTTATCTCGTACAGAGCGTAATATTGCAGCCAATTCCTGCATCAACAATAAATCTTGATAAATCGTTTGATATTGACTGATTAATTTCTGATCGTCTTTCTCTAACATATCAGAAACATCTGTATAAACCATTCTCTCTTTCGAACAGATTATACTTTCATAGACCTCATGATTAACAACCTCACCTGCTGAATTGATTTCCATATCAATACTTAAAGTCAAGCGGTCAACCCTTGGATTTAAACTGCAAATACCATTTGAAAGCTCCGTTGGAAGCATCGGAATTACCTGATCTAATAAATACACACTGTTTCCTCTTTTTAAAGCTTCTAGATCCAATGCGCTTCCCTCTTTCACATAATGAGATACATCTGCTATGTGAACTCCTAAGAGGTAGTTTCCGTTTTCTAACTGCTCTACCGATACTGCATCATCAAAATCTTTTGAATCGGAACCATCAATGGTAATTATTTTTTTATCACGTAAATCAATTCTTCCCTGCCGCATTTGTTCGCTTACATAATTTTCCATATTTTGTGCTTCTTTTTGTACGGCATAAGGAAATTCAGTTTTTAGTCGATGCTGGCGAATGAGAGCCTTTATATCTCCTCCCTGTTCTCCTTGACGGCTGATAAGTTCTGTTATAATACCTTCTGCATTTAAATTCTTTTCCGGCCATTGTGTGATTTGAACCACTACCTTATCACCATTTTTTGCACCATTTATATTTCGTTCTGCAACAAATATATCATCTGTTTCTTTCGGATCGTCTGACACAACAAATCCATATTTTTTCTGCAACTGAAAAGTGCCAATGATTTCAATCGTATTTCTTTTTAGAATTCGACTGACTACCCCTTCTCTTTTCGCATCTTTTTCTCTTTGTCCAGTTAATTTAACGGCTACTAAATCTCCATGCATTGCATAATTCAAATCTTTTGGACTAATGAAAATGTCATCCTCTGTTTCCTCTATAGGAATTACAAATCCAAACCCTTTCCGATGTTTCGTAAGAGTCCCTACGACAATGTCTAAATTCTTTGGCAGAATAAATTTATTTTTTTTGGTTTTAAAAACTCTTCCTTCTTCAAAAAGCTGATCCAATTGAGAAATAAAGCTGCCAATTTCTTTTCCTTTCAGTTCAAAATAAGCAACTAATTCTTTGTCCAACATCGGTTCATAATTTTTCTCAGCTAATTTATCTAATATTTCACTTTTGTAATCTCTTTCCATATTACCTCTCCCATAATTAGCTATTTATCTCTTTTTAATATCATAACATACCAAGTCCAATTTCACATGAAATTTATGTAAAATTTATATTATTATAATGAAAAGGGCTGCTCAAAAATTTTGAAGCAGCCTGTTCTGTTAGTTTTCTTAAGCTTTATTCGGTTTTCGCATCTTCTTGAGTCTTTGAATTGTCGGTAATTGTTCCGTCATTTACATCACTGTTATTAGGAATGCCGTCATTATCCAAATCGTTGTTGGTAGTATTGTTGTCTACACCATTATCAACAACACCATCGTTATTCAAATCTTCATCAACAACACCATTATCCGTGCCATCTGGATTTAAATCAACGTCTTTGTTTGTGCAACCCATAAAAGTGAATAAAGCTAGAATCAGTAAAATTGCTAAAAATATTCTTGTCTTTTTCACGATTTCATCTCCTCTCTTTTCTCAACCTTATTATGAGCTATATTTAAAAATTTTAGACATTTATTTAATGGCAATTTTGTAAAGATTATAAAAGGAAAAAAAGGGAATAAAATTTATTTAAAATATAAATAAAAAATATTTAATTTTTAAAATAAAAAAAGCACAAGGTATATTTCTTATCCTGCACTTTTTATTTTTTTATATTCTAACTTTTCAACCTTAACTTCGGTTTTTGGTTATGCTAAGAATTTCATATCCTTTTTTTTCTAATGATTGAATAATCGCTTCTGAATCCAAAGTGTCCATTCGAATCACAACATCACTTCGTTTTTCTTCTTCACGTCGATATGCAGCAATGTGATTAATATTTGCACCATATTCGCTTACTATGTTGGCAACATCCGAAAGAATCCCCGGTTTATCATCGGTTTCAATCACAAGGCGTGTTCCAATATCTCTGCCACCCAGTAAATCAATAAAAGCATCAAAGATATCGCTTTCCGTAATAATTCCCACAAGCCGTGTGCCATCAATGACGGGAAGCGAACTGACTCGATTTGCACGCATCAGAACTGCTGCCTCTTCTAAAATATCCTCTGGTGATATCGTCACAACTTTTTTTGTCATTGCATCTCTTACCGTTGTTTTTGCCAATAAATAATTAATTTCAAAAACACTCAGTGCGGTTGCCTTTGTAGGCGATACTTTTTGAATATCTCCATCCGTTAAGATACCTACAACACGTTCTCCGTCCAGTACCGGAATTCTTTTTAAATTTTTTATCCGCATCAGTTCCACTACTTCCGTAATCGGAGCATCTGCCTGAATTGTATATGGATCTTTTGTCATCCGATTTTTTACATACATCTTATTCCCCTCCTAAATAAGCTTTCTGCACTTCATTGCTCTTCATCAATTCCTCGCCGCTTCCTGTCAGCACAATTGATCCCGTCTCAATAACATAGCCTCGATGCGCAATTGACAAAGCCATACTTGCATTTTGCTCGACTAAAAGAACTGTCGTCCCACTTTTATTAATGTCTTTAATAATCTCAAAAATCTCCCGTACCAAAAGTGGTGCAAGCCCCATAGATGGTTCATCTAAAAGTAAAATTTTAGGACGTGACATCAACGCTCTTCCCATTGCCAGCATCTGCTGTTCTCCTCCAGAAAGTGTACCTGCCATCTGCTTTTTTCGATCTCCCAAAATTGGAAAACGTTCATAAACGTTCTGCATATCCTTGCGGATTTCCTCTTTATCTTTTCTTAAAAATGCGCCCATTTCCAAGTTTTCTAAAACGCTCATTTCCGGAAAAATTCTTCTTCCTTCTGGTACCTGTGACAATCCCAATAATACTCTTTGGGGAGCAGAAAGAGAACCAATCTGCTTCCCATCAAGTATAATTTCGCCACTCGTGATCTTTTTCAGACCCGAAATCGTGCGGAGGGTGGTGGTCTTTCCCGCACCATTGGCGCCTATAAGCGTAACAATTTCCCCGTCATTTACGGCTAAAGAGATGTTTTTTAACGCATGGATTACACCATAATGTACATTTAAATCTTTAATCTCTAGCATTGCTCATATCCTCCCCTAGATAAGCCTCAATCACTCTTTTATTTGAACGGATTTCCTCTGGCGTTCCATTTGCAATCATCATCCCGTAATCTAAAACATAAATTCTCTCGCAGACTTTCATAACTAAAGACATATCGTGTTCAATTAATAAAATGCTTAAATCGAACTTTTCCCTCAACCATGCAATGGTTGCCGTCAGTTCCGCAGTCTCGTTTGGGTTCATTCCAGCGGCCGGCTCGTCTAAAAGAAGCAAAGAGGGTTTCGTCGCTAATGCTCTTGCAATTTCTAAGTGACGCTGCTCACCATATGGCAGATTTTTAGCCAACTCCATTTTTTTGTGTGTCAGATTAAATATTTTCAGTAATTCTTCTGACTCATCAACCAATCTTTTTTCCTCTTTATGGTACCCTGCCGTATGAAAAAAAGCTCCAGGCATTTGGTAGCGTATGTTCTGATGCATTGCAATCCGCACATTATCCAATACAGTTAAATCTTTAAAAAGACGTATATTTTGAAAGGTACGAGCAATTCCTTCTTTGGTAATATGATATGGTTTACATCCATCTATCCTGCGAGGATTCTCTTTCGTATTTAATGCAATCGTTCCCTTACTCGGTTCATAAACACCGGTTAAAAGATTAAATAATGTTGTTTTTCCAGCTCCGTTTGGACCGATTAACCCAACCAGTTCTCCTTCTTGAATTTCCATATTTACATTAGAAACGGCAGTCAAACCACCGAAAGACTTTGTCAGTTTTTCTACTGAAAGCAATGGCATATTTGACACCTCCTATTCTACTTTCTTTTCATCTTTAGACTTCGTTCGAAACAATTTTGTAAAATCCAATTCTTTGGAAGCCATCAGTCCCTGTGGGCGGAAAATCATTACAATAACGAGCAATGCCGCATAAATAATCATCCGCAATGCTGTAAAGGCCTGTAAATAAGTAGTTAGTATTGCTAGTAAAACCGCCGCAATAATTGAACCTGTGATACTTCCCATCCCACCAAGCACAACGATGACTAAAAAATCAATGGATTTTAAGAAACCAAACATATTTGGTTTTAAAATAAAGAAGGTTGACGCATAAAGTGCGCCGCCAATCCCTGCAAAAAATGCACCGATCGCAAAAGCCATAACTTTATATTTTGTAGTGTTAATTCCCATCGACTCTGCCGCGATCTCATCCTCACGGATGGAGATGCAGGCGCGCCCATGTGAAGAATGAATAAAATTATTAATCAACAGAATGGAGCCAGCAGTAAACAACCACAACCACGGCCAATTAGTAAATTTAGGAATGCCGTTTAACCCTGCCGCTCCACCTGTAATTTTCAAATTCAAAAATATGATGCGAATAATTTCTGCCATACCAAGCGTTGCAATGGCTAAATAATCTCCACGAAGCCGTAAGGTTGGAATACCGATTAAAATTCCAAAAATCGCTGCCATGACAGCTCCTGCAAATGTACCAATTAAAAATCCGGCAGTTGTCGGCATCGACACGGTAATAATCGCACAGGTGTAAGCACCTATGGACATAAAACCTGCATGCCCCAAAGAAAATTGGCCTGTGAATCCGGTTACCAAATTTAAACCGACCGCCATAATAATATTGATACAAATAAGTGCAAGCGTTACCTGATAATAAGCATTTATGATATTCAAACTGATCAAAAGCTGAATGATACCGAAGGAAGCACCTAGGCAAATTAATGTTATGAGGGCATTCTTTGAAAATAAATTTTTCATAGCTCACACCTTCTCTCTTGTATTTTTGCCAAGAATCCCTGTTGGCTTTAAGATTAGAACGACAATTAAAATTGCAAAAACAACAGCATCTTTAAAAAGAGAGCTTCCATAACCTGATACCATTGTCTCAATGACTCCGATTGACAAACCCCCAATCATCGCTCCCGGTATAATTCCGATCCCTCCGAATACCGCTGCCACAAATGCTTTCAGTCCAGGCATGATACCCATCAGCGGATCGATCGAATTATAGTAAATACCTACCAATACGCCAGCTGCTCCCGCCATTGCTGAACCAATTGCGAAGGTATAGGAAATTGTCTGATCCACTTTAATCCCCATAAGCTCTGCTGCGTCTTTATCAATAGACACGGCACGCATCGCTTTCCCTACTTTAGTCTTATGGACGATAAACTGTAAAACCAGCATCAGTACAATTGCAGTCGCAACAATATAGATCTGCTGCATACTGATCCTGACTTCGCCAATATGAAAGATCTTACTAGACAATACCGCTGGATAAGAACGCACATCAGGTGACACAAAAAACATCATGACATATTCCATAAGAAGCGACACACCGATCGCTGTGATTAAGACAGCAATTCGAGATGCATTACGTAATGGTTTATATGCAACTTTTTCTGTGATAACACCTAAAAGACCGCAAGCCACCATAGCAATCACCATTGCCGGAAAAAAACCTAAATGTGCAAAAGTAATCGCAGCATAACCGATATAAGCTCCAATCATGTAGATATCACCGTGTGCAAAATTTATTAATTTGATGATTCCATAAACCATCGTATACCCAAGAGCAATCAGCGCATAAATGCTTCCAAGAGAAATTCCATTTACAATCTGCTGCATGAATTGTTCCAAGGCATCCACCCCCATTTCTACTGCAAATATTTTAATAAGAATTGAGTTAGGGTGGAACTTCTACCCTAACTCAATTCTTTAACTAGATTGTGCCAGATGTCTTAATGATTAATCTTTTTAATCATCCTGTTATATTCGTTTTTAATATTATAGCCCAACCTTTTCAGAAGAAGATTGTTCTCCATCAGTCAGCTTAATGACAACAATTGATTTCACTGGATTATGGTTCTCATCTATGCTGAAAGAACCGGTTACACCTGAAAAGTTTTCAGTGGAAGCAAGTGCTTCTTTAATTTTTTCCGGATTTGCTTCTCCTGCTCTTGTGATTGCATCCGCAATAAATTTACCGCAGTCATAGCCGAGCGCATTAAAGGCATCCGGTTCCTTATTGTATTTTTTATTAAACGCTCCTATAAATGCTGCTACAGCAGGGTCTTTATCCAAAGAAGAATAGTGGTTGGAATAATAAACATCATTTAATGCTGCTGTTCCTGCTAAATCTTTCAATTTAGGAGAATCAAATCCGTCTGCGCCAAGTATTGGTGCTGTAATTCCCAAATCACGTGCCTGTTTAATAATCAGTCCAGCTTCCTGGTAATATCCTGGTAAGAAAATGACATCATACGATTCTTTTTTAATTTTCGTTAAGATTGCGTTAAAGTCCTTTTCTTTTTGAGCATAGGCTTCTTCCGTTACAATTTTTCCACCATTTTTTTCAAAGGTTGCACGGAAATTATCGGCCAATCCAGCTGCATAATCACTGGAACTGTCTTTTATAATAACTGCCTTTGTCGCTTCCAAATTATCTTTTGCATAAGTTGCCATCGCAGTTCCTTGGAAAGAATCACTGAAGCATAAACGGAAAACATAATCCTTTACTCCATCCTTGCCAACGGTTACATCATCTGCAGTCGCAGATCCGGAAAGAATCGGAATGCCATACTGTGTCGCAATTGGCTCCTGTGCTTTATAATTTCCGGAAGTTGCAGGCCCGATTACAGCAACAACATTCTCTTGAGACATCAGCTTTGTTGCTACTGATACAACCTCAGATGCATCTGATTTGTTATCGACTTCTACTAATTCAATCTGCTTGCCTAAAACGCCTCCAGCAGCATTAATTTCTTCAACTGCCATTTTAATGCCATCTACAGAGCTCTGTCCATACGTAGCAACATCACCAGACAATTCATAATTAAGTCCCACCTTAATGGCATCCGTACTCTCCTTATCATCATTACCGCCGCAGCCGGTCAGTGCCATACTGATCATCAATAGAAACACCAGCCCAGCTCCCATAAATTTTTTCATTAGAAACACACCACCTTTTTTAAAATAAGAATTTTTAATTTTTAAATTATTGTTATAATATCCTTTTTTTGTGGTATTGTCAACATATTTTTTATTATTTTTTTGTTATATATCAACAATTTATTTTAAGGAGCAAATACACATATATTAAAATTTTTTTTATATAAAAAAAAACACTTTGCTGAGTATAAACTCATCAAAGTGTTTTTAGTTTTTTTATATTGTTATTATAAAATTCCGCCTACAGCAAGAAATAATGGAGCAAACACTACAGCCACAATTGTCATCAACTTAATCAAAATGTTAATGGATGGACCAGAAGTATCTTTAAACGGATCACCTACCGTGTCACCAACGACAGCAGCTTTATGTGTTTCGCTTCCTTTTCCGCCATAATTTCCAGCTTCTACATATTTCTTAGCATTGTCCCAAGCACCGCCTGCATTTGCCATCATAATAGCAAGAAGAACACCAGCGGCTAAAGCGCCGGCAAGCATACCGCCCAAAGCTGCAGGTCCCATAATAAGTCCTACTGCTAAAGGTGCAATAACTGCCAACAGACCAGGCGCTACCATTTCTTTTAATGCAGCACTGGTGGAAATATCAACACAACGAGCATAATCCGGCTTTGTTGTTCCTTCCATAATACCCTTATTCTCTCTGAACTGTCTTCTTACTTCTTCAATCATTTGATTTGCAGCTTTACCTACAGAATTCATAGTTAAAGCAGAGAATAAGAATGGAAGCATCGCTCCAATGAATAAACCAGCAATTACGAACGGATCAAGCAAGTCGATTTTATCTAGCTTAACAAGCTGGGAATAGGAAGCAAATAATGCCAATGCAGTCAATGCAGCAGAACCAATTGCGAATCCCTTACCAATTGCAGCAGTAGTATTACCAACAGAATCTAATGTATCTGTAATTTCTCTAACTTCATGAGGAAGTTCGGACATTTCAGCGATGCCGCCAGCATTATCAGATACCGGACCATATGCATCTACAGCAACTGTCATACCAGCTGTGGAAAGCATTCCAACAGCAGCAAGAGCAATACCATAAAGTCCTGCAGTAGCGTTCGCAACTAAAATACCAACAGCTATGATAATAATCGGCCATACGGTGGAAAGCATTCCAACACCAAGTCCACTAATGATTGTTGTTGCTGCACCGGTCTGGGACTGATCTGCAATCTTTTTAACAGAATTATAATCTGCGGATGTATAAATCTCAGTAATTTTTCCGATTGCAGTACCTACAATCAAGCCTGAAACAATGGCAATTGCACAATTGTAATTGTCAAAAAACATTTTGCTCATAACAAAAGATGCAATAATTACAAGCACTGCGCTTAAATAAGTTCCCATGTTCAATGCAGATGCCGGGTTTGATTTCTCATCGCCTTTTACAAACATGATACCAACGATAGAAGCTAAAATACCGACTGCAGAAAGTACAAGCGGAAATACAGATCCTAAAAACGGATCTAACACAAACGTATTTCCAAAAGCAGGTGTAATACTTGGAATAACGACAGCTAATGTAATAGCTGAAATGATTGAACCAACATAAGATTCAAACAAGTCGGAGCCCATACCTGCAACGTCACCAACATTATCACCAACATTATCTGCAATTACAGCTGGATTTCTTGGATCGTCTTCCGGAATACCAGCTTCTACTTTACCTACAAGGTCTGCACCAACATCAGCCGCTTTTGTATAAATACCGCCGCCAACACGACCAAACAATGCCATAGATGATGCACCTAGTCCAAATCCCGTAATTACTTCTGCACTATCTATTCCTAAAAGAACGAAAATTCCACCAATACCTAAAAGTCCAAGACCTACTACACATAGACCCATGACTGCACCACTGCGGAACGCTACTTTTAACGCTTTGTTCATACCGCCTTCACGAGCTGCATTTGCAGTTCTTACATTTCCTTTAGTAGCAACTCTCATACCACAGTAACCTGCAAGTACAGAAAATAAGGCACCTACTAAATAAAGTAAGGCTGTCACCCAATTTTGAAGACCAAATCCTAATACTAAAAATAATACCGCGATTACAATGACCATCGTCTTGTACTCTCTACTCAGAAATGCCATCGCACCCTCACGAATGTATCCAGCGATTTCCTTCATACGATCGGTGCCTTCTTCCACACTGCTAATCCATGCAGATAAGCCATAGGCAACGACCAATGCAATTATGCCGACCGCAGGGGCGGCAAATGCTAATGCTTCCATTTTAACTTTGTCCTCCTTTAACTGTTTGTTCCTTGTACTACTTGTACGTAAAAATGTGCGCTTACCAAAAGATTAAGAGGCGCATATACACCTCTTAATTTTGTCAGCAAAATTATTTTGTTTTTCCGTCCTGTCTTATTCAAATGCAACCAAAACAAGCGAGCATAGGATAAAGACTATTGCAGCAGCGGTGCTTATCTTACTTAGAATCGCCTCATAGCCTTGGCTCTTCTTTTTTCCGAAAAGCTGTTCCGCACCACCACCGATGGATCCGGAAAGGCCTGCGCTGTTACCGGATTGCAGTAAAATGCTCCCAGTCAATACAACACTGACAATTAAAAGTATTATTTTTAAGAATAAATCCACCTTCGCACCTCCTCTGTTAGATTAACTATTTGAGTGTATCATATTGCTCAGCAAAAATCAACACAAATTCCTTGAAATTCCACAATCATCGAGAAAAACCGCTAACTGGATTATTTCTCTTTTATTACTTACCAAGATTATAGAACGCGTTCTCTCCAGCATACTGTGCAGAAACATCCAAAAGCTCTTCAATCCGAAGCAATTGATTATATTTTGCAATACGGTCCGTTCTGGACAAGGAACCGGTTTTAATCTGCCCTGCATTTAGGCCTACTACAATATCTGAAATCGTAACATCTTCTGTTTCACCGGAACGATGTGAAACAATTGCAGTATATCCTGCCTTCTTTGCCATTTCAATGGCATCAAAAGTTTCAGTCAAAGTTCCAATCTGATTTACTTTAATTAAAATTGAATTTGCAATTCCTTTGCGAATTCCTTCTTCCAGTCTCTTTGTATTTGTTACGAACAAATCATCACCAACCAGCTGCACTTTATCTCCAATGCGGTCAGTCATCAGCTTCCATCCGTCCCAGTCATCTTCAGCAAGGCCATCCTCAATTGAAATAACCGGATATTTCTCTACAAGCATTTCATAATAAGCGACCATCTCCTCCGCTGTTTTAGAAACACCTTCTCCTTTTAGAACATATATTTTTTTATCTGCATCATACATTTCGGAAGCCGCTACATCAAGTGCAATTTTGATATCTTCACCAGTCTTATAACCAGCTTTTTCAATCGCTTCTAAAATAACTTGAATCGCTTCTTCGTTGGTTGCAAGGTTTGGAGCGAATCCTCCTTCATCACCAACTGCTGTATTTAATCCCTTTGTTTTTAATACGCCTTTTAGGCTGTGGAATACTTCCGCACCCATACGAAGTGCTTCTCTAAAACTGTCTGCGCCAACCGGCATTACCATAAATTCTTGAATATCTACCGTATTGTCAGCATGCTCTCCGCCGTTTAAAATATTCATCATCGGTGTAGGTAAAAGTTTTCCGTTCACCCCGCCTAAGTACTGGAACAAAGGTAATCCCAAGCTATCTGCTGCTGCATGTGCAACCGCCATAGAAACGCCTAAAATCGCATTTGCTCCTAATTTTCCTTTATTGGGTGTACCATCCAAGCCAATTAAGAATTGGTCTAGTCCCACCTGATCAAAAGCACTCATGCCAACAATTGCTTCTGCAATGATATCATTTACATTCTCTACTGCCTTTTCTACACCTTTTCCAAGGTAACGACCTTTATCACCATCGCGAAGTTCTACAGCTTCATGAACACCTGTAGATGCACCGGAAGGCACGATCGCTCTTCCCATACTCCCATCTTCTAGATAGACCTCAACCTCAACGGTTGGATTCCCTCTTGAATCAAGCACCTCACGAGCTAAGACATCTTCAATATACGACATTTTATTTCCTCCTTAATTAGAAACCATATTCTGCATTTTTATTTAATTTAAAAATCAATAATCTGAATAAAATCTTCCGGTTTTAAGCTGGCTCCACCAACTAGCGCTCCGTCAATTTCTTCCATATTCATCAGCTCTGTTGCATTGGAAGGCTTTACGCTTCCACCATATTGAATGAGAACTTCTTCGGAAACTTCATCTCCATAAAGCTCTACAATAGAAGATCGAATCAATCCACACATTTCATTTGCCTGTTGTGGAGTCGCTGTTCGTCCTGTACCAATCGCCCATATCGGTTCATATGCAATCACAAGTTTTTTAACTTGTTCCGCAGTAAGCGTCTTTAAATCTTCCCGCATCTGAATTCGGACAACAACTTCTGCAAGCCCGTCATCTCTTTGCTCTAAGGTTTCTCCCACACAGAGAATTGGCGTAATATTATGTTCAAAACATTTATGTAATTTTTTATTTACTGTTTCATCGGTTTCACAAAAATATTGCCGGCGTTCTGAATGCCCGATAATGCAATAATCCACACCAATTTCGTCCAGCATATCTGCTGAAATTTCTCCTGTATATGCACCTTTTTCTTCAAAATGCATGTTTTGAGCTCCCAATTTGATGGAAGATCCTGAAAAAGCTTCCTTTAAAGCTGCAAGCTGAGTAAATGGAGCACAAATTGCTGTTTTAACATCTGTATCTTTATATAATGTGCGAAATACGCTTGCAAACTCAACTGCTTCTTTTGTCGTCTTAAACATTTTCCAATTTCCGGCTATAAAAGGTGTTCTCATATCTTCCCTCCTATTTGTTCTGTAGTACTGCAACGCCAGGTAATTCTTTTCCTTCTAAAAACTCTAAGGAAGCGCCGCCGCCAGTAGAAATATGTGTCATCTTTTCTTCCAAACCGAATTTTTTTACAGCAGCTGCAGAATCACCGCCGCCTATAATCGTAACTGCTTCACTTTTTGCCATTGCTTCTGCAACCGCTTTTGTTCCACCGCAAAAACGATCCATTTCAAAAACACCTACCGGGCCATTCCATATGATCGTTCTTGCTTCCGATATCATTTCCGCAAAGAGCTTCATGCTCTTTTCTCCAATATCCATCCCCATTTCGTCATTTGGCATTTGATCTATTGCATAAACGGAAGAAGGTGAATCATTCTTGAACTCTTTTGCAACGCAGATGTCTACAGGTAATTGCAGCCTTACACCCTTTTCTTCAGCCTTTTTCATTAAAGAAAGTGCTAAATCTAGCTTATCCTCTTCTAAAATAGAAGTTCCAATTTCATAATTTAATGCTTTAAAAAAGGTATAGGCCATACCTCCTGCTATAATTAAACAATCCACTTTTTCCAGTAAGCTTTCAATAACGGATATCTTATCACTGACTTTAGCACCACCCATAATAGCAAGGAACGGACGGTTTGGTTTTTCAACAGCATTTCCTAAAAACTGAATCTCTCTTTCAATCAAGAATCCAGATACAGCTGGAATAAACGCCGCAATTCCGGCTGTTGAAGCATGTGCTCTATGAGCAGTTCCAAACGCATCGTTTACGAAAATATCAGCAAGTTGTGCAAGTTCTTTTGAAAAACTTTCTCCATTTTTTGTTTCTTCTTTCCGGTAGCGAACGTTCTCAAGCAGCATAACATCACCTGCCTGCAATGAATCAACCATATTTTTCACTTCATCATTTACAACTTCAGGAACTGATAAAAATTTTATATCTTTTCCTAAAAGCTCACATAAGCGCGCTGCAACCGGCTTCAAAGAATATTTCGGATTAGGTTCGCCATCCGGTCTTCCTAAATGGGACATTAAAATAACTTTTGCCCCCTGCTGTATTAAATAGTTTACCGTAGGCATTGCACTGGTGATACGGATGTCGTCGGTAATACAACCTTCATCATTCAGCGGCACGTTAAAATCACAGCGCACAATGATGCGTTTCCCTTTTACATCAATATCCCTGACTGTTTTTTTCATTTTTTCCCTCCATTAAATTATTACTTGATTTTATAATCCTTTCGTGATCACATACTGAATCAAGTCGACCACGCGGTTGGAATATCCCCACTCGTTATCATACCATGATAGAATCTTAACCATTCGTTCCCCAATCATCATCGTTGCCTGTGCGTCAATGATAGAAGAACGGTCATCCTGTTTAAAATCAATAGAAACCAACGGTTCTTCGCAAAACCCTAAAATCCCCTTCAACTCATTCTCTGCCGCATGTTTTAATGCTTCATTGACTTCTTCTGCACTAGTATCTCTTCCTAGCTCCAGCACAATATCTACAACGGAGACAGCCGGTGTCGGCACACGAAGTGCCATACCGTTTAATTTACCTTTAAGCTGAGGTAATACCTGTGATACCGCTCTCGCCGCCCCTGTTGTCGTAGGTATCATAGAGATGCAAGCAGCTCTCGATCTTCTTAAATCTCTATGTGGCAAGTCCAAAATTCTTTGATCATTTGTGTAGGAATGCACCGTCGTCATCAAACCTTTTTGAATCTCGAATTCTCTATCCATCACCTTAGCAAAAGGAGCAAGACAGTTTGTCGTACACGAAGCATTTGAAATAATATGATGTTTCTCTGCATCATAATTTTTTTCATTAACCCCCATTACAATTGTAATGTCTTCATCAGTAGCAGGTGCTGAAATCACTACCTTTTTCGCTCCTGCTTTAATATGCTTTTCCGCACCATCTCTCTTTGTAAAAATCCCGGTTGCTTCCAATACAACCTCTACTCCAAGCTCTTTCCAAGGAATGTTTTCCGGGTCCTTTTCTGCGTAAACCCTAATTTCTTTTCCATCCACAATGATGGAATTTTCACTTGATTCAACCGTACCTTGAAATTTCCCAAAACAGCTGTCATACTTTAAAAGATGTGCCAGTGTTGACGGCGTTGTTAAATCATTAATTGCAACGATTTCATAATCAACCGTTTTTTCTTGTGCAATTTTGAATGCGTTCCTGCCAATTCTCCCAAATCCGTTGATTCCAACTTTTTTCTTCATCCTCGATACCTCTCTATCATATTAGGCTAGCAAATATTTTAATAACGCTTTCTTTTAGAGGAAGATAGAATGTTCATTTCATCTCGATATTTTGCGACGGTTCTTCTTGAAATATCAATTCCTCTTTCTTTCAAAAGCTCTACCATACGTTGATCGCTGTATGGTGCTTTTGGATCTTCATTATCAACAATTTCTTTAATGAAAGTTTTTATACTCCCTGATGCGATTCCCTCACCGCTGCTGGCTGCCACACCACTGGTAAAGAAATATTTTATTTCAAATACACCCATTGGACTCTGCATGTACTTTCCGTTAATGGAACGGCTCACTGTGGATTCATGAATCCCTACTTCATCTGCAATTTGCTTTAAAGTTAATGTTTTTAAATATTTCTGTCCTTTTTCAAAAAAATCCACTTGATATTTCACAACTGCACTTACCACGTTATAAATAGTCTGCCTTCTTTGTTCAATACTTTTTATGAGCCAAAGTGCTGAATTTAAACGTCCTGTTAAAAATTTAGAAATACTGGATTCTTTATCGGATTGCACAAGCATTTTTTGATAATATGTGCTTACATTTAGACGAGGTGCAGTGCTGTCATTCACTGTAATTACATACTCGTCACCCACTTTTTCTACTGTAACATCTGGTACAATATATCGAGTCTCCTGAGCAGAGCCAAATTGTCTTCCCGGTTTTGGTTCTAACGTTTTAATCAGATCACAGATTTCCTGCACTTCTTTCACTGACAAATTAACTGCTTTTGCAATCGCGCAAAGACGATTTGCCGCTAAGTCCTCTAAATGCTCTTCAATAATTTTATTAATTATAGGACTGTCGCTGCCTTTACTTTGTAATTGGATTTTTAAACACTCGATTAAATTTCTGGCTGCAACGCCGGTTGGCTCAAAGCCCTGCAATACAGCCAAAACTTCTTCAACTTTATCCGGTGTCGTTGAAAATCGACCCGCAATTTCACTAACAGTCTGCGTCAAATATCCATTTTCATCTAAACCTTCAATCATATATTTAGCCAGCATCCGGCAGCTTTTCCGCATCGATACAAATTGCAGCTGGAACATCAAATGTTCTGTCAATGTAATATCTGAAGAAACAAATTGTTCAAAAGAATATTCTTCTTTCTCCGAACTTCCGTACTCCCACTGCTTGTAGCTAATATCATCATATTCTCTTTCTTTAAAATGTTCCGCCCAGTCGAATTCTTCGTCCTTTTTCTTATATTCTTTCTCACCTGCGCTTTGATTCATCTCCTTCTCAGGCTCTTCCGTCTGCCCCTTTGCCTCAAAATGGTTCCCATCTAATTCTAAAATAGGATTAATGAGTAATTGCTCTTCTACATAAGTATCCAGTTCTTGTGTATTGAATTGCAAAATCTGAATGGCTTGAATCAGTTCAGGAGTCATTACCAGTTTCTGTGATTGTTCAATTGTCAGGTCATAACCAAGTCTCATGATTCCCGTCCTTTCTCTTCAAGAAATAACTCTAGCTTAGGCCAAGAAAAAATTTCCTCCTGTATATAGTATATCACATTTCCTCTGGAAAAAAAACAATTCATCAAATTAGCAAACTGTTTTAGTATTTTGCATTTTCTATGATAAAAATACCTATTTTTCGTAAATGTTCCGCCACACGTTCCATATGACTGATTAAGTCCAAATATAAAACTCCGGAACCAGGTGTACAACATCCTTGATTTAAACGTTTTACATGGTTTTCACGAAGCACCTCTTCCATTGCTTTTATTTGTATTTCCATAGAAAGCAGATTATTAGCTCGTTCTGCATTACCGTCTCTGATGGATTCTACCATGCCATTTGCAACTTCCATAATGCGTTTATGGAGTTCATCCAACTCGTCTTTTGCCTCCTGACTCAGATGGATACTATTTTTCTTTTTAAAGAATGCCAATTTAGATATATTGTAGGACGCATCACTGATTCTCTCTACATCTCCCGTTACACCCAATAATAAGTTCAGGCTTTTATGTTGTACATCCGTAATATTTTTTTGAGAAAGCTTTACCAGATAGATCTCAATTTCTTTTTGCATTCTCATCACATTTTCTTCTTCTTGCTGAACTCGTTCTACGATCTTCTCTGATGATTTTCTGACTGATTGAAAACTTTGATCGTAAATATTGCATGCCAAGGACGCCATCTGATAGATTTCATTATTTACCTGTGCCAATGCAATACTAGGCGTTTCCAGCATACGTACATTTAAGTTGCTGACTTCATTTTTCTCTTCCTTTTTCTTCAAAGGAACCAATTTACCCGAAGCTCTAACCAAAATACTTATAAATGGAGCACAAAGTATCGTCGTTCCCAAATTAAAAAAAGTATGCGCATTTGCAATCTGCCGCGGAATACTATGCGGCGCCAAGCGAAACATAATGCTTTCCATTGGGTGTCGAAAAAAAAGAAGCACTAACAGGGCTCCAAACGTATTGAATAATAAATGTATCACTGCTGCTCTCTTTGCTGTTCTTGTTGTTCCAAAACTGGAAAACATGGCTGACAGGCATTTCCCAATATTTAAACCTAAAATAAGTGGAATTCCTGCTTCTATGGTCAACATTCCTTGTGCCGACATCGCAATCATGATACCCGTAATAACGCTGCTGCTTCGCACTAAGGCAGTTACCAAGAAACCAAAGATAATTAAATAGATATATCCAAGCAGATCAAGACGACTTAAACGCAGCAGTAGCGGCTGAATCTGAGGATTCAGCTTTAGCGGTTCCATTGCACTTTCTATAAAAATCATTCCAATAAACATAATGCCACAGCCAATAAATATCTCCGCGATATACTGCACTTGTTTATTCTCTACATATTTCCAAAATATCGCAGCAACACCGACAATGCATGGAGCTAAAAGCTCAATACGAAATGCTAAAATCTGTGCCGTTACTGTTGTACCGACGTTTGCACCCATAATTACTCCAGTTGCCTGCACCAATGACATCATTCCTGCATTTACCAGGCCGACTACCATAACTGTGGTTGCACTGCTTTTTTGATTGATCATTGTTACTGCTGCTCCGGCCAAAATACTATTAAACGTACTTTTGCTGGACAGTTCTAACAATTTTACAGTTCTTCCCTCCGTGCATAGCTCAAGGGAGTCTTTCATAATTTCAATTCCATAAAGTAATAACCCTGAACCACCCAAAACTTGGAAAAAAATAATTGTTAACATCAAAGCAATTCCTTCTTTCTTATTTGTTATATCAATATGTTTTTATACTGCTTTTTTTATTCCATCTTAAAAATCATTATCGCAAATCCGGAAACTGCATCTGTCTTAATGCTTCAAATAAAATAATGTTTGCCGAATTTGCTAAGTTTAAAGAGCGTAATCTTGTATCCTTACTCATAGGGATTCGAATTGCTTTTTCCATATTAGCTTGGATAAACTCCCGCGGCAGTCCCGCCGTTTCTTTTCCAAAAAGTATCATATCATCATCTCGAAATTTAACATCTGTATAGACCTTTCCACCTTTTGTAGTAGCCAAGTATAGATTTTTTTCTCCATAAAGTTCTAAAAAATTATCTAAGTTTTCATGTACCTCAATCTTAACATAAGGCCAGTAATCCAATCCAGCTCTTTTCAGGTGAGCGTCATCTATTGAAAATCCCAATGGTTTAATCAAATGTAGCACAGTTCCCGTTGCTGCACAAGTTCTTGCTATGTTTCCCGTGTTGGGAGGAATTTCGGGTTCCACCAATACAATATGCATTGCCATATTATTACTCCGTTTCTGTTTTTTGTTCCTATATTCTTTCAGTTTACACATAACTTCTTATATCATAATAAATTTTTGACACTTTTAAAAGATAATTTTTGCAGAATAAGCAATAATATAATATAATGTTGTCATATCAAAATCCAGGAGGGAGAAATATGAATAACAAAAAGCTGAAAATTGGAATCTTAGGTCTAGGAACCGTAGGCAGCGGGACCTATCGAATGCTCTGCACAAATGATCAAATCATCTCATCTACAACCGGAGTTACCATTGAAGTAGTAAAGGTTCTCGTTCACAACAAAACAAAAAAAAGAGAGGTGGATATCCCGCAGGAGCTTCTAACTGAGAATCCCGATGACATCTTAAAAGACCCTTCGATTGATGTAGTTGTGGAGTTATTAGGCGGAATGCACCCCGCTTATGATTATATGACAGAAGCATTGAATAATAAAAAACATGTCGTTACTGCAAACAAAGAAGTTATCGCCGCTAAAGGTGAAGAACTGACAAAACTTTCGATTAAAAACAAAGTAATGCTCCGCTATGAAGCAAGTGTAGGAGGCGGTATTCCGATCTTGAATGCAATTTCTACATCACTGCAAGCGAATGAGTTTACACAGATCGTAGGTATTGTAAACGGCACTACAAATTATATTTTAACGCAAATGTCCGAAAATGGTTTAAGCTATGAAGATGCTTTACACGATGCACAGTTAAAAGGATTTGCAGAAGCTGACCCTACGAGTGATGTTGAGGGAATGGATGCAGCGAATAAACTTTGTATCCTTATCTCTACTGCGTTCGGGCTCAGCATATCGCCAAAAGACATACCAACACAGGGAATCACACACATTACAAAAGAAGACATTGATTTCGCTTTTCAGTTTGGATATAAAATCAAATTAATCGCTATGGCAAAACGTTACCGTAATTCGCTGGAATGCCATGTACAACCGGCTATGATTCCAATGAATCATCCTCTAGCCACTGTAAACAACGAATTTAATGCTATTTTTGCAAAGGGAAATGCCGTTGATGATGTAATGCTTTACGGAAAAGGTGCCGGTGCCATGCCTACCGGAAGTGCAGTCGTAGGTGATATTGTAGAAATTGCTCGCGCTTATGCAACTAACACCACAGCTATGGCTGTACCGACTGCAATTAATGACAACAAGAATCTTTCCTTCGACGGAGAAGGGCAAAATATGTATTATGTCAATCTAATTGCAGAAGATATGCCAGGCGTTCTTGGTAACATTGCAACGACATTAGGAAACTATGGCATCAGTATTGATACATTTTTACAGCGTTCAAGAGGTCGTCAGACCGGAAGAAATGTTCCGTTAATTTATATCCTTCATGAAGTGACAAGAGATCGCTTGAATGAAGCACTAGAAGAAGTTTGCAACTTTAGCTTTGTAAAAGAAGTCAAAAGCATTATCAGCGTAGCTTTGCTTGACTAAGCAAAAGTTATATTATAAGGAGAATCGGATATGAGTTTATTTGAAGAATGGCAAGATTTGATTGGAAATCAGACAGATGAGAGCTTTCCGAAATTTTGGGAGAACTATAGCTCTACAGAAAAGAAAATTTACAGCTCCATTTTGGAACATCCAACAAAAAAGGTATGTGGTTCCTTTGAAGAATTAGTAGCAAAGTATGATGCGGACCCTGTTATCTTTATGGGCTTCTTAGATGGCATACAATCCAGCTTAAAAAAGGAGCAGCCTATTGAAAAAACGGATAAATCCAGCCAAATTGAGCTTGATATTGACTTAGAAAAGCTATATTTTAATATGCTTGCAGCCGATGCGGATTATCTTTATGGTTTGCCTCAATGGGAAACCATTCTTTCAGCTGAAAAAAGAGAAGAAATCACAAGGAATTATAAGCGGTCCAAAACCGTTATCAAAGAAAAAACACCTGGAAGAAATGATTTGTGTCCTTGCGGGAGCGGAAAAAAATATAAAAAATGCTGTGGGAAATAAAATCGCTAAAAAAAGCAGCAGTTTATTCTATATAAACTGCTGCTTTTTTTTCTATAAAATGAATTTATTTGATAACTGCTTTAGCATTGCAGCTTGGCTGGAAAGTTCTTCACTTGCAGCTGAACTTTGTTCTGCTGTCGCTGAATTCGTCTGTACAACGGCGCTGATTTGCTCTACGCCTCGCAGTGTATTATCAAGTGAATCCGCTTGAACATTGGTCACTTCAGAAATTTCATGAATTAGATCGACTGTTTGAGTCACACCTTTTAGAACTTCACTCAATACCTGACCCGTTTCATTCGCAATCGCTGTTCCATTCTCAACCGCACGTATCGAATCTTCGATTAAAACGGTTGTATTTTTTGCCGCCTCTGCTGACTTGCTTGCTAAATTTCGAACCTCATCCGCTACAACCGCAAAGCCTTTTCCGGCTGCTCCTGCTCTGGCTGCTTCAACAGCTGCATTCAGTGCCAAGATGTTCGTTTGGAATGCGATGTCATCAATCGTTTTTATGATCTTTCCGATCTCCGATGATTTCACATTGATTTCATCGATTGCCTTCATCATATGAACCATCTGTTCGTTGCTCTTGTCTGCGGCCTCTCCCACCGTCTGTACCTGTGTTGCTGCATGCATTGCACTTTGTGCATTTTTGTTTACATTCTCAGAGATTTCCTGAATGGTTGCAGACAATTCCTCGATGGAGCTTGCTTGTTCCGTTGTTCCTTGTGCCAGCATCTGTGAACCGCCCGCTACCTGCTCAGAACCGTTTGCAACTTGTGAAGCAATTTCAGTCATTTCACCAATGGTCTCCCTAAAAACAGAAGACATATTAAGCAATGCAATCTTAATTTGTTCAAATTCTCCATCGTATGCCTGTTCCAAATTTAACGTAAGGTTTCCCTTTCCGAATTCATGAAGTGCATTCGATATCTCATTAATATAATCGACGTAGCTATGTAAACGCTGTGTCAATGCGCGCATGGAGTCTGCAAGTCTTCCGACTTCATCGCTAGAAACAATATCAATCTCAGCATCCAAATTTCCCTGTGCCATTTCATCCGTTATTGCCGTCAATCTTTTTAATGGAGCCGCAATTCCTCTTGCTATAAGAATCATCACAGCAAATAAAATCAGCGCGACTAAAATAAAAAATAACACAGTTGTTCTTGTAGTGGATTTTACTGTATGTGAAAATTCTTTTTCCGGAATCAGTAATGCAACCTTCCATCCTGCATCTTTTATAGTACCGCTAACGCCATAAAAAGGGATATCATTATTTTCAAATTCCACCACATCACCACTTGGATCTGAAATATCATCCAGCATTGACTGACTTAATCCGATTTCTGAAACCGGTTTTAATATTTCTTTTTCATCTACACTCGCTAAAACCTTACCGCTTGTTGCACACAAAATAGTCTCAGCGGTTTCATAAGCAGATTCCTGCCGAGTAACCATCTGATTAATTTTTGTAATTTGTACATCAATGCCTGCAATTCCTATAATCTGACTTTCAGAAGAATTGTAAATAGGTGCAGAAACAGTAATAACCATACTTCCGGTGTCTACATCCACATACGGCTCAGTGATAATGAATCCTTTTTCAATGTCGGCTGCGTCATAAAACCAATAATCTTTCTGTTCCAAATCAAAACCGTCATCCGAAATCCAGTCTCCTCCGTCAAATCCAAATTTACCATCTAGATCTGCAACAAATGCGGATAAGATATTCTCTGTATCCCCATCCATCGTTTTTTTCAACATATGATAAGACCCATCCCAATGCGGAGAAGTTTTTAACTGGGATTTATTCGATACTGAAGTCAACAAATATTGAAGATTTGAGTCTAGGGACATATGTTGTGCAACTGCGACATAGTGAGTAAAATAATTATCCACATCAGAAACTAATTTTTGTGTAGACAGTCGGGCAATATGACTTTGATCATTTGTAACAGTCCTTGAAGTCAAACTTATTAAAACAACTCCTGAAATTATCATACCTATAATGATAATTCCTCCAATGATTGCTACAATCTTTGTTTGTATACTTTTCATTCCTTGCATACATTTTTTCATTTCACTTCCCCCATTTCTTATTACTTATTTATAAATTCTTTTTTTCATTATATTCTCTATTTAAGAAACTTTCAAATAATTTCAACAATAATGGGTTCCTGTACAAATTGCAAAAGCGCAAATTTCATAGAAATTTGCGCTTTTACATGTCATAAAAAAGTTAATTTAAATTAAATCGATTCGATAACTGCTTCAGCATGGCAGCCTGACTGGATAATTCTTCACTGGCCGCAGAGCTCTCCTCAGCCGTTGCTGAATTCGTCTGTACAACGGCACTGATTTGTTCCACTCCCTGCAACGTACTGGACAAGGAATCTGCCTGCTCATTGGATGCATTTGAAATCTCATGAATCCTCTCAACGGTCTGTGTCACACCCTCCAACACTTCACCTAAGACCTGACTCGTTTCATTTGCAATTGACGTTCCATTCTCTACCGCTCGTATGGAATCTTCAATTAAAATAGTCGTATTCTTTGCCGCCTCTGCTGACTTGCTTGCTAAGTTTCGAACTTCGTCGGCTACGACTGCAAAGCCCTTTCCGGCTGCTCCGGCCCTGGCTGCTTCAACGGCTGCATTCAGTGCCAAGATGTTCGTTTGGAATGCAATGTCATCAATCGTTTTAATGATCTTTCCGATCTCCGATGATTTCACATTGATTTCATCGATTGCCTTCATCATATGAACCATCTGTTCATTGCTCTTATCTGCAGCCTCTCCCACCGTCTGTACCTGTGTTGCTGCATGCATTGCACTTTGTGCATTTTTATTTACATTCTCAGAGATTTCCTGAATGGTTGCAGACAATTCCTCGATGGAGCTTGCTTGCTCCGTTGTTCCTTGCGCCAGCATCTGTGAGCCGCTTGCCACCTGCTCGGAGCTGCTTGCTACCTGTGAAGCAATGTCTACCATTTCTCCGATTGTATGTTTAAAGACTGTAGATGCATTCATCATCGCTTCTTTCACTCGTTCAAATTCGCCATCGTAGGCTTGTTCCAAATGCAAGGTCAAATTTCCATTTCCGAACTCATAAAGTGCATCGGAAATTTCTGCGATATAATCGACATAGCTGTGTAAACGCTGCGTCAGTTGCCGCATCGAGTCTGCGAGCCTTCCCACTTCATCATTTGCATAAATATTGATTTCTGCATCCAGATTTCCTTTCGCCATTTCATCGGTAACCACAGTCAAACGTTTTAACGGCGCTGTAATACTCCTGGAAATGAAAAGCATAACCGCTAATAAAATCAGTCCTACCAATACATAAAAGATCGTCAATGTCCGTGTCGTTGTTTTTACCGAACTTAAAAATTCTTTTTCCGGTATGGATAAAAGTACTTTCCAGCCAGCTGCTTCAATCGTTCCGCTCACGCCATAAGAGGATACGCCGTTATCGTCGAATCGAATCACATTTCCACTTGACTGTGCAACGTCTTCTAACATGGCTTTACTCAATCCGATTTCGTCAATCGATTTCAGCACTTCCTCTTCATCACTGCTTGCAAGCACCTTTCCGCTTGAAGAGCAAAGAAGGGTTTTCGCTGTTTCATAAGAAGTCGCATGCCCCGTAACCATCTTATTCATTTTATTGATATGTACGTCAATTCCCGCAATTCCTATGATTTTAGTATTTGCTTTATTGTAAATTGGAGAAGCAACCGTAATAATTTGGTCTCCGGTATATGAATCGAGATATGGTTCAGTGATGATATAACCTCGCTCAATATCTGTTTCATTTTGAATCCAATAGTCTTTTTGTGTTAAATCGAAATCATCATCACTGATCCAATCTCCACCGTCAAATCCAACTTGTGCATTTAGGGCTCCAATAAATGGTGCAAAATCATTTTCAACATTTGCTTCTTCCGTACGCCTTAACATTTCATGTGCACCCTCCCAATAAGGTGAGGTTTTTAGATCTTTTTTCTCATGAATCGTTTCTAATATTTTTTGAAGATTATCATCAAGTGCCAGCTGTTTTGTGACGCTTATGTACTGAGTAAAGTAATGGTTTAACTCAGCAATCAATTTCTCTTCTGATACCTGAGCAATATTACTCTCATCCTTTATTACTGTTTTGGAAGTAAGATTCACCACAACAATACCTGCAAGAATCATTGCAATAATTATAATGCCACCAATGCCAATAACTATTTTGTTTTGTATGCTTTCTATCCTGTATAAATCTTTTATACTTCTTTTCATGCACTGCTACCCCCTTATTTGAATTAATAATATATTGTATGAAATATATTATATTCCACATCACTTCCAAATTCAATTGAATTTACATTTTATTTTGTTAATTTTTTCTATTCGGTATTATCGGACAATTTTTTTAAGTAATTTTTTATTATATACATAGAAAATTTGTAATTTATATTTTGAATCAACTTGCAGTTACTACAAACAAAAAACAGGCAGTTATAAAACTGCCTGTTTTTGACTATTCACAAATATATTTTACTTCGATTTAATCTAAATTAAATCGATTCGATAACTGCTTCAGCATGGCAGCCTGACTGGATAATTCTTCACTGGCTGCAGAGCTCTCCTCAGCCGTTGCTGAATTCGTTTGTACAACGGCACTGATTTGTTCCACTCCCTGCAACGTACTGGACAAGGAATCTGCCTGCTCATTGGATGCATTTGAAATCTCATGAATCCTCTCAACGGTCTGTGTCACACCCTCCAACACTTCACCTAAGACCTGACTCGTTTCATTTGCAATTGACGTTCCATTCTCTACCGCTCGTATGGAATCTTCAATTAAAATAGTCGTATTCTTCGCCGCCTCTGCTGACTTGCTTGCTAAGTTTCGAACTTCGTCGGCTACGACTGCAAAGCCCTTTCCGGCTGCTCCGGCCCTGGCCGCTTCAACGGCTGCATTCAGTGCCAAGATGTTCGTTTGGAATGCAATGTCATCAATCGTTTTAATGATCTTTCCGATCTCCGATGATTTCACATTGATTTCATCGATTGCCTTCATCATATGAACCATCTGTTCATTGCTCTTATCTGCAGCCTCTCCCACCGTCTGTACCTGTGTTGCTGCATGCATTGCACTTTGTGCATTTTTATTTACATTCTCAGAGATTTCCTGAATGGTTGCAGACAATTCCTCGATGGAGCTTGCTTGTTCCGTTGTCCCTTGCGCCAGCATCTGTGAGCCGCTTGCCACCTGCTCGGAGCTGCTTGCTACCTGTGAAGCGATGTCTACCATTTCTCCGATTGTATGTTTAAAGACTGTAGATGCATTCATCATCGCTTCTTTCACTCGTTCAAATTCGCCATCGTAGGCTTGTTCCAAATGCAAGGTCAAATTTCCATTTCCGAACTCATAAAGTGCATCGGAAATTTCTGCGATATAATCGACATAGCTGTGTAAACGCTGCGTCAGTTGCCGCATCGAGTCTGCGAGCCTTCCCACTTCATCATCTGCATAAATATTGATTTCTGCATCCAGGTTTCCTTTCGCCATTTCATCGGTAACCACAGTCAAACGTTTTAACGGCGCTGTAATGCTCCTGGAAATGAAAAGCATAACCGCTAATAAAATCAGTCCTACCAATACATAAAAGATCGTCAATGTCCGTGTCGTTGTTTTTACCGAGTTTAAAAATTCTTTTTCCGGTATGGATAAAAGTACTTTCCAGCCGGATGCTTCAATCGTTCCGCTCACACCATAAGAGGATACGCCGTTATCGTCGAATCGAATCACATTTCCACTTGGCTGTGCAACGTCTTCTAACATGGCTTTACTCAATCCGATTTCGTCAATCGATTTCAGCACTTCCTCTTCATCACTGCTTGCAAGCACCTTTCCGCTTGAAGAACAAAGAAGGGTTTTCGCTGTTTCATAAGAAGTCGCATGCCCCGTAACCATCTTATTCATTTCATTGATATGTACATCAATCGCTGCAATACCTATGATTTTAGTATTTGCTTTATTATAAATCGGAGCGGAAACCGTAACAATCTGGTCGCCGGTATATGAATCGAGATATGGCTCAGAAATGATATAACCTCGCTCAATATCTGTTTCATCCTTAAACCAGTAGTCTCGTAACGTAAAATCAAATCCATCTTCCGAAACCCATTCTTCCCCATTAAACATAAGTAGCGCATCCAAATCTGCAACAAATGGTGCAAAATCATTTTCAACATTTGCATCTTTTGTACGCCTCAGCATTTCATGTGCACCCTCCCAATAAGGTGAGGTTTTTAGATCTTTTCTCTCATGAACTGTTTCTAATAGTTCTTGAAGGCTTTCATCAAGTGCCATCTGCTTTGTGACGCTTATGTACTGAGTAAAGTAATGGTTCAACTCAGCAATCAATTTCTCTTCTGATACCTGAGCAATATTACTCTCATCCTTTATTACTGTTTTGGAAGTAAGATTCACCACAACAATACCTGCAAGAACCATTGCAATGATTATAATGCCGCCAATTCCAATTATTATCTTGTTTTGTATACTTTTGATTTTGCCTATACTTTTTTTCATCTACTGCTACCCTTTCATTTCAAATTTTATCAGATTGTGCTATTATATGTCATATTGTCAATAAATTCAAATAAATTTATATTTAATTTTGTGTTTTTTAATTCTATCAGGTTATTTAATAATTTTGTATAAAAATAATTACATTCAAATTATAAAATTACAAGTATTTTATCTTAAATTAAAAGTAAAAGTATTATTATATAATTACCCTCAGCATATGAAATACAGGCAGCCTTAAAACTGCCTGTAAAACATTTTTTGTTTTATTTTAATGCAAGTTTAGTTCAAATTAAATCGATTCGACAATTGTTTCAGCATGGCAGCCTGACTGGATAATTCTTCACTGGCTGCAGAGCTCTCCTCAGCCGTTGCTGAATTCGTCTGTACAACGGCACTGATTTGTTCCACTCCCTGCAACGTACTGGACAAGGAATCTGCCTGCTCATTGGATGCATTTGAAATCTCATGAATCCTCTCAACGGTCTGTATCACACCTTCCAGCACTTCACTTAAGACCTGACTCGTTTCATTTGCAATTGACGTTCCATTCTCTACCGCTCGTATGGAATCTTCAATTAAAATAGTCGTATTCTTTGCCGCCTCTGCTGACTTGCTTGCTAAGTTTCGAACTTCGTCGGCTACGACTGCAAAGCCCTTTCCAGCTGCTCCGGCTCTGGCTGCTTCAACGGCTGCATTCAGTGCCAAGATGTTCGTTTGGAATGCAATGTCATCAATCGTTTTAATGATCTTTCCGATCTCCGATGATTTCACATTGATTTCATCGATTGCCTTCATCATATGAACCATCTGTTCATTGCTCTTATCTGCAGCCTCTCCCACCGTCTGTACCTGTGTTGCTGCATGCATTGCACTTTGTGCATTTTTATTTACATTCTCAGAGATTTCCTGAATGGTTGCAGACAATTCCTCGATGGAGCTTGCTTGTTCCGTTGTCCCTTGCGCCAGCATCTGTGAGCCGCTTGCCACCTGCTCGGAGCTGCTTGCTACCTGTGAAGCAATGTCTACCATTTCTCCGATTGTATGTTTAAAGACTGTAGATGCATTCATCATCGCTTCTTTCACTCGTTCAAATTCGCCATCGTAGGCTTGTTCCAAATGCAAGGTCAGATTTCCATTTCCGAATTCATAAAGTGCATCGGAAATTTCTGCGATATAATCGACATAGCTGTGTAAACGCTGCGTCAGTTGCCGCATCGAGTCTGCGAGCCTTCCCACTTCATCATTTGCATAAATATTGATTTCTGCATCCAGATTTCCTTTCGCCATTTCATCAATAACCGCAGTCAAACGCTTTAACGGCGCAGTAATGCTTCTGGAAACCAGAAGCATTACTGCCAAAAGAATCATTCCAGCAACTACGAAGAATAAAGTCACGGTTCGTTTTGTAGTTCGAACTGCACTTAAAAATTCTTTCTCCGGAATCGTTAAAAGTATTTTCCAATCAGCTGCTTCAATCGTTCCAGTCACGCCATAAGAGGATACGCCGTCATCGCTAAATTGAATCACATCCCCACTTGGTGATTTCAGGTCATCCAGCATTTCCTTACTTAATCCAATTTCCGTCATATTTTTTAAAATATCTTCGTCATCCTGACTTGACAGTACCACTCCTGTATCTGAGAAGAGCACAGTTTTATCTGTTTCATAGGTTGTTTTATGCTCTGCGATCATTTCATTGATTTTATTAATATGTACATCAATTCCAACAATTCCTATAATTTGGCTTCCGGATGGATTATACACCGGAGCAGAAACGGTAATAATCTGATCTCCTGTGTCCAAGTCCACATATGGTTCAGTTATAATATATCCTCTCTTAATATCCGTTTCATCTTTAAACCAATAATCCCTCGTTGTTAAATCAAAATTATCTAACCAATCAATCCCATTAAAACCAACTTTGGCATCCAAGTCTACAACAAACGGGTCAAAATTATTATCCACGTTAGCAGAATATGTCCTCGTAAGCATATCATAAACGCCCTTCCAATAAGGCGAGCTATTCAACTCATTCGCAGTCGTTACATTTTGCAATAAATTTCTTACATTGTCATCATATGCCATCTGTTTTGTAACTGTAGTATAAAGAATAAAATAATTATTCAGCTCGGCCACTAATTTTTCTTGAGATGCTTGTGCAATATCTGTTTCATTTTTAATGACCGTATTCGATGTAAGAATCACCACTACGATACCGGCAAGAACCATTGCAACAATTACAATACTACCAATAATTGTAACAATTTTGGTTTGAATACTCTTCATCCGTTGTATGCTGCTTTTAAAATGCAACCTTTTTTTCATTTTATTTCCCCCATTATCTGTAACTAATATTTTACTAATTATTATAATTCATTTTCATGAATATTGCAAATAATTAAACATTATATCGTTTATCGTATATGTACGAACAAAAAAATACGAAATGCAATAAATTGCATTTCGTATTTTTTACACTTATTAATAATCTAATTTAAATTAAATCGATTCGACAATTGTTTCAGCATTGCAGCCTGACTGGATAATTCTTCACTGGCCGCAGAGCTCTCCTCAGCCGTTGCTGAATTCGTCTGTACAACGGCACTGATTTGTTCCACTCCCTGCAACGTACTGGACAAGGAATCTGCCTGCTCATTGGATGCATTTGAAATTTTATGTATTTGATCAACCGTTTGTGTCACACCCTCCAGCACTTCACTTAAGACCTGACTCGTTTCATTTGCAATTGACGTTCCATTCTCTACCGCTCGTATGGAATCTTCAATTAAAATAGTCGTATTCTTTGCCGCTTCTGCTGACTTGCTTGCTAAGTTTCGAACTTCGTCGGCTACGACAGCGAAGCCCTTTCCGGCTGCTCCAGCCCTGGCCGCTTCAACAGCTGCATTCAGTGCCAAAATGTTAGTCTGGAATGCAATGTCATCAATCGTTTTAATGATCTTTCCGATCTCCGATGATTTCACATTGATTTCATCGATTGCCTTCATCATATGAACCATCTGTTCGTTGCTCTTATCTGCGGCTTTTCCCACCGTCTGTACCTGTGTTGCTGCATGCATTGCATTTTGTGCATTTTTATTTACATTCTCAGAGATTTCCTGAATGGTTGCAGACAATTCCTCGATGGAGCTTGCCTGCTCCGTTGTACCCTGTGCCAGCATCTGTGAACCGCTTGCCACCTGCTCGGAGCTGCTTGCTACCTGTGAAGAAATGTCTACCATTTCTCCGATCGTATGTTTAAAGACTGTAGATGCATTCATCATCGCTTCTTTTACTCGTTCAAATTCGCCATCATAGGCTTGCTCCAAATGCAAGGTCAGATTTCCATTTCCGAATTCATAAAGTGCATCAGAGATTTCTGCAATATAATCCACGTAGCTATGTAAACGTTGCGTCAATGCACGCATCGAGTCTGCGAGCCTTCCCACTTCATCATTCGCATGAATATCTATTTCTGCATCCAGGTTTCCTTTCGCCATTTCATCGGTAACCACAGTCAAACGCTTTAACGGCGCTATAATGCTTCTGGAAATTAAGACCATAACGGCTAAAAGAATCATTCCAGCAAATACGAATAGTAACGTCACCGTCCGCTTTGTTGTTTGAACTGCGCTTAAAAATTCTTTTTCCGGTATGGATAAAAGCACTTTCCAATCAGCTGCTTCAATCGTGCTGCTTACACCGTACGATTCCACTCCGTCATCATTAAATTGTATGACATTTCCACTAGGTGATTCTAAATCACCTAGAATTTCCGAACTCAGACCGATTTCTGTAATATCCTTTAAAATATCTTCGTCGTCTTTACTTGACAATACCATTCCAGTCTTGGAAAAGAGGATAGTCTGCCCAGTTTCATAAGTAGTTTTATGTTCAGAAATCATTTCATTGATTTTATTTGTATGTACATCAATCCCTGCAATCCCTATAATCTTACTGCCGGATGAATTATAGACAGGAGCGGAAACAGTAATAACCTGATCTCCCGTGTCCAGATCCACATACGGCTCAGTAATGATATACCCTCGTTCTATATCTGCTTCATCCCGAAACCAGTAGTCCCGCGTCGTCAGATCATAACTGTCAACCCAATTCTCACCATCAAATCCAACTTGCCCATCCAAATCTACAACAAATGGCTCAAAATTGTTTTCTACATTTGCATATTCGGTCCGTGCAAGCATATCATGGGCTCCGCTCCAATAAGGGGAACTTTTTAACTCACTTACCGCAGTCACATTCTGTAATAAATTTCTCACGTTATCATCATAGGCTAATTGTTTCGTGACAGTTACATAAAGTGTAAAGTAATTATTCAGCTCGGCCACCAATTTTTCTTGAGATATTTGAGCAATATCTGATTCATTTTTAATGACCGTTTTCGATGTAAGATTCACCACAACAATACCGGCAAGAACCATTGCAACAATTAAAATACTTCCAATAATTGTAATTATTTTGGTTTGAATACTATTCATTCGTTGTATGCTGCTTTTAAAATACATCTTCTTTTTCATTTTACTTCCCCCACTGTTTCAAATTCGGTTTAAATTTTATAATTACTAAATTTAAAAATACAAAATAGACTATGTATAAAATTATACACGTATCCACAGTAAATTACAATTGCTTTTGGTAAATTTCTACAAAATAATTTGAAATAATAGGAATTATCTGTTTTTTAAGCAAGACATACTATAACCAATTTTATTTCTTATCTAGACCATTTTTTAAACACAAATCATTAAGGAAGCATTCTTCACATTTTGGATTTCTCGCTGTACAAATCTGGCGGCCATGCCAGATCAGAGCATGATGCGTATCACTCCAATATTCTTTTGGGATAACTCTCATTAATGCAAGTTCGGTATTTAATACATTCTTTTCATTTACAATTCCAATTCGATTCGCTAATCGAAAGACATGTGTATCTACAGCGATACGAGGTTCACCAAATCCAACAGACAATACAACATTTGCCGTTTTCCTTCCCACCCCAGGTAATTCAACCAGCTTTTCATAATCCTTTGGAACTTCTCCGTTATATTCCTCTAACAATTGAATGGATAAATTCCGTACGTTTTTTGCCTTGGTTCGATACATCCCAATCCTCTTTAAATACTTCTGCAATTCTTCCTCTGAAAGCTCCGACATTGTCTTTGCATCCGGAGACCTCTCAAAAAGTGCCGGGGTCACTTCATTTACGCTCTTGTCTGTTGTCTGTGCTGATAGAAGCACTGCAATCAGCAATTGATAGATCGTCTTGAAGTGAAGTGCACACTCAGCATTTGGATACAAATTCAACAAACGTGCAACTAATTCTTCACGTTCTTTCTTCTTTAATTTCTTCATATTTTGCTTCCCCCTTATTTCACAAATCGATTCTATAAATCATCTATATTCTTTATTTACAGCTTAAGATTTTACTAAATATTCAAAAATTTTATTCTTTCTTTTTAATATATATATCCCTACATATTTATTTTAAACAGAACCCTCCATAAGATCAATTTTCTATTGACATTTTCAGCTCACTAAAGTAGTATTAAATCGGTCTGACCCATTGGTCAGTTTTTAGAATTTTTATTGAATTACATAAATTTAACAGCGTAAATGCAATTGGTTTTAGGAGGAATACCATATGGAAAAACAAATAACAAAAAAAATATCAGGCATCTCGAAAAAAAAGAAATTCTTACTTTTTAGTATTATAATCGTATTTATTCTTTTTGCAGCTTTTCGTATTATCTCATCCAGACTCAATAAAGAGTCCTTAGATAAAACTCCAGTTAATGTGAAAACAGCAGAAGCATTGATGTCTACCATCGAAGTTACAACACCATTGAGCGGAGTTATTTCCGCAGAAGATCAAGTCTCTTTGATGGCAACTCTGCAGACTGAAGTTACTCGTGTCAATGTAAAGGTTGGAGACTATGTTACAAAAGGGGATGTTCTGTTTACACAGGACACCGAGCAAGTACAGGCTTCTTACAATCAAGCCGCTGCAGGCGTCTCTATTTCGCAGGAAGCATTAAACAGTGCTAAGACAAACTATGAACGTATGGCTACATTATATAAAGAAGGAGCTGTTTCACAACAGCAATATGAACAGGCAGAGACCAACTATAAGACTTGTCAAGGGCAGCTCGATTCTTCACTTGCGGCACAGGCATCTGCTCAAAGCATGCTTTCAAACGGCACAATGACCGCACCAATCAGCGGATATATCACCGAGGTTAATTTAACAGAAGGCGCCTATCCTTCTCTTTCCTCTGCGGCGGTATCAATTGCTAATACCGAAAAACTAGAATTGGAAGCAAACGTCTCTGAATATCTCATCGGAAAAATAAAAGTCGGAGATAAAGTCAGCGTAACTGCAAAATCACTTTCAAATGAGCCTTTTAACGGTACTGTCAAAACGATTTCTCCCGCTCCAGCCAGCGGAAATTTAACTTACCCAGTTACAATCTCATTTAACCAACTTCCTGATGGAATAAAAGCGGGCATGTTTGCAGAAGTAAATCTAGTCTCAGATCAGAAGTCCAACGTACTTTGCATCCCTTCTGATGCTGTCATCATTAAAGCCAGCGAAACAACAGTAGTGCTTCTAAAAGATGGTATTCCTTCTTACGTTTCAGTAGAAACCGGATTAGATAACGGTACTTTAGTCGAGATCAAATCGGGCTTGAAAAAAGGTGACTTAGTTGTTACTGAAGGACAGCATTACATTATTGAAGGCGAAAAAGTAAATATAATAAAATAGGAGGCTTATTACATATGAATTTATCCCATATTTCCGTAAAACGCCCCATTACTACCGTAATGGTTCTGTTAATGGTAGTTCTGATTGGTACGGTATCTCTCATACAAATTCCTCAAGATCTCTTTCCCAATATACAGCTTCCGGTCGCCTTGGTTATGATTAATTATCCAAACGCATCACCTGAAGAAGTGGAAACTATGATTACAAAGCCCATTGAGGAACAGTTGGCGGCTGTAGAAAATTTAGATACAATCTATTCTCTTTCAAGTGCTGGCAGCTCGATTACAGCAGTACAATTCTCAACTGATACAGATATGAATTTTGCAACTCTTAATATGCGTGAAAAGATTGCTCTTGTTCAAGACTATTTACCAGATGAAGCATCGGATCCTATTGTAATGAAAATGGATATGAATGCTGCACCAATTATGCAGATCTATGTATCCGGTGATATGCCTCTAACTGACCTATACAATAAAATCGACGGCGATCTGACTAACTCCTTTAAGCGAGTTGACGGAGTCGCCTCTGTTTCGTTAGTTGGAGGAATTGAACAAGAAGTCGCAGTCAACTTTGACCAAGAACGACTGGCGGGTTACGGTCTTACCCTCTCTGCTGTTAGCCAAATGCTATCTGCTGAAAATCTAAATCGTCCAAGCGGTGCAATCTCAAAAGGTTCAACAGAGGTTATCGTGCGTACCATAGGAGAATTTAAAGATGTAGAAGAATTAGAAAAATATCCGATTACTCTCCCTACACGAGAAATTATTAATCTTCAAGATATTGCGTCACTTTCCATGCAGGAAAAAGAGCAGGATTCCATCAGCCGTGTAGACGGCCGAACAGCAATTGGAATCATCATCACAAAACAATCAGTCGGCAATACCGTTGATGTATGCAAATCTGTTGAAAATACATTACATGCATTGGAGAAAAAGAATCCCGATTTACATTTTACGATTGGATTTAATCAAGCGGACTTCATTCAGAACGCAGTTTCTTCCGTTGCAAATTCTGCAATAACCGGAGCAATATTAGCAGTCATCGTTATTTTCTTCTTTTTGCGTAATTTTGGCTCTACTATGGTAATTGCTATATCGATCCCAGCTTCTTTTCTTGCGACCTTTGCTTTGATGCACTTTATGGGAATTACGTTAAACATGATTACTCTGTGTGCCCTTACTTTAGGTGTCGGCATGCTCGTTGACAACTCGGTTATCGTATTGGAAAACATATACAGCTTAAATCATGAAATGGGTGACCCGCAAGCTGCAGCAATTACCGGGAGTAAGCAGGTTTACACTGCGGTCATCGCTTCTACTCTCACCAGCTTAGTCGTATATCTCCCAATTGCCTTAAGCGGCGGCATTTCAGCTATGATGTTCCGAGATTTCTGTTATACCATTATTTTTGCATTACTTGCCTCCTTGGCAGTATCTTTAACCGTTGTCCCTATGCTCTGCTCAAGGATAATGAAAAAAGTAATTCATGTTACCTATGTACGGATCGGGAAGCACCGCTATAAATTTAAATTACTTCCCTATTTTACACATGGAATTGAAGCTCTTACAAAAATTTATGAAAAAATCATTCGCTGGGCTCTTCGACACAGAAAGCGCACTTGTATTACCTGTGTCATCATTTTCATTGTCTCTTCTATTTTAGTGAGCGTTGTCGGTATGGAACTGATTCCTGCCACAGATGAAGGTAGCTTCTCAGTCACGATTGAAAGCCCTTATGGAACCAGCCTTGAAGACCGTGACAAGGCGGCAGAGCAAATGGAAAATTATTTACTTGAAATTCCTGAAATGGAACACTGTACTGTAGATATTGCTTCTTCCGATTTTTTGGGAAGCTCCTCCAACACCTCCACAATCAACGTAACACTTGTTGAAAGGAGTAAAAGAAAAAGGAGTACAGCAGAAGTTGTGAAAGAAGTAAAAAAACAGTTGAAGGATTTTTCCGGTTCCGATATTAAAGTTACAGAATCTTCCTCAACCGGAATGATGATGGGTGGTTCTGATATGTCTTTAACTTTTAAAGGAGCTGAGCTCGACGTGCTTGAACAGATTGGAAACGATTTATTAAGTCAAATCCATGATGTAGAAGGCGTTTCAGACGCTGTATTAGGTATAACGGAGGGAAATCCTGAAGTGCGTGTTTCTCTAAATCGAAATACTGCCGCTCACTACGGCATCACTGCCTACCAGCTGGCTAATGATTTAAAAACCGGACTGACTGGAAGCACTGCTACTAAGCTAAAATTAAACGGAGAAGAAATTGAAATCAACCTATCTTTAAACGATACGTTTCAAGACAGTCTGGATAATATGAAACAAATATTGGTCACAGGTACTTCCGGTCAGAGTGTTCCAGTGGGTGAAATTGCTAATTTTGTATACGATAATTCGCCATCTGTCATCAATCGGACCAATCAGGAACGAACGGTGGATTTAAATATTACTATAGAAGGAAGAGACCTTGGTTCCGTTTCAAAAGACGTCATGAAGCTCGTTGAAAATTATCCGTTCCCTGACGGCTATTCTTATGATAACGGCGGGCAGCAGGAAGAAATGGTAGAAGCTTTCGGTTCACTGCTTCTCGCCCTGCTTACTTCCATTTTACTTGTATATATGCTTTTGGCCGCACAATTTGAATCCTTGGTTCTTCCGGTCGTTGTTATGATGGCAATTCCTTTTGCAATGTCTGGTTCCTTCCTAGCTTTATTTATAACAGGAATGCGACTCTCCATGCCTGCTTTCATTGCACTCATCATGTTGATTGGTATTGTTGTAAACAATTCAATCTTACTGATTGAATTTATCAAGCTAAACGAAACGAAGATGGAAAAAGAAGATGCAATTGCATTGGCAGGTTCTTCAAGGCTTCGCCCTATCTTAATGACTACAATTACTACCTGCGTGGGTATGATTCCACTTTCTCTTGGACTTGGAGACGGTGGTGAAATGCTGGCGCCTATGGGAACCACTATTATCGGCGGACTGCTGGGTTCTACACTTGTTACATTGATTTTAATTCCGGTACTTTATTCTATTAATGATGACCGTAAGAAAAAATCTATCATAAAAAAAGAACAGCGTGCAGAGCAGCTGAAAGCATTGGAAGAAGAATGGAACAAGGATGAAGAGCAAAACTTTCTTCCAAACTAAAAAGCTATTTTCTACATTATAAAAAGGTGGTCACGGCTATGAATGTAAGAAAAAAACAAAAACGGGAACAAATTTTAGAAGCTACTTATGATATTTTCGTAGAAAAAGGATATGCAAACACAAAAATTATAGATATCGCAAACAGGTCAGGCATTGGAAAAGGTACCGTTTACGAATATTTTGACAGCAAAGAGGCCATATTTATGGCTCTCTTTGACTATTTTTCAAATGAGTATAAAAAGAATTATGAATATATAAAAAAGTCAAATGAAAATAAAAAAGCATCTGAGCAGTTGCGGATTTTTATTAAATACGATACCAGTATTGTTCATTATGTGTGTCACACAAAAAAGCTTCCTCCGCATCTGTTTCTCTTAGAATTATTCAGGGATGCTAAACTATCAACCCTTTTTGAAAAGTTTATAGAATATCGTTATCACTGCCTCTTGAATATTATTAAAAATGGCATTTCCTCCGGTGAATTTAAAGAAGGCGATCCATCAATGTATTCCATCGGAATCTTGGGATCCATCGCATTCTATATAGACTTTCAAAATCAACATTTTATCCCGCAAGTACTAAAGGATATTTCAGTAAAAAATTGGAACTCAAATGATTTACTCTCGTTAATCTTAAATGGTTTACAAAAATAATAAATAAAAAACAATAGTAGTATAACGAGATATGTTGTATAATAATATAATTGTTCTGAAATTGTTTTGTGTGTAATAAAATAGAAATTTAATATAAAATTGAATGGAATTACGGAGGTTATATGTCTATCTATACACAGCGGGAACATAATGGGTTATATGAACTAACGGATGTTGCCCGTGCGGAATTAATTGACTCAAAATACTACAATGGAGATTTGGCACCAACTTCTATTTCCCAAAGAACCTGGACAACTTACAACGTCTCTTCTCTTTGGGTCGGAATGTCTATCTGCCTTCCCACTTATGCTTTATCTGCAAGCTTAGTCTCCCTCGGTTTGTCTACTTGGGCTGCGCTCATTAATGTTACCATTGGCAATCTGCTTGTTTTAATTCCTATGCAGCTAAACTCACATGCCGGCACCAAATATGGAATTCCCTATCCCGTATTCGCCCGATTGGCGTTTGGTCCAAGGGGGGCACATATTGCTTCAATTGCTCGCGGAATCGTAGGATGCGGCTGGGTTGGAATCCAGACATGGTTCGGAGGAAAAGCTCTGCATCTCATTCTTATGACTTTAGTCCCTGATTTTTCCGGAAATCAAGCAACACTATTTTTAACGTGTTTTATTTTTTGGAGCATCAATATAATCTTGGCTTATCGGGGCCCGGAATGGATTCGGAAATTAGAATGTTGGGGAGCACCGTTTCTTGGAATCCTGAGTATTGCTCTTCTTATTTGGGCTACCCTTGCGGTAAAATCCAATGGGAATGTTGAGATACTAGATGTTTTAAACCTCCCTATAAACGAAGAAAAATTATTAGAGGGCGGTGGTTTTTGGGCAGTATTTGCGGCAGGATTAACGAGCAACCTTGCTTTTTGGTCCACTTTAGCACTAAACATTCCAGATTTTTCTCGATACGCAAAATCTCAAAGAACACAATTTTTCGGTCAATTATACGGAATGCCTACCACTTTGGGAATCTTCGCTTTCATCAGTGCCTACGTGACGGCAGCGACCAGCTTTATCACACCAGATGGCTCTATGATAACCGATCCTGCCGAAGTTGTTACTTTGATTTCGAACTCCTTTGCCACCGTATTAGGTGCTGCCGGTATCATTATAGCAACACTCACAACAAATATAGCCGCAAACTTCGTTGCACCTGCGAATGGATTTTCTAACTTAGCACCAAAGAAGATTTCTTATAAAACCGGAATTTTAATCACAGGTATTTTAGCAATCATCATGAGACCTTGGCAATTCATGCAAAGCGGGAATGCTTTTATCTACGACTGGCTGGGACTTTACGGCGTTATGCTCGCTCCAATTGCAGGTATATTTTTAGCAGATTATTACATAGTGAAGAAGAAAAAGATAGATGTTATGTCTTTATTCCAAGCAGAGGAAGGACGATATTGGTATCAAAAAGGATTTAATTACATCGCTTTTTTCTCATGGTTATTGGGTTGCATTCCCCCAATTTTGGGTAAAATAATACCATCCCTTCACTGGATGACAAACAACGGCTATTTGATCAGCTTCTTTATTTCGCTTATCATTTACCCGATTTTAATGAAAACATCACCCCATTCTCTGGTTCTTTCAGATGAAATGGAGTCGATGACTGAACGATAAAAGAAAAGGAATTTTTTATGGAAAACTTAATATTCGAAAATTTAAATCTATCAGAAGATATGCAGCGTGCTTTGGACGAAATGGGTTTTGAAGAAGCAACACCTATACAGTCTATGGCAATCCCCCATGTTCTTTCGGGAGAAGACATCATTGGGCAAGCTCAAACGGGAACCGGAAAGACTTGTGCCTTTGGAATCCCTGCGATTGAAAAAATAGATCCTACCCTTTCTGGTACACAAGTTCTTGCACTTTGTCCCACAAGAGAACTTGCAATTCAGGTAGCAGAAGAACTGCGCCATTTAACCAAATATAAAAAAGGAATCCAAATTTTACCGATTTATGGTGGTCAATCTATCGACCGTCAAATTATGGCACTAAAGAAAAAACCCCAGATCATCGTTGGAACACCCGGCCGCATCATGGATCACATGCGTCGCCGTACATTAAAACTGGCAGATCTTAAAATGATTATCTTAGATGAAGCAGATGAAATGCTTAACATGGGTTTTCGAGAAGACATTGATCTGATTTTGCAGGGTATACCAGAAGAAAGACAAACTTTACTCTTTTCTGCAACCATGCCAAAAGAAATTAAAGATTTAGCAAAGCTTTATCAAAACAATGCAGTCCATGTTCAAGCCGCTCACAAAGAGTTAACTGTACCAAATATCGAGCAGTACTTTTTAGAAGTCAGAGAATCCTCAAAGTTAGAACTATTATGCCGCTTAATTGATGCGAAAAACGTAGAGCTTGGCATTGTTTTCTGCAATACAAAACGAAAAGTTGATGAAATAACAGCATCCCTTCAAGCCAGAGGCTATTCTGCGGACGCGCTGCATGGTGATATGAAACAATCCGAACGCGACCGTGTCATGAATAAATTTCGTAAACGTTTAATTGATATTCTCGTTGCAACAGATGTCGCTGCAAGAGGTATTGACGTCAACAATATCGATGCGGTCTTCAATTATGATATTCCAAGTGATGAAGAATATTATGTACATCGAATAGGTCGAACTGGACGTGCAGGAAAATGCGGTGTTTCTTATTCTTTTGTCTTTGGTCGTGAGATTTATAAGCTGAAAGACATCCAGCGTTATACAAAAAGTGAAATCTTACCTATGAAACCTCCTACGATCTCCGATGTAGAGGAAGTTCGTTTAAGCCTAGCCGCCGAAAAAGTAGTAACAGCTTTAAAAAATGGCGGTTATTCCAAATATACTCCGATCATTGAAAAAATATTGGAAGACACTGATAATATGACAACTCTAGATGTTGCATCTGCCTTATTTCAAATGGCATTCGAAGAATTGGAGAGCCGAAATTATGAACATTCAGACCTGGATGAAGACCCGCATCAGTCCGGACGAGGAAATATGGTACGTGTTTTCTTAAATGTAGGTTCTATGGATAAAATACAACCGAAGAACATTGTACAGGGAATTGCTTCTTTATCTGCCATTCCGGGTAAACTAATTGGTTCTATTGATATTCATAAGAATTTCAGTTTTGTAGAATTGCCAAAAGAACACGTTGATGATATTATGCACGCAATGCGTAACTTTACACATCGAGGACGAAAAGTAACAATGGAAAAAGCAACAAAACGGCAACGAAACAAAAAAAGCAGTGGAAACGAACGCCGTAATAAGAAAAAACGCTATTAATAAATAAGCACTCCTCACTAACCTCTAACATACACAATATGTAAGGGGTTATTTTTTCTTCTGACAAATGAAAAATGCCTCCCTAGCTGTCCCAGGGAGGCATTTTTTATTTATGTATAACACGTTTGCGGTTTTCTTTTTTTACTGCCTTTAGTTGATCTCCACGAAGAGGCTTGCATCCGATTTGATACAGAGTATTAGACCAAGTACCGCAATATCCGATCAGATACTGTACCATTTCTTTTGGTAACTCTTCTTTGATTGGTGCTCTATCTAACTCTTTTGCTTTATTCTTTAAACAAAGAAGATATTTTCTCGCTTTCTGATCTAAATTTAAGACCTGATATAAGCTATCCTTTAAGATTTCTTTATGAATTCGATTTCGTATCTGATCTTTTTCATCCAAATAGGAACTAGCGAAAGGAGAGATTTTTGTAACTGGTTCTAATCCAATCTGAAACAAAACATTTCTCCAAGATCCGCATCGCTGTCTCAATTTAACTCTGACTTCCTGATCAACTTCTATTTTCAGCGGAGGCCGCCCCAATTCGATTGCCTTTTTTTGAATGTCTTTTAAAAGAATTCGATACTCCTCTTCTAGATCGGGGATTCGATTTACTACTTTTTGACGCATCCAGCTGCGGCTGACTCCAGCAGCACGTAAAACCTCTGCCCACGTTCTAAAATTCCGCTTTAGAGCCTCACATGCCTCCGGCATTTCAACCGCATGAGGTGGACGTTCTAATTCCAGCGCATGTTCCCTTACTTTATTTAACCAATACTCATAATTGTGTCGGTCTTTCATCATCGCTTCCATCGATTTTCCCGATTTTCCCGCACTCCTTGAAAGTCCCGCTTTTTTAAGTGCATAGGGCCATCTTTGAAAACGGTTTCGAATGTAAAAACGGTAGACCCAAAAAATCTCTTTTTGTGCCGGTGAATGACCGAGCCTTTTTGCTTCCAGCCTTAATAATTCTAATAATTCTTCATCAGAAAAGTTGAAGTAAATTGTCTGGCCCATCGGGCTGCTCGTTGAATATGTTTTAAAAATAGCGGAATTTTTATTATCTTTACCATAATTTAGTTTTTGAGAGGCTTCCGCTTTTTCTGCTATCCTTTGTAGTGCTATTTTACTTTTTTGTATTTGCTTAAAAGTCAAGGTTCGCATAAATCCTCCAATTAATAACTGCATGATCGAGCTTTAACGAATCGGACACACACCAGCTTCACAGCCTTCATCTCCAATGTCATACTGTACTTCTTCTTTTTCATATTTGCTGATTAATGACGGTACAAACGGATTCATAGCTTCTCTTCGTTTCTCATATTCCTCTTCGCTAATGCCTTCAAATGGCAATAACTCATAAAAATTATCTTCAAAAGACAAAAAGGATAATGCAACGGTATCTTCCCAATTTTCCCATACCCATTGCTCCACTTCTTCCCACTCATGATCACGAACATGTACCGTAATCGAACAATTGTGTTCTACATACTCCGTCATAAACATTTTGTAAATTTCCAGCTGCTCAATTGCACTGACATCCGCTTTAAATTTACCTTCCGGTGCTTTAACCGGAAATTCTACTACTTTTGTCACACAATTTTCTTTATCCTGCCCGACCTCTGGATGTACCGGATATCCCAACTCTTCACACACTTTTGTCAACGGGTCATCGCTGCTGATTCGAATTCTTCGAATAAAATACGGTGCATGTGAGAAATGAACGCCGCTAGATACTACCGGAAGCAAACTCAATGTGCCCTCTGGTTTAATTGTAGTAACCAGAAGAGGTTCCTGCATCCCCATCTCATTTGCATAATTCTCTGCTGCCTTACGCGCTTCCTCTTTTAAATCTCTTAATAACTGAATCTGCTCTTCTTTGCTGTAATGCAATGCATTTACCATGTCCTGCCACCCTGTTAAAGAGCAGCCTAAAAGCTTATCTCTTTGCTGTACAGCATTCCACTCCGGTATTTCAAGCTCCGTGCAAGTCATTCGATACCCTGCTCTTGCAGAAAGTCTCTGCGCTTCCATTAACCCTTCATAATCCAAAGTATTGTCATCTCTTACAAAAGCCATTACATTCACTGTCGTTAAATTACACAGACCTTTCGAATCCAGCAAAATTTCTGCACAAGGATTAACCCCTGCAAAATTCGGCCGTCTTTTTAATCCTGCTTCTTGATTTACCCAGCCCGGTTCTCCGGAGTAGCGCATTTGCTGCAAATGCCAGTGAAGCTGCGCCCGTGTTGGCTTGGACGTATAGTAAATTGAATTATTACTCATTTGCCGATGAGCAATTTCCTGATCAATCACCCATTTTTCATCTACTTTCTTATAAAGTTCGCTCTTTGCCTGTATGCATTCTTTATCGTCCTGATCAATTAAGACAATCTCTGCCGTACGCCGTACGCCGCCGACTACTACGTTTTCACCGATTACATTTGCAATATCCAGACAATCAATCGGCTTGAGCTTTACTTTATTCGTTGTAGAACGGTGTCCTGCTTTTTCAATGACCTTATTAATTTTAATGAACATATTTTTCATGCTGGAATGACCGCTGGCTGTTCCTCCAAAGGTCTTTAATTTTTCGCCCTTCGCTCTTACATGATCGTAGTTTAATATAATGGTTTTAATCTTACGGTATTCTGTGCTGTAAAGCACACGCAGATAATAATCCAGTGACTGCACCCAGCCTTCTTTGCTGTCACCTATAGTGATTTTTACCGTATCATTATGTGTAAACTCAAGTGCAGTACTGTCTTGGCGCAACGTCTTTAAAATTGGTGTAAAAGATTCATGAATAATTTCCACATCGGTTCGCACCATCGGTAATTTTTCAATATCAGACTTTAAGATACGCACACCGACACCGGAACCGACCATTAATAAGTAAAATACATCTCGAAATGAAGCAAAGCTGTCAATGACCTGAAAAGAACAATTAAAATTAGACATTGGATAATATTTTGATACATCCGTACTTCCTACCCAAAAAGTTCGGCCGGATAAAAATTGTTTTAAATCATACACATTGCGATAAAGCTTCTCCGCCTCCTCTTTCGATGTCGGAATGAGACTGCAATTATATTCTACCGAACGCCTTACCGTCTCCCACCAATATTCTCTTCGCATTTCTTCCGGCACCCAACGGGAATAGGTACGATAATACACAAAATTTCCCAATTGATTCATTGGAGATTGCTTATGCTTATACTTGCTTACAAATTCTTCTGAAATAACTCGCCCATCACGCCGTTTTCTTGCGTCTCGCGTTTTGTCTCTTTCATAGCGGTAAATTATAAATTTTTTCGCCGCATCTTTTCTTTCGCTCGCCATTAAAAAATCTTCAACCAAGTCCTGGATATCCTCCACATTGATTCGTCTTTCCGATTTCTCCACCTGCTTAAAAATAGCAGAAGAAATGCTTTGTGCTAAAGCAGAATCCACCCCAAATCTTGTCTCCATCATCGCATTTTCAATGGCATTTTTAATCTTTTTCTCATTAAAGTCCACTTCCGTGCCATCTCGTTTTATTACCGTTTTCATATTATCCTCCCTGAATACGCCCCTCATTTTTTAGAAAAGTGACTTTTATCTAATTTCTTTTCCTATCCAATTCGCATCTATATATGGTGACGCATTTAATGCATTGCCCATTATATAGTATTTTATGCTTTTTTTCAACCTTTATTCTAGGAAACATTTAAGATTTTTTATCCTTCCCTCTTTACAACTAAAAGATAAAAACGTATAATTGTATACAGATAAACAAACCAATTAATTGAGACAAGGAGACGATTGAGAATGGCAAAGACATTAGCTTATAAAATACTTGAAAATCACCTGATCAGCGGTCAGATGATACCTGGTGAAGAAATAACCATTAAAATGGATCAAACACTGACACAAGACTCCACCGGTACTATGGTGTATCTGCAGCTTGAAGCTATGGATGTGGAAACGATCAAGACGGAGTTGTCCGTAGCCTATATTGACCACAACACGTTACAAACTGGATTCGAAAATGCAGACGATCACGCATTTATAAAAAGCGTTGCAAAACGCCATGGCGTTCTTTTTTCAAAACCAGGTAACGGCATCTGCCATCAACTTCATTTAGAAAGCTTTGGAATTCCCGGAAAAACTCTTTTAGGTTCAGACAGCCATACACCAACAGGAGGCGGTCTCGGTATGATTGCAATCGGTGCAGGCGGTCTTGATGTTGCTGTTGCAATGGCAAAAGGAACATACAGCCTTACCGTTCCTAAGGTAATTGGCATAAAGCTGACCGGAAGCCTTCGCCCTTGGGTTTCTGCAAAAGACGTGATTCTATATGTGCTTCAAAAGCTCACCGTAAAAGGCGGCGTCGGCAAAATTGTAGAATACTTCGGTGAAGGTGTTGCGAATTTAAGTGTGACCGATCGTGCAACCATCACAAATATGGGCGCTGAACTTGGCGCAACCACTTCAGTATTTCCAAGTGATGAAAATACAAAAGCGTTCTTGACATCGCAAGGCCGTGAAAAGGATTATATAGAAATGAAAAGTGACGACGATGCGATCTATGACGATATTTTAGAAGTAAATCTTTCCGAGCTAGTACCGCTCGCAGCAAAACCGCATAGCCCGGACAATGTCGATACGATAATAAATATAGGCGAGATTGCGATTAATCAAGTTGCAATCGGAAGCTGCACAAATTCTTCCTACACTGACCTAATGAAGGTCGCTTCCATTTTAAAAGGAAAGCATGTCAATGAAAATGTAAGCCTTGTCATTTCTCCTGGTTCCAGCAAGATTTTAAGTAAGCTTGCACAAAACGGTGCTTTGGCAGACATGATTGAAGCAGGTGCACGTATTATCGAAAATGCCTGTGGCCCTTGTATTGGAATGGGTCAGTCGCCGCAATCCGGCGGTGTGTCTTTACGTACCTTCAATCGAAACTTTAAAGGAAGAAGCGGTACCTTGGATGCTTCCGTATATTTAGTCAGTCCGGAGACCGCAGCAATTTCCGCAATTACGGGTCATTTAACTGATGGTACGACAGTTGGTATTTCCCTGCCGGAAATCAATCCTGAAAGCTTCCACAGTAATGATAGCTTTATGGTGTATCCAAAAGGAGAAAGCAAAAAAGATATTTCCGTGGCAATGGGTCCGAATATCAAGCCGTTCCCTCAGAACACACCGCTGAAAAATGAGATATCCGGTACCGTTGTACTCAAAACGGGCGATAACATTACGACTGATGATATTATGCCTTCAGACTCTCGTTTGCTGCCTTATCGCTCAAATATACCGCATCTGTCCAATTACTGCTTTGAAAAAATTGATTCAGAGTTTCCTGCTCGATGTAAGGAGGCTAAAAACGGTATCATTATCGGCGGTGAAAACTATGGGCAGGGTTCCAGCCGTGAACACGCAGCATTGGTTCCTCTTCACCTTGGTATTCGCTTTGTTGTTGCAAAATCCTTTGCAAGGATTCACCGCTCCAATTTAATCAACAGCGGCATTATTCCCTTGGTATTTGAAGACCCTGCCGATTATGAAGACTTTGAATTGGGACAAACGCTTGTCATAAAAGATGCACTTACACAAATTAAAAACCCGCATATCCTTTTGTTAAATGAATCAACGGGAAAACAATACACGTTACTTTCACATCTATCCGACTTGGAAATTGAAATGATATTAGCCGGCGGAAAGATCAGTCAGATTAAAAGAAACTAAAGGAGGAATTTCATTGCAGTATTTAGAAAGCTTTAAAGAAATTGTAGAACAGCAGTTAAAAAGAGTTGAAAAAATGAAAAATGATACTGATTTTATCGATTACCGTTCTTTGGATAAAATCGTTATAGGCGTTATTGGAGGAGACGGTATCGGCCCTGCCATCACCGCTCATGCAAAGCGAATTTTAGAAGACCTTTTGGCAGACGAGATAAAAGCAGAAAAAATTGAGCTTCGAACCATCGACGGTCTTACAATTGAAAACAGAGCAGCTGAAAAAGCGGCCATACCAATCAATGTCTTAGAAGATATAAAAAAATGCCACGTTCTTTTAAAGGGCCCAACTACCACTCCAAGAAAAGGCGATCAATGGGGAAACATTGAAAGCGCCAATGTCGCTATGCGAAAAGAACTTGATTTGTTTGCAAATGTAAGACCCGTAAAAGTTCCCGAACTCGGAATTGACTGGACTTTTTTCCGTGAAAATACCGAATGTCTATACGCAATGGGAAGCCAGGGCGTTCATATCAGCGATGATTTAGCAATTGATTTTCGTGTCATCACAAATCCCGGAACCGAACGGATTGCACGCCAAGCCTTTGAATATGCAAAAGCCAATGGCAAAAAACGTGTATCCATCGTCACCAAAGCAAATATCGTAAAAGCAACAGACGGCAAATTTCTAGAAATCTGTAAAAAGATCGGTGAGGAATACCCAGAAATTGAAGTGGATGACTGGTACATCGATATCATGACTGCAAAGCTGATTGATGAAAAAAGGCGAAGTCAATTCGAGGTTTTCATTCTTCCGAATCTTTATGGCGATATCTTAACCGATGAAGCCGCAGAATTCCAAGGAGGAGTCGGCACAGCAGGGAGCGCAAACCTAGGAAAGCACTATGCTATGTTTGAAGCCGTGCACGGTTCTGCACCGAGAATGGTAGAAGAAGGCCGTGATATTTATGCAGATCCTTGCAGCGTCATACGTGCGTCTGCGATGCTCTTAAGCCATATCGGCTGCCAAAAGCAGGCAGATGCTCTATTCTCCGCCCTAGATATCTGTACAGTGACAGAGAAGAAGCTCACCATTACCGGAAAATCAAACGGTGCCACCGGGGCTGAATTTGCCGATTACATTTTGGAGACCATTAGGAGGTAATGTTTCATGTTTAAGGATACTGCCGGAATTAAAGTTACCGGTCTTCCTCTTTCTTCAAATTTATTTATACAACTTCGTTCGGACATCCTTCAAGGAAAGTTAAAATCCGGCGAAAAGTTAACAGAGCAGCGTATCTGTGATGAATATGCAGTGAGCCGTACTCCGGTGCGTGAAGCATTTCGCCAGTTAGAGCTGGATGGCTTGATTGAAACCATTCCCAATCGCGGTGCCTTTGTCTTAGGCGTAACGATAGAAGACATTCAAGATATGTATGTTCTGAGAAAAGCATATGAAGCGATTGCTGTTCGATGGGCGATTGAGCGCATTACGAAGGAAGAATTTGAGGAATTGCAGGAAGCCTATGAGTTTATGGAATTTTATACCATGAAAAAAGACATGAATAAAATGTTGAATATCAATATGCATTTTCATGAATTAATATATAACGCCGCGCATAACCGTATGTTAAAACATGTATTATCTTCCTATCAATTCTATACAAAACAAACGAAGGTAAACCGAGCCTATGTGGATCAATATCTTGATGAAGTATTAAAAGAACATAAAAATATTTTTGACGCTTTTGTTTCAAAAGACCCGGATGCCGGCGCAGAAGCAATTACCGTTCATTTAGAAAACGCAAAAAAACGTGCTGGATTATAACGTGAAACGGGATATAATAATTATATATTAAAAAATGGAGGCTGCTTTCGAAAAATTCGAACCAGCCTCCACTTTTTTATTCTTCCTCTATATTGTATTTCCTTTTATCGGTTCTTCCTTTTAACCAAAGCATAAAATAAAACGCTGAGATAAGCGGTGCATCATAAATAGCTTTCGTCCATAATAGATCGACTGGTATATCTACAAAATACAAGCCAATGCACATGCAGACAGGAATGATACTGTAAAAAATACAGATGCTAGATACGATCTTATTTCTCGAAAATCCTGACTCCAAAAACAATAGTCCGCCAAGCAATCCCCCTATCAGTAGCAAGGATACAATTGTAACAACCGCGGAAACAAATACTGTATAAGTATAGTTATCCCAAATATGGACCGCTACTTTTTTAATAAGAATTTGTTGAATTGCGTAAATCACATAAATCATTAGAGGCATGCATACTAGATAACTATACTTTTTTTTATTTTCCATACCACTCGATCCCCTTAATCTGCCCTTTCATTAAATACAGATTAAAATGAGATTGCTATCTCTATCGTTGTATTTAATAATCATGAAAAGCTTTAACTGATATGGTTACTATATCAACAATATAACGAATTTGTCAAATTAATTTTAATAATTAAATAATATTAATAATTTTTTTATAAACATTCTTCTGCTACTTTAGCAAGCTCACTTCGTTCGACCTCTTCCAGACAAATATGCCCTGTTATCGCATAAGGTTTCATTTTTTCTATGACATAAACAAGCCCATTTGATTTGGAATCGACAAGCGTATTGTCGATCTGATTATCGGAAGGATCTCCGATCATAACAAATTTTGCATCCTGACCAGCCCTTGTCAGCATCAATTTTGCAAGGTGCGGCGTCATTTCCTGCGCTTCATCAATGATTACCATTGCATTCGAAAGCGTTCTTCCTCTCATAAATGCAAATGTTTTCATTTCTATGATCCCTGCCTCTTTATACTGCTCTAAAAAGCTTTCTGCGGAAAAAACCGGTTTTTCACTATAGTCTCTTCTTTTTTTCGCATTTTTTTCCAACTTATCATTTTTAGCTGAAGCTTGCTTTTTTACACGTTCACTCATAAGACTTTCAATTGCATCCCCAAAAGAGTCCATAAATGGCTTTAGTTTTGCAGATTCTTTGCCCGGTAAATATCCAATAGAGTCCCCTGCCGATACAACAGGTTTTATTAAAATGATCTTATCATACACATTATTTTCAATGACTTTTTGCAGCGCTGCCGCTACTGAGAGAATTGATTTTCCGGTCCCTGCACCACCACTGAGTGTGACGAGAGGAATCGTATCATCCATGAGTAATTCAAAAGCCATTCTCTGTTCTCGATTTCTGGGAGTCAGTCCCCATGCTTTATCATTTGCATATTTTAAAGGCACGATCTTATTCCCATCATATTTCGCAAGTGTTTCATGTGAACTTCGGTCATTGCTTTTAATACAAAAAAATTCATTTGGATAGGCTTCTCCTGTCTTTTTATTTAGCTTTAGTCCCCCTTGATAAATTTTATCGATTTGGGTGGAAGATAAAGATACCTCTTTATAACCACGGAAAATATGCTCTACATCGATTTTATCACCTTGATAATCTTGAACTGCCAAACCCATGGCCTCTGCCTTGATTGCAACACAGATATCTTTTGTTACTAAAATCGTCTCCATATCTTCTGATTCATTTTTTATATTTATGGCAATCGTTAAAATCTTATTATCGTTTTTACTTAAATCCATCCCATCAGGAATAGCAACCGCATTCATATGATTTAATTCAACTCGTACTGTGCCTCCATTCGGCAATCTGATACCTCCATTTACATCACCGTACTGCCTTATATTATTAATCTCTCGAATTGCTTCTCTTGCCTGATACCCCAATATGCCTTCTTTTTTCTTTAAGCTATCCAATTCTTCTAAGCATATAATGGGGATAATGATATTATTGTCCTCAAAAGTATAAATACAGCCTGGAAAATGGATTAGGACATTGGTATCCAGAATATAATTTTTAATCAAGGGAATTCCTCCTTATTTTACCATTAAAGTTGCATCAGAAAAAACGATTACACTTGAAGCTATATTATAATATGACAGCTTCCATCGAAGAGCTACTTAAGACACTGAACCTTCTAGACAGCTACGAAACTAAAAAAGCATTGAGCAACGGCCTTTTTTCATTCCTAAGACTTCCTCTTTCTATTCTGCCTTAAGTATAAATACTCTTCTGTCACAACTTGTTTAAGAGGAAGTAAAGCTTATGTAAAATTTCATAGAGATTTTTTATCTATTTTTAACTCTCAACAGCGAATCACAAAAATTCAAAAAAGATAAAAATGCACCTCTTAAACAAGATGCATTTTCATTAAACAGAGTCTATATTTTGTTACGGTAATAAAGCTTCTTAAATCCGCTCTACATCAATCCCGGTTTTATGACCATTCAGATCATACTCGGTCAAAGCTTGATCTGCAGAAATCATTTTTTCCGCCAGAGTCTCCTTTTTAATATAATCTTCAAATTTTACAATTGCTTTGGATACTTCTTCATTCGCATGATAGAAGATATGGATATGATCCATCATCTCAAAGCCATTCTGCTTACGCATCTGCTGTACTTTAGAAATCAATTCTCTTGCCAATCCTTCATACATCAGTTCCTCTGTGATAGTCGTTTCTAAAATGACAAACACATTATTTTCCATCGCAGCTGTGAATCCTTCTTTTGCAGAAATCTTAACATCGATATATTCCTTGGTTATCGCAAAGACTTCCCCATCGATTTCCAAATCAAACGTTTCATTTTGTTCAAGATTTGAAACCAGCTCAGCGGCATTCTGTTTCATCAAGACACCAGCGAAGCTCTTAATTTTTCCGCCAAGCACAGGACCTGCCACCTTAAAGTTCGGCTTCAACGTGTAATTAATGAATTCGTCCAGTTTGCTTTCAAATACGACTTTTTTTACATTTAATTCTTCTTTAATCAAGTCTGTCATATCAGAAATCAATGCTTCATATTTTCCATCGATTAAAATTTCTTTCAGAGGCTGCCGCACCTTGATTCTTTCTTTTTCTCTAATTCCTCGTCCAAGCGCGACAATTGCACGAACTAAATCCATTCTTTCCTCTACCGTTTCGTCAATCAATTCTTCTTTTTCCTTTGGATAGAAAGAAAGGTGCACGGATTCCCCTCCAGTTAAATTCCCATAGATCTCATCTGTAATAAATGGTGCAAATGGCGCAGCCAGCTGTACGACACCCGTTAATATCTCATACGTTGTCAGGTAAACAGACTTTTTATCATCATTTAATTCCTCTGCATAGAAACGTCTTCGTGCTCTTCGGATATACCAATTCGATAAGTCTTCCGTCACAAATTCTTGAATCTTGCGCACTGCTTTCATATGATCATAGCGATCCATTTCAGAGATGGCTTCTTTTATGAGTTTATTATATTTCGATAAAATCCATCGATCAAGTTCCGGTCGTTTCTCATAATCCACAGATAGATCAGTCACGTTAATCTTGTCATTGTTGGAATACAATACAAAGAAATTATATACATTCTTTAGCGTACCGAAGAATTTACTCTGAATCTCAATCAATCCCTCTTCATCAAATTTAGTCGGAGACCATGCCGGTGACACATAAAGCAAATACCATCTTGTTGCATCCGCACCGTATTTATCAAATAATTGGAACGGGTCTACTGTATTACCCTTGCTCTTAGACATCTTCTTTCCGGTTTTATCTAAAATCAAATCATTTACAAGTACATTTTTATAAGGTGCCTTTCCTTTTATAAAGGTAGAAATCGCAAGCAACGAGTAGAACCACCCTCTCGTCTGGTCAATTCCCTCACAAATAAAATCAGCCGGAAAAAGTTTTTCATCGAACAGCTCTTTATTTTCAAATGGATAGTGTCTCTGTGCAAACGGCATTGCACCGCTGTCAAACCAGCAATCCATTACTTCCGGAATTCGACTCATTTTCTTTCCGCATTCCGGGCACTCGATATGAACCTCATCCACATAAGGACGATGCAATTCGATTGTGTCATCAATGTCCTCAATCGCCCGTTCCGCAAGCTCTGCTCTTGAACCTACTGATTCTAAATGGCCACATTCGCAACGCCAGATATTAATCGGCGTACCCCAATAACGGTTTCTAGATATCGCCCAGTCCTTGACTTCTGCAAGCCAGTTTCCAAATCGTCCTTCACCGACAAATTCCGGGAACCAATTCACTGTATTATTGTTTGCAACAAGCTGCTCTTTCAGCTTCGTCATTTCAATGTACCAGCTTGGCTTTGCGTAATAAATCAAAGGTGTGCTACAACGCCAGCAATGCGGATAATTGTGCTCTAGCTTTTCTTTTGTATAAATCTTATTTTCAGCAGCCAGCCACTTGATGATCTTGACCTCCAGCTCAGGCTCCATAACAAACATACCCTTCCAAGGCGTATCGGTATACTTTCCTTCTTCATCTACTGGATTCAAAACCGGCAGATCGTATCTTCTTCCCGTTTGGTAGTCATCTTCACCGAACGCAGGAGCTGTGTGCACGATTCCTGTGCCATCTTCAATGGTAACGTAATCTGCACAGGTGATAAAAAATGCCTTTTTGTCAGGAGTTATAAACGGCATCAGCTGCTCGTATTCCATATACTCCATGTCTTTTCCTTTCATTTCTGAAAGAATTTTATACTCAGCTTCCCCATCCTTGCTTTTTCCTAAAACCTTATCTGCTAAGGATTTTGCCACATAATAAATTTCCCCGTCCTTCTCTGCTTTGATGTAATCCACTGTCGGTCCAACCGTTAAGGCTACATTCGAAGCTAAAGTCCACGGTGTGGTTGTCCATGCAAGAAAATATTCATTTTCTGCATCCTTTCTCTTAAACTTTGCAGTGATGGTATTTACCTTTACCTCTTTATATCCTTGTGCAACCTCGTGAGAAGCAAGTCCAGTTCCACATCTTGGGCAGTAAGGGAGAATTTTATGTCCTTCATAAATCAACCCCGCCTTAAAGAACTCCTTTAAAATCCACCAGCCGGATTCAATATAATCATTGTCTAGCGTAATGTAAGGATCATCCATATCAATGAGATAGCCCATACGCTTTGTCATTTCTCTCCACTGCTTTTCATAAGTGAATACAGATTCTTTACATTTTTGGTTAAACTCCTTGATCCCATACTCTTCAATATCTTGCTTTCCGTTCATTTGAAGCTGCTTTTCTACCTCTATTTCGACTGGCAATCCATGTGTATCCCATCCGGCTTTTCGATTCACAGCATACCCCTGCATCGTTTTATGACGGCACACTGAATCCTTTAATGTTCTCGCAATGACATGATGAATGCCCGGTCTTCCATTTGCAGTCGGAGGTCCCTCATAAAAAATAAAAGCTGGCTTTCCTTCTCTTGTTGACACACACTTATCCAATAATTTTTCTTTGTCCCACTGATCCGCCTGCTCCATTTGTAACTCAGCAATGGGTTTTTCCGATAAATTTTTAAACATGCTTTTTCCCTTTCTAAAAAATGTTTCAGCACTTCTGTAAAAATACAGATGCGTTACATTAAACCTATAAAAAAATCCCTAAATTCTCCAAAATGAAAATTCAGGGACGATTATAACCGCGGTACCACCCTAATAGCAAAGCACGCATGCCTGCCACTTTATTCCGTTTAACGCACAGAGACGGACTTTCCTACTGCCTTCAAGTGCGCTACGTCCCTTGAGGGGTTCAAAAAATCAGCTGTGGAGTGATCTTCCGCCTGCTGCTTTCCGGCATTTTCTCACCATCAATGCCTCTCTGTAAGGTGTTATGCATACAGTGTACTATCTCCGTCATCGCTTTTTACCTATAACTCTTTTATTGTAACGAAAGGCGATTGACTTGTCAACCTTTTGTATCCTTTTCTTCCGTCTCCTTAATCAATCGCTACCACGAATCTGATTTAAAATACGATAAACCAATTCTGCGGGATAGCCTAAATAAGACAATCTTCTGCCCAATTTTGAAAGCATTTTTTTATCAATAGCAACATCTCCTGTTATTTTATTCACCTGCTTCATTGCATTAGAAAACAGAAGCTCTTCATCGATATTTTCTTTCATGCACTCTTGAATCGTCTCTTCCTTTATACCTTTTTTTAAAAGCTCCTGACGCAGTCTCAACGGTCCTTTCCCTTTGCCAAGTGCATAACGAAGATATGCTTCGCAATAACGTTGATCATTGACAAACCCACTTTCCTCAAGGAATTTTATACATTCTTCTATTTCATGTTCACAATATTCTTTTTGTTTTAAACGGTTTTTTACTTCTAAGACACTGTGATCCCGATATCCTAAATAATTCATAGCTTCTTCTTTTGCACTCTTTGTAAAACTTGTTTTTTCTTTTTGCATGCTCTATTCCTCTTAAAAATTTTCTATATGCTGTATCTGCGCTTCTTTCAGAGCGCTACAGTAAGCTCCATAAACCGGTATCGGTAAAGGAAGCGATTGAACCCAAAGCCCTTTAATCGTTTTCTTATAATTCCCATCTTCATCTATTGCAGAAAAACTTTTTAAGTTTTCTGAAAGTCCAGTGCCTTTGCATTTGATAAAAGCTTCCTTTCTTACCCATATCTGATAAAAGGTCTCTTTTCCCTGCTTTTTTACAGCATTTAATTCTTCCTCAGAAAAGAAGCGTCGTGCAATGTTTAAAATACGAGCCTCAGAGAGATTCCGAGTTTTATTTTCAATATCAACTCCAACTTCTCCACCGTCGATCAGGCAAACCCAATAAATTCCTGTATGAGAAATAGAAAAATGAAGGTTATCCATGCATGGCTGCTCTATGTAAGGTTTTCCATGTATTCCTTTTGACACACAAATCTCTGATTGAAGAAACTCCTGCAGCCCTTTTTTTCTGGCGTGTTTTCTTAATGCCTCTTTTAACAGGCCTTGGCTTTCCTCTTGATTTTTATTTTCTCTATAATACAGATACACTGTTCGCATCTCCTTCAAACGCATCCTTTTCTAAAAAAGACGCAGACAAAACTTGTCTGCGTTTTTTTCGTTACTCTTTTTGTTTCACATACTTACTTTCTATCGCAAGCTTTTCTTCACTGGCATTTTGAAATTCTTTCACTGCGGCCGATGCTTTTGCAAAGGACATCATTGTTCCCGCACCGCCGACGCATCCACCTGGGCAAGCCATCCCTTCCAATAGGTAGCCGTCTCTTTTCCCAGCTTTTGCAATACGAAGCATCTTTGCACATTCCCTTAATCCTTCTGCACGGTCAAGCTTGATGGCACTATCCGGATACAAGCTGTCGACACAATCTGCAATTGCTTCTGCAACCCCGCCTGCTACGCTGTATCCGCGTCCGCCATAAGTTGCATCATCAAAAACTTCATCTGTCTCAATATCTCCAAACTCTATCCCTTTTGCAACAAACATACCCATCAACTCTTCAAAGGTAATGACAAAATCCACATCACTGCGAACCGACCTTCTCGAAGCTTCCAGCTTTTTCGCAGCGCAAGGTCCAATGAAAACAACTTTGGAGTTCGGATTTTTTTGTTTAACAAGGCGAGCCGTAGCTACCATAGGAGTCAGTGATCCAGAAACATAGGGTGCAATTTCCGGAAAATCTCTCTTCGCCATAACTGACCAAGCAGGACAGCAAGAGGTTGCCAAAAATGGTTCTTCTCCGCTGGCAACCTTATGGATGTAGTGATGTGCCTCTTCGACTGCACCCAAATCCGCTCCAATCGCCACTTCAACTACTTTAGAAAAGCCTAAAAGCTTAAGAGCTGCTTTCACTCTTTCTGGCGTCGCAAGCGGACCAAATTGCCCGACAAAAGCAGGAGCAATTGCCGCAATAACATCTTCACCATTTTTGATTGCTTGTATCAATTGAAATAATTGTGATTTATCCGCAATTGCTCCAAACGGACAATTCACTAAGCACATTCCACAAGAGACACACTTATCATAGTTTATTTTAGCGCGTCCAAGATGGTCGCTTTCAATCGCATCCACGCCACAAGCAGCAGCGCAAGGCCGATTAAATTTTACAATTGCATGGTAAGGACAGATATCGACGCAGCGTCCGCATCGAATGCATTTGTCATCATCAATGACAGACTTTCCATCTTGAATACTGATTGCCTTTACTGGACAGACTGATGTACATGGATGAGCTAAACACCCTCTGCAATTATCTGTCACTTGGACACTTTTTTCTTTGCATGCATTGCATGCAAAAGGAATGACATTAATGAGAGGCGGTTCATACACCTTCTCAGCAATAGCACTTTCTTCCACACCTTTTGAAATATGGGTTGGTTGATCTGGTGGATATAGAGAAAGACCAATCGCCAAGCGAATTCGCTCTCCGATAATCGCTCTTTCTAAAAATATACTATCTCGATATGTGGGTACTTCTCCCGGAATTATCCGGAAGGGAATTTCTTCAACACGAGAATAGTCTCCGCCTTCATACGCCAATTTTGCAACTTCTGCAAATACCTGTCTTCTAATGTTCGTTACCGGTGTATAAATACCTCTCAAGATTACTTCACGTCCTTCTTTATCATCCCAATTACTTTTTCCATTACGCTTTCGCTATCTGCATTTTCCATTACTTTTCCATTAATCGCAGCAACTAAAGAATGATGCCCGTCTTCTTTATGACCTAAGCATTTACTCATTTCTACGTTAATATTACCTTCAAAACCAAAATATCTTTTTAATTTTTTTAAGCTTTCTACGGACTCGACCAAATCCATTGCGCCTCGCATCACACATTCTGTGCAAACACAAATCTCGACTTTTATATCTTCTACCATCATATGCAGTCTCCTTCCTAGCACTTTTGTGTTTTTCTGTCTGTAAATTCGATTTTCCCGAATCTTATAAGCCATTCTATTATACAAGCTATAAGTCTTATCGTCAACCCCACAATCAGCCATAAATATTTCACATTTTTTAAGATGCATCATTCCGTTCTTTATTTATTTATTTTTTCTCATAACTCCAATCAATACAAATAATTCATGGAACCAGAGCGGCACTGTCGCAAGCCCAGTTAAGATACACCATTCTCTAAAAGAAAGCTCCACCGTTCCAAATAAGTTTGTTAAAAGCGGTATTTCCGTTACTGCAATTTGCAAAGCAAAACCAACAATAAATGCAATAATCATCATCCGGTTGGACAAATGGTTGATTCGAAACACTGATTTTTTTACATTACGCATTCCCACTGCATGAAACAACTGTGATATTGCGAGAACGGTAAAAGCATAAGTTTGACATTTCACATAGATCAGGGGGGCGGCAAGCGTCTCTTTGATCGCAATGTAAGTGATAGAAGTCCCATTTAAAATTAAACGTTCAAGCGGTATAAAAAGAAATGCACTTAGCGTTAAACATCCAATGACAATCCCGTAGAAAATAGTGAGTGCCAATCCGCCATGAGCGAACAAATTTTCCTTTGGTTTTCTAGGTGCTTCCCTCATCACATCTTCATCGCCGCTGTCTACACCAAGTGCCAATCCCGGAAGAGAATCGGTAATTAAATTGACCCACAATATATGAATTGCTTTAAGTGGTGACAGTAATCCTGCTACAATCGCAGTGAACATCGTAATAATTTCCCCAAAGTTTGAAGAGAGCAAAAACAATACGGATTTTTTAATATTATTGTAAATGTTTCTGCCTTCATGGATTGCTTTTTCAATGGTTGCAAAATTGTCATCAGTCAATACCATATCTGCCGCACCTTTTGCAACATCAGTTCCTGTAATTCCCATAGCCACACCAATGTCGGCAGCTTTCAAAGAAGGTGCATCATTGACGCCATCTCCCGTCATCGATACAATATTTCCATGGGAACGAAATGCATTTACAATCATTACTTTATTTTCAGGTGACACACGTGCAAATACTCTTAAATGCAGCACTGCCTGATTTAGCTCTTCTTGCGTCATCTCATTCAGTTCCTCTCCTGCAATGCATTGCTCCGGACTTTCTGCAATTCCAAGTTCTCTCGCGATGGCGTATGCAGTATCTTTATGATCTCCTGTAATCATCACCGTAGTTACCGATGCTTCCTTAAAAATTTCTACCGCTTCCTTTGCTTCCGGTCGGGGAGGATCAATCATTCCAACTAGTCCAATAAAAGTTAAATTACTTTCTTCTGCAGAAGTTTCCCCTTTTTTTATTGCCAGTGCCAGCACACGTAATGCGTCAAGGGACATCGTTTTTGATGCAGCATGGATGGATTTTATATCTTCATCTGTAATTTTACGTGTTGTTCCATTCATTAAAATCTGCGTGCAGTGCTTTAAGATTTGATCCATTGCACCTTTTGTATATGCAATAATCTCTCCTTCTTGATTTTTATGCACCGTTGTCATCATTTTTCGATTTGAATCAAATGGTTGTTCATTGATACGTGGAAACTTCTTATCCAGCACTTCTTTCTCAACAGAAAATGGAACACCCATGTCTAAAAGTGCCAATTCAGTCGGATCACCAATACGATTTTCTCCAGAAATCGAGGCATCTGTGCAAAGAATAAAACCATCTACAAAAATGCTATCTCTTTTATAATCCAGCTCTTTTTCTGATAAGAGTTTCTCATTTAAGTAAACCTGTGTTACCGTCATTTTATTTTGAGTCAAAGTCCCTGTTTTATCGGAACATACGACACTTACCGAGCCTAAAGTTTCTACAGCGGGAAGCTTTCGGACGATGGTATTCACCTTAACCATACGCTGTACGCCCAAAGCTAAAACAATCGTTACGACTGCCGGAAGACCTTCCGGAATTGCTGCAACTGCTAAAGAAATTGCTGTTAAAAGCATTTCTGCAATATCACGTCCCTGAAAAACAGCGACGCCTAATAAGACCATACAAAGTACAACTGCGATGATTCCCAGCAGCTTTCCCAAATCCGCCAAACGAACCTGCAAAGGTGTCATCTCTTCTTTCGATTCACTGATCATCTTTGCAATTTTACCGATTTCAGTCTGCATTCCTGTGTATACAACGATACCTTCGCCTCGTCCATAAGATACATTCGTCGATAAATACGCCATATTTACACGATCACCTAGAGGAAGATCTGCCTCACTTAAAAAAGAAGCATCTTTCTCAGCTGGAACGGACTCACCGGTCAGGGCAGATTCTTCAATTTTTAAATTAATGCTGCTTAACAGACGTAAATCCGCCGGAACAATGCGCCCAGCCTCTAATAAAACAATATCCCCTGTGACCAGTTCTTTTGCAGGAATTTCTAAGGTTTTACCATCCCTTCTTACCAATGCCATCGGACTGGACATCTGTTTTAAAGCTTCAAGTGACTTTTCCGCCTTATCTTCTTGAATCATACCGATTACCGCATTGAGTAGAATAACTGCTACAATGATCGCTGCATCACTAAACTCTCTCAAAGCGACGGAAATGACGACCGCACCCATAAGTATATATATCATAGGATCTCTTAGTTGCGATATAAATAACTGCAGCTTGGTTCTTCCTTTTTTCTCTTCAAATGAATTCGGTCCATTTTCCTTTAATCTTTTTTCTGCTTCTTTTTGGGAAAGTCCTGTTCCGACATTCACATTAAAACTCTGCAATACATCTTCTTTTTTCTGTTTTACAAACATGAAAGCCTCCTAATAACCATTGAATCTTTCTTTTTTTAAAGCTTTTTGTAAAATTCCTTATAAAAAAAATGACTCTTAACATAATTTTCACAGAAACAGTAAAATTTATGCTAAAAGTCTCGTTACCTAATGTCTTATGACCAGACTTTATAAAGCCGATTGTTGATCATAAACTTAAAACTACTCCCTTTTATTATTCTGTATCATACTGGAAAAAAGCGGGATTGTCAAGAAGAAAAAAATACGGTATAATAATACTGTAAAGTGTTAAAGCGAGTAAGTATTCTTTACATAAATTTTTCAGCCAATGAAAGGGGTACTTGTAATGACTTACCATTCAAAGCTTAAGGGTAAAGAAACAGACGATTTATTTCGAGCGATCTTAGCATTAAAGACGGAAGAAGAATGTTATCGTTTTTTTGAAGACCTGTGTACGATAAAGGAACTGCAATCCATTGCGCAAAGACTACAGGTCGCAAAGCTCCTTCGTGAGAAAAAGACATACAATGAAATCGAAGAAATTACAAAGGCCAGTACGGCAACCATAAGCCGCATCAATAAATGCCTACTGTATGGTGCCGACGGCTATAAAACTATTTTAACAAGACTTGAGGATGAATCACAATGATTCATCCTTTTTTATTTATATATAGGAAAGATCATCATTTCTGAATCGATATTCTTTTTTTATTTTAACAACTCCAGTGCTTTTTGTAATTGCCTATCATTTGTTAAAACGCCATCTGTGAAGTCACTTTCTTCCAAATCAATACTGATATCCGGTTCAATTCCCTTTTCATGTATTACATCTCCATTTGGTGAGAAATACTGCATCACAGTCAATTTCATAGCATCTCCGTTTTGAAGCTCATTAATCTCTTGTATAATCCCTTTTCCAAAGGTTTTAGTACCAATTAATTTCCCGCCATGATTGTCTTTGATTGCTGCTGCTAAAATCTCGGAAGAGCTTGCAGAACCGCCATTTACTAAAACTACATAAGGCAAGCTGGTTTTTCCTTCTTTTGACTTATAATATACTTTCTCTCCTTTACGATCTTCTGTATAAGTAACCGTTCCCGAATCTAATAATGCATCAGCAATATTTACGCTGATATCTACAAGTCCTCCAGGATTATCACGTAGATCAATAACTAATCCTTTCACACCTTTTACTTCCATATCCCGCAACGCTTTTTTAAAATCGTCTGCAGTTTTTTCTTCAAAACCGGTAATTCGCAGATAGCCGATATTATCACCCATCACTTCTGATTTTACGGTTTTTGTTACAATTGTTGCACGCTGCATTGTAAGGTCTTTTACTTCTCCGTCTCTTAAAATAGTGACAGATATTTTACTCCCTTTTGCACCTCTCATTGCAGAGACAGCAGCATCGATCGTATCCGCAGTATATTCCTTATCATCCACTTTTAATATTTTATCTCCGGTTTTTATACCTGCATTCGCTGCCGGACTATCATCCATCGGTGCGACAACGCTAATGTAACCTTTTGCATCCGGAACAATGCTCACGCCAATACCAGAGTATTCTCCAGTCGTTGAAATTAAAAGTTCATCATATTCTTTTTTATTCAGATAAGCAGAATAAGGATCGCCGGTTCCGTAAAATAATCCTTTATAAATTCCTTCCTCTAATTTATCCTCATCCACCGGTACGTAATAGTTTTCTTCTATATAGCCTCTTAGTTCTTCAAGCTTTGCATATTTTTCTTCTAGTTTTTTATATACGGCATAATCTCTTTTTGAAATGGTAACACCCTCAGATGATTCTAGATTTTGATTATAAAACCAGGCGGAAGCAGCCCCCCCAATTAATAATGTCACAATCAATAAAAATATCAGATTTCGCTTTTTAATTACTATCATTTTCTTTGTTGCTTCATTTTGCATACTACTTATCATTTCCCCTTTCCATTTATTCCATAACCTTCACTTCATATCGCGAACTATAAATTGTACATTTGCAGTACCACGAAAATGGTTTATAGACGGATAGCCAACGACATCTACACTTGTTCTGATTTTTAATTTTTCTTTATACTCCGATGCCTTTGAAAATATAATATAATCGTGATTGCTCCCGGTTAGGGACACTGCTTTAAAACGAACATGCTCCATATTGCTTCCCATATAACGAATTTCTTTTATAATCAGGTTCTCAATTAAAAAAAGTGGCTTCTCATTACAATGCCCATACGGTTCAAAACAGTCCAGCTGTTGAATAAACGTTTTCGTCAGTTCTTCAGATTCCAGTTTTTCATCGATGCGAAGCGTGGGCACAAGGAGCGTAGGATTTTCTTTTGTTAGGTCCTCCATATGTTCATTTAATCCGCTTCTAAGTTTTTCAATATTATCCTTTTTTAATAAAAATCCACAAGCACCGGCATGACCGCCGAATCGCTCAAAACAAGGATTTTGAGTATGAAGCAGCTCATAAAGGTCAACCCCTTCCACACTTCTTCCCGTACCTTTATAATGAATTCCATCCTCACAAAGGGTCACAAGTGCAGTTGGTTTTGAAAAATAATCCTTCAGCTTACCTGCAACAATTCCTGCGATCCCTTCATGTGCATTATCCGATGCGATTAACAAAAATAAATCCGTATCATTTATTTTTTCTGCAAGCTGCATACAATTTACAAAAGTTTCTTCTTGAATCTGCTTCCTTTCCTGGTTATTTTTAACCAAAGTTTCCACAGCCGTCTTACGTTTCAAGATATCTTCTTTATTATCTCCAGAATGAATTAAGAGTTCAACACCAATTTTTGCAGAATACATTCTACCTGCAGCATTTAAGTGCGGCACTATACTATATGCAATCTGTTCTGATTTTATATTTTTTTTTGAAATACCAATTGCATCAATTAATTCTAAAAGCCCGCATCGGCTGCCTTTTTGTATCCGCTTTAACCCATATTTTACAAGTGTACGGTTTTCATCCACAAGCGGGACAATATCTCCAATCGTTGATATTGCAACCAGATCCAATACATCATTTAAAGCCTTTTTATTTAATAAAGTAGATCTTGCATCCTTTCTGTCTTCTAACGTGTGCTGAATCGCCTGTGCCAGTTTAAAAGCTACACCACATCCTGAAAGTCCGGAAAACGGATATGTACAATCTTTTTGCTTTGGATTAATGAAAATACAGTTTGGAACCATATCATTTACAATGGTATGATGATCTGTAACAATGATAGAAAGCCCCTGTTGCTTTGCATACTCTACCTCTTCTAATGATGTACTTCCGCAATCCACAGTAATAATCATATCCGCCCCAAGTGCTTTAATCTTATCAACCGCAGTCTTATGAAAACCATATCCTTCTTCAAATCGTGAGGGGATATAATAAAAAAGGTTCGCAGTAAGTTTTCCCAGTATTTCTAAAAGCAAACTACAAGACGTTACTCCATCCGCATCATAATCACCATAAATACAAATGCTTTGGTTCGTATCTAAAGCATTTAATATACTTTGAACCGCCTCTTCCATATTTTTTAGTAAAAAAGGATCATATGTCTTTTGAGGTTTTAATGATAAAAATTCTTCCTGTTCCTTTTCATCTTGAAAGCCTCTTTTCCGGAGCAAACGCAAAAGAACCGAAGATTTCTGATGTTCTTCGGTAATTTCCTCTCTCAGTTTGTTTGGATAAATCCACTTTTTTTTCATATCTGCTCCTCTATTATAGCTCATAATTTTTAAAATGCAACCGATAAAAAAAGTGGCTGAGCCACTTCTTTTTTATCAATTATTTAAACTATAAATAATCTTTCGGGTTTTTATATGCACCATTTAAACGAACTTCAAAATGCACGTGCGGTCCAGTTGACATCCCCGTTGAACCAGAACTTGCAATTTGCTGTCCCCGCGTAACCGCAGTTCCAACGCTGACTAATAGCTTGCTGTTATGTGCATACACCGTTACAATGCCACTCCCATGATCAATCATGACAACATTTCCGTAACTGTTATTCCAACCGGACATAATAACTTTCCCATCCGCAGCAGCAATTACCTTTGTGCCTGTCCCAGCAGAAATGTCAATTCCTGTATGTAATTTATTTACTTTTAAAACCGGATGTAAACGATAACCGAATGGCGAAGTAATACGGGTATGTCCAGGAACCGGCCATGCCAAGACGCCGCCAGCATAGACAGCACTGTCATCCTGCAAAGCCCGAATCTTAGAAACCAAAGCATCTGCTTCTGCATTTAAAGTATCAATTTGAGCAGTCAAGGCTTTATTATCTTTTAATACTTCTGCTTTCTTTTCAACCACCGCACCACGATTTGCTTCCAATGCATCCTGCTTGTCCTGTGCAACAGTTTGCTGAGATAACAGCTGTTCATTTAAAGCGACTAACCGCTTTTGCTGTAAGTCAATTTTTTCATATCTTTGCTCCATTGACTCTAGAACCTGTATATCATTATCATATATTTTTTGAACCATATCCATATTGGTCATGAATTCAGAGATATCTGACGATCCAAGCAGAATTCCGAGAATATCAACATCTCCGTTCTTGTACATCGCACGCAGTCTCGAATTCATATTGGTATTTTGTTCATCCATTTCAGACTTCAGCTGATTGAGTGTGTTTTGCGTTTCCAAAATCGTTTGTTTTGTTTTCCCAATGTCCCCTTGAAGGTTTGCAATTTCAGTTTCGGCCGCATTGATTTTATTTTCTAAGTTTGTAATTTCCGTATTCAATGCATTGACTTTTTTCTTTCCTTCATTTAACTGTTTCTGCGTCTGGTTGATTTGGCTGTTGACATTATTTAATTTTTCACTGTCAGTCACAGCATAGCCTAGATGCAATGTCCAAATAGAACAAACTAAAACAGCAATTAATGTGTAAGAAACAAATCTACTTTTTTTCATTCCCTTCCTCCTCTATGTATCCAAGAACCTTCTCATTGAAACAATGCTTCCAAATGCCCCGATGCAAACTCCTAATGCAATAAATATCCAAACCAAATTCCATATTAAAAAGCTGAGTGGAACAAAACTGGTTGAAAGTAATGCGAGTGCCTTTACCGAAAATAATTCACAAATTTTATAATAAATAAATGCGATTAAACCTGAAGAGATAAGTGCAGATAAGCATCCAATCAACATCCCCTCCGCCAAAAAAGGACCTCGAATAAACCAATTGGTCGCTCCCATGTATTTCATAATACTGATTTCCCGTTCTCTTGCCAGTACCGTCAGCTTAACCGTATTCGAAACGACAATTATGGAAACAAAGACCAAAAATACAATAATAACGAGTGCTCCTACCTGAATAAAATCAGTAATCTGCAACACTTGATTCACTTCGGTCTGATAATATTTTATATCCTCCACTCCTTGAAAGGATTTTGATACTTCAACCACTAAATCAGCGTCTTCTAGGTTTGTCACTGTAATACGAATGGAATTCGGAAGTGGATTCGTGTTCAAGCCATCCAACAAATAAGCTTTATCTCCCCAACTCTTTCGAAACTCCTGCATTGCCATTTCTTTATCAACATAGACGGCTTCCTCTACCTCCGGCATGCTTTGAAGACTATCTATCATCCCCTGAGTAGCAGTCTCGTCTGTTGTGTCTAAAAGGTAAAGCTGAATTGTATCAAATTGTTTTTTTGCATTTTCACTAGCCAAATTTACATTTACGACCAAAATAAAAAAAAGTCCCAAGATCAATAGCATCGCAGTAATTGAAAACATGGATGCAACTGTCATTGTTCGGTTTCTAAAAACCTGTATTGATGCCTGTTTTATGGCATAACCTATTGTTTTAAACATTTATGGCATACGCTCCTTCTGCGTCATCTCTGACAATTCGTCCTCTTTCGATTGCCACAACGCGTTTTCCCATACGGTCTACAATGTCCTTTGCATGCGTTACCATAAGAATTGTTGTACCTCTGCGGTTAATTTTATCTAAAAGCCGCATAATTTCCCAAGCTGTATCCGGATCTAAATTACCGGTTGGCTCATCTGCAATTAACACGGCAGGATTATTAACAATCGAACGTGCAATCGCAACTCTCTGCTGTTCTCCCGCCGAAAGCTCATGTGGATACTTGTCCGCTTTTGAACTAATACCAACTAGGCTTAAAACCTGTGGAACTTGTCTGCGAATCGTACGCGAACTCATATGTATAATTTCCATGGCGAACGCCACATTCTCAAAAACTGTTTTTTTAGGTAATAAACGAAAATCCTGAAATACGATTCCGGTACTGCGGCGGAGTTTAGGAATAAAGCGATTTGGCAGAGAAGTAATTTCCATATCATTCATCTTAATGGAACCGCTGTCTGCATCCAATTCTTTTAAAAGCAATTTAATAAAAGTCGACTTGCCAGCTCCGCTAGGTCCGACTAAAAATACAAAATCACCTTTGTTAATGCGGATATTAACATTTTCAATTCCGATGTTATTTCCATAATACTTGGTGACATTTTGGTATACTATCATTTAAAGAGGTCCTCCCTCGATTCTTTTCAACAAAATAGGACGTGCTCTTGCACATATATTTACATAATATTATAATATAAAACAGCATTAGAATAAATAGCTATAATATTACAACTTTATTACATCAAGGTGTAGAAATTGTGAAACAGGAGATATTCAAATGAGACAATCAGCTACAAAAACAGTGCTTAGAAAACAAATGCTTCAAAAGAGAAGAGCATTGGATAAAGATTTTATAAAAAAAAGTGAAGAAAGCTTTCTTGAGATCATAAATCATTTTTCATTTTATCAAGATGCCAAAACGATCATGTTTTATATGGATTTTCAAAACGAAGCACCCACGCGAGCACTTTTAAAGAATGCACTATTAAAAAATAAAAATATAGTTTTACCCCTTACCGATAAGAACTTCAAAATCATTCCATATAAACTGGGCGGAGAGGAAATCTTAATTACTTCTGCCTTAGGAATCTCCGAACCAGACCCTCTTACCTGCTCCGTTGCAGATCCAAAAGAAATTGATGTTGTTTTGATTCCCGGCGTTGTCTTTGATCGTATGGGTAACCGCATTGGTTTTGGCAAGGGCTGCTATGATGCCTTTCTTCCGCAGCTTCGTTCTGATGCCTTAAAAGTAGGTTTTTCTTATGATTTTCAATTATTAAAAAGGATTCCATTTGAACCCAGGGATATTCCGATGGATTTCATCTTGACGGAAAAGAGAATTTTTAAAACGATTCGCTCCTAAAACCGACTCTAGCTCCCCGATTGGTTCTTTTAACGCGTGTTTTACCTCATCCACTGCATAAGGTTCCAAACACTTATATTCTGCCTCGTAAAGCCATTCAGGCTGTAAATAAGGAATGCAGATCAGATCCTTTGTCTGTAAATAATTTTGCAGTTCTTTATGCGGCACCCCAGAATTGTCTTTGTTAATGACAATTCTGATCGGCAGACGTGAGAGGCGGTAATGTGCAAGCTGCTCCGCCCCGGAAAGCAGCTTTGAAGGTAAAGGATCAATCACCAAAAAAATGCAATCCATTTCTCTTAGAAGCTGCCAATTTTCGTCGCACACGACTCCTTGATTTCCACTATTACCGCCTTCTCTTGTCATCCCGATTTTGCATCCTGAAAAATCACAAAGAAGCAAATCTCCGTATACATTATGTATCAGTCTAAATTTATTGATAAAATTATATTCTCTCTGATAATCAGAAGGAGTCTGTAATGCCCAATTGATTCCTTTGTGCAAATTTTGTATTTCCTTGGTATCTTCCTGCTTGCTTTCTTCCTCAAAAACGGAAGTAAACCCTCTTCCTAAAAAATACTTCTCTATCCCCAGTGAATAATAAAGAGAGGGTGTTCCCAATTCTAATACCGCAGGTACAAATTTTTTTTGTTCTGCAAAATATGCAGCCAAAACAGTCGTCAAAAAACTAACGCCTGAATGCTTCTCTATGCTTATAATTCCTATCTTAAAACAATCCATAACTTCTCTCCGGTCATGTATTCTTAGGTATTCCCTTAATACTTATTTATCTATATATTACCATTTTATTTATTTTTTGTAAATACATATCTGTAATTAAATATAACATCTATTTTCTTATAAAAAAATATGCTCCCCTTATGATAAATAGTTTGTTCTTTAAAACTATTCACCACAAGAAAAGCATATTGTAATTCATTGCCGAAATATTTTACAAATCAATACCCATTATTCCACGTATTGTACTTTTAACTCAATTTGATCCGGTAATGCCGAAAGGCCAGTCTCTGCAACTTGGATTGGATAAGTCAATGCCTGGGTCAAAGCTGTTCCGGGCTGCGGATCTTTAAACTGCGTGTACACGGTTAAAACATTTGTTCCGTTTTTATCGGACAATTTCATCTTTTCAATCTGAAGCTCATAACCAGAGGTCGGTTTCTCACCGCGGGAAGCTAGAACATAAACTTTATCGTCTACTACGCAAGCCAACGCCCTCTCTAGTTGACGGTATTCCGGTATCACCTGACTGGTTATTTGCGCTGGGATTTCTTTCTCACTTAAAATTTTAAATTCCACGTTTTCCTCACCCTTAAACATGTACATAGCCGCGACAACCACGACAATGATCAACAAAATAAGAATCATCCATTTTATTGCCGTATTTTTTTTCGGCATTTTTATTTTTTGTAAGATACCAATCTTCCCCACAATAAAAACTCCCTCCTCCGTTATTCTTAATTCAATCTATTCGAGAAGGGCGTTTATTATTCTTATTATTTAATTTATTTATAAGCTCTTTACTGCTTCATAGATATGCTTTGCAGTCAGTCCATATTTTTCCATCAATTCCGCAGGTTTTCCCGACTCTCCGAACGTATCCATAACACCGATTAATTTCATTTTAGCCGGTGCATTTTGTGAAACTACTTCTGCTACCGCAGAACCAAGCCCGCCGATAATGGAATGCTCTTCTGCTGTAACAATCCCTTTTGTCTCCTTGGCTGCTTTTATAATGATCTCCTGATCAATTGGCTTTATCGTATGCATATCGATGACACGCACATGAATGCCTTCTTTCTCTAGCATTTCAGCTGCATTCATGGCTTCATTTACCATGATTCCGGTTGCGATGATAGTATAGTCATTTCCTTCTTTGAGACAGCTGCCTTTTCCGATTTCAATTTGTGCTCCATCTTTGTAAAGCATTGGAACTGCTGCACGTCCAAGCCGTACATAAACAGGTCCTTCTAACTCTGCCGCCTCTGCTAAAAGTTTTTTTGCAGAGACGCCGTCTGCCGGATTAAGAACTGTCATTCCCGGTATCGCACGCATCAGTGCAATATCTTCAATCGCTTGATGACTCGCTCCATCTTCCCCAACGGTCAGACCGGCATGTGTTGCACAAATTTTTACATTTGCTTTTGGATAACCAATTGAATTTCGAATGATTTCAAATGCTCTTCCTGCCGCAAACATCGCAAAGGTGCTTGCAAACGGAATCTTACCGGAAAGTGCCAGTCCAGCTGCTACACCATACATATTCTGTTCTGCAATTCCCATATTGAAAAAGCGTTCAGGGAATGTCTTTGAAAAATTTACTGTCATTGTGGATTTTGATAAGTCCGCATCCAAAACAACAATGTTAGGATTCTTTTCTCCCAATTCTGTTAAAGCCTCACCATACGCTTGTCTTGTCGCCATTTTTTCTGCCATTACCATGTTCCTCCTAACTCCTGCACCGCTTGCTTTGCCTGTTCCTCACTCGGTGCCTTTCCATGCCAGCCTGCTTCATTCTCCATAAAGGAGACACCTTTTCCTTTTACGGTTCTTGCCAAAAGAAGCGTTGGTGCACCTTTATATTCTCTTGCTTTTTCAAAACCATGTACAATATCTTCCAAATTATGTCCGTCAATTACAATAACATTCCAGCCAAATGCCTTGAATTTTTCATCAATCGGCGCAACTTTCATAACTTTGTCATTTTGTCCGTCAATCTGTAGACCATTCCAGTCCAAAACAGCACAAAGATTATTTAATTGATAGTGTGCAGCAGACATAGCTGCTTCCCAAACAATACCTTCTTGAAGCTCTCCGTCACCTAAAAGAACATAGACACGGTTTAACTTTTTATCCATCTTATTTGCCATAGCCATACCAACAGCAGCAGAAAATCCTTGTCCTAAAGATCCTGTTGACATTTCCACGCCAGGCACCTTCTTACAATCAGGGTGGCCCTGCAGCTTACTTCCAATATGGCGTAACGTCTTTAAGCTTTCTTTGTCAAAATACCCTTTTTCCGCTAAGGCCGCATATAGAACCGGTGCTGCGTGACCTTTTGACAAAACAAACTTGTCCCTGCCCTCCCATTTTAAGTTATTCGTATCAAGCTTCATTTCATGGAAATACAAGACTGCCATAATATCTGCAGCAGATAACGAACCGCCGGGATGTCCTGAATTTGCAGAAAACACGCCTTTAATAATGTCCACTCTGATGTCTGCCGCCTTTTTGGCCAGCTCACCATAATTTACTGTCATTTTTTGTTTCTCCTCTTCTGTGTATCTACGATTGAAAATGCATACACAATTCAATCATTTTTATATAAAAATAACAAATTAAAATCAAGACTTTGATTTGTTCATTATGACCTTTAACATAAAAACTGGAAGCATTGCCATTCTTTTGTAACGACTCGGTTCTTGAATTAATCGATACAGCCACTCTAAACCATGTTCTCGATAAAATTCAGGTGCACGCTTCAAGGTTCCGGCCCAGACATCAAAACTACCGCCTACACCAATCGCCGCTTTTACCTTTAATTCCTTTCTTCTCCGTGCAATAAAGTCCTCCTGCCTTGGTGAACCTAATGCAACGCAAAGAAAATCGGCTCCGGAAGCATTGATCTCTTCCACAATGGAATCTTCCTCCTCTGGTTTAAAATATCCGTGATGTGTGCCTGCAATTTTAAGATTTGGATATTGCAGCTGCTTCTTTTTTGCTGCAATATCGCAAACGGCTTCTCTTTCTTCAGTCCCGGGCTTACTCCCAAATAAGTAAATGGATTTTTCATGCTCTTGCAGCCAAACTAAAATCATTTCCATGAAATCAATTCCCGTAACTCTCTCTTTCAATGGCTGTCCAAGTAATTTTGACGCATGGACAATTCCAATTCCATCCGGTATTACTAAATCCGCTGATGCAATAATTTCTCGCAGTGCAGAATCCTTCGTCGCACTCAAAATAATTTCTGAATTTGGGGTCACAATTAGACTGCATTCTTCCGTATCCATCAACTCTGAAAACCTGGAAAGCGCCTTACTCATATCCACTTTATCGACAGAAATTCCTAATATTTCTAATGTTTCTCTTTTATTTATACTCATTTTTATTTTTCCATGATGCATCTTTCTATGCAACCGGAGGTCTCTCCTTTCCATTTCCCATTAGTGAAAGAATCAACTCTTCATTCGTGTCCAGTTTAACCAATAATTCCTTCATACGTCTTTGCACCCGTATCCGGATTTCCTCTTGATTTTGAATGGTTTTTTCGAATTCTTCCATAAAAAAATCACTTTTAAAATCATAAATGCTACTCATTGCTTTCATATCAATGGAATGCATAAAAGAATTAATCTTCGGATCATAGGATATCGCAATAATCGGCACATCCATAACGGCTGCATGGATAATGGAATGCAACCGTACGCCAACCAAAACATCCATATTCCCGATAATACTCATCATCTCTTCCGTTAAATATTTATGTTTAATACAACCAAGTTCACCGGAAATTCTTTTTTCTATCTCACGAATCACTGCCATATCCTCTGAATAGTGAAAAGGAATTAATACTATTTGCGCATCCTTTTCTGCAATTAATCTTTGAATCGATGTGCAAAGCTCATTGACAAAGCAACTATTAATTTTCCGTTCACGAATCGCAAAGCCAACTGTTATTTTATTTTTATCTAGCGCAATTCCTTCATCTTCTAATATCTGCTGTCCTTTTTTTAAATCAGCTTTTGGAATCCGAAGCACCGGATCGGTCGTTACATAAATATCTTCAGAACGCAAACCAATTTCAATCAACAGTTCTTTTGACGCTTTATCTCTTACTACAATACCATCTACCCGCTTCAATGTCCATGCAGTCAGCTTCCGATTCAGCTTTGAAACAATCGGTCCGATTCCCTGACTATAGATAAATATCTTTTTTCGAAGCAAGATTCCCAGCCACATAATCATCAGATAGTAAAGGATACTTCGCTTGCTTGTGGCATCCTGAAGTAAACTACCTCCGCCGCTGATTAACAAATCACATTCTTTGACTGCTTTTAATATGGCAGTCACTGATTTTCTATTTGCTGACTTCACGTGATAGCGTCTTGCTGTCGATTCCGGATTTTTCGAAAGCACCATGATATCTATGTCTTCCAGTTTTAATTTTAAACTGGCAATCACGGCTCGTAAAATGGATTCATCTCCAATATTATTGAAGCCATAATAGCCGGAAATTAATATTCTATACATTAAAAAAACTTGACCTCCGCTTTTTTATATAATTGATAGATCAATTCAAATACTACAATTCCTATCATTCCTATGATAACACCAAAACATAAAGAATATGCTGTCCTTGCAATTCCCAGATAAAGCGGCGTACGAATATGCATAAAAGTATTGACAATCGAAGTCATTCCAATCACCGAACACAGACCGAATAACACTCTCCAAATCTTAAATCCTCGGAAACAGGAATAAATCATCAGCATTACGGCAGGGAATGCAAATAAAAATTCTTTATTTCTCGGTCTTGCCAGAAGTACATCTTCCAACTCGTTGCGGAACAGCATTTCCAGCGTCGATGGCTCTAAAGCGGTATCATGTCCGGTACGTATTATATAATAAGCTCCTACACCTGCCATCAAGATTCCCATGATAATCATCCAAATCTGTATCTTCACTTCCATTATATTCTTTAAATCATGAAGCTCTAAACGTCCCGGTACTGTCTTCTTCGTTCCAAATCCAAAGTAAGCCAAATAAGCAAGTACAAAGAAGGCCAGCGGTAAAAGCTGTGCAACCTTCACTCCCCGGAAGATATCCATTTCCAACATGAAATTCACCTCAGAAAGCGGAGCTGCCGTCATAAAGGCGCCAACTAAAGAAATCAATGCACCAATTGCCAGTGTTGCTGCTGCGATTCCTATAATCTTGCCCAACCGAACTGACTTATTTTCTAAATCAGAATATTCTTTTCCTTTATGCATGAAATACATTATGGTCAAGCAAGGAAATATCACCGCAGAAGCAAAGCTGCTTAGAAGCTGTGCTAAATTGGGCATAACCACATAAGCTCCCAAGACACCTGCACAGCCAAGTCCAAGTAGCGCTAAAGACAGCTTCTTTTTCATTGGAAGAAACGTTCCGAGTAAAAGGACCGCACCCGAGATGCATCCAAAACCAATGAGGACTTTTATAAGCCGTCGAACAGTGTAAACATCCATTACAGATGCTTGTCCCAAAGTAATTCCATGCCGCATCAAACGAGCATTTAGATTCTCAAACATCGTTTTATATTCATCAACATCTGTAACATATACACGGTAATCATCTAATTCACGAATCGGTTTATAATAAATAATCCGAATATTACGTTCTGTAATCGCACGGAAGAGCGTATTTTCAATTTCCTTCGCCCCTTCATATCCATAATATTGATAACGATTCTGAATATAATCCCAAACGCTGAATACACGGGCAGCTCGATAACCGGATTTCCAAACAGCCTGATCCAAACCATTCTGCAGATTATTTTGACGTTGTGATGCATTTTCTATTAGAGAGATAATCGAACCCGTTTCATCCAAATAATTCGCTGCTGTATCAATTCCATCATCGCTTCCAATGACTGCTTTTCCTCCTACAATCATGTAAGTCGGTACTTTTTTAAGACTTTGATACCCCTCTAGCACTGCTTTTGCATAGCGTGTGTCATTCCATCCTTCATAACTGGCTGTTCGCGGAATAATCTCTATCCCTTCTTTTTCCAGTCTTTGAACACGTTCCGGGAGAAGACCTAAACTCAGGTACATAATTTTTGAACTGATCACTTCGCTCTGCTCGGAAAATGGTTTCCGCTTAGAGTCCATATTTTTATAGGTCTCTGAGTATAGAGCATCTTTCGCTGTACCGTCGATCCACAAATAGCCTCCGTCTTCCGTCTCTAAAATGATATACTTGCTGTCATCCCATCGTTTTCGAAATGCATCAGCTATAAATAAAAAAGAGTCCTTTGATTTACTCTCTACAATTACATCATAATCATCATAACCCCGTCCTTTCATCTCATCAATGAAGCCCTGGGGATAGTCTTTTTCCCAATCTGCATTCTTGGCAATCTGGTACACCACATCAGCTGAAACAGGCATTTTCGTATGTTCCATGATGGTGCTCAAACTTTCTTCCAGTAAACCAACTTTATTGATACCCATGTCTTGAAATTGAGCAAACCACCAATCCAAACTTTCCTCTGACTGTGCTGCCATATTTTCCATTTCCTGATAATCCAATACTACATCATAATGCTTATTCTTTGCTTCTGTCTGCATGCGACCGCTTAAAGCGACGATAGCTGCAAGCAAACCAATTGCTACAAATATGAATAGAATCTTATTCTCCTTAAAAAAAGTCCTCATCCCAATCTCCTTTTAGCTCTATTATTTTCCACCTCAGACTGATTGCATCCAGTTCTAAGACAACGCTAAACTATATTTTACTGTTTTTTTGTCAAAGAGTAAATACCTCCTAGCAAACAAAAGAAAATTCTAAGTCTTTTTTATCGAATCGGAACTATAGTTCTGATTCGATAAAAAAATGATACCGATGTTTTTTCATCGGTATCATCCTTAAAAAGCAAATTCTATTCATTATTGAATGGTATAACCACCGCGAACCATAACCCATATAATCGTTGTCGCTTTAATTCCTCTACCATCTTCGCGCGGAATTAAAAGCAAATGATTGGCAGTAACGGCATTCCCACTCCAAAGATCGGTACCTGCGGTTACATCAGAAATCCCATTTGTACCATTATCCAAAGCAGTTGCTTCACCGCTTCGAAGAATGATTTCTGTTCCTTCTTTTCCCAAAAGCGTTCGACCTGCTTCAATCGAAATAGCAGTATACGTTGCTGCGGTATTCTCTCCTTGCGAGATTCCTGCTATTTTGCTATCAACATAACTTTTAGTCACTACCGGATCATCTTCAGAACCAGGCGATCCTGCGGCTGTTGTTACTATCACTGATAAGGACAAAACAAACATCACCGCCGCTAAAACAGCTACCCATTTTTTTTTCATAAGTTGCTCCTTTTTCTTTTCCGTATTTAAAAATCAATCATTCCTAAACTTATAGTAAGAGCTTTCTCCGTCTCTTCCATAACCGCATCGTCTACATGACCAATCTTCTCTCTCAGTCTTTTTTTATCAATTGTTCTCAGCTGTTCAAGCAAAATCACAGAGTCTTTATTTAGACCGTGCTCTTTCGCTTTGATTTCCACATGTGTGGGTAATTTTGCTTTGTTAATCTGTGAAGTTACCGCCGCTACGATAATCGTAGGGCTATATTTATTACCAACGTCATTTTGCACCACGAGCACAGGACGTACGCCACCTTGCTCTGAGCCTATGACTGGACTTAAGTCGGCAAAAAAGATGTCACCTTTTTTTACAATCAAGTCATTCACTCTCCAATATTCAGTCTATTTTCATAGAAAGCAAAATCCTCCTGATCCCGAGCCAATCCTTCTTCGGAAAGTTGAAGATTCAAAAGTCCCATTTCCTGGTACCCTCTCTTCATTTGTTCTCTGATTCTAATTTTTTCTCCCTCTTTCAGATATAAAGCAATTGCCTCTCGAATCCATTCGCTTCTATTTATTTTTCTTAATTCAGATTGTGCATCGATCTCGCAGAGCAATTCTGGCTTCAAGCTCAATATGATTCGCTTTGAATTCGACATACAGCATTCACCTCATCATTTTTTAACATCCATAAGTTATATAATCGATATGCATTCATATATCCGATTATATATACTTTGTCGTTTGGTGTCAAATGCCTTATTTCTCCAAATTCTGCTCCTCTAAAGTTTTCTTTAGAGCAAGTGCCATCATCGAAGCGATGTCCGATGCTGTCAAACCATACTCTCCCAGCTTTGCGGCACTCATATCTCCGGATTTTCCGTGAAGATAAGCGCCGGCTGTGGCAGCCTCTTCCGGCGAACAACCTTGTCCTGCCAGTGCTGCAATGACTCCGGATAGAACATCTCCACATCCCCCCGTCGCCATTCCGGGATTTCCTGTTGTGTTAATATATGTTTTTCCTTCTGGTGTTGCCACAAGGGTTCCTGAACCTTTTAGTACTGCAATCCCATTAAAGGATTCTGCTAACTCTCTTGCAGCATTTTCACGATTTTCATTAATTTCTTTCGCATTCATACCGAGAAGTCGTCCTGCTTCACCCGGATGCGGCGTTAATATCAAATTTGCTTTTCTATTATGAAGAACCGTTCGATCTTTTGCAATCAGATTCAGTGCATCAGCATCTAAAACAACTGTTTTTCTGCAACCCTCTACTATATTTTGAATCAAGGCTCCATAGTCATCCTCCTTCCCCAATCCAGGTCCAATGACAATCGCATCTGCACCCGAAATCATCTCATGGGTTAAATTGCGAGTTACACAGGTCGCTTCAACAATGCTTGTCTGCATAATCGGAAAAAGAAAATCCGGTACTGATATTCGAACTAATCCGGCTCCGCTTCGCAGGGCACCACGTGCACAAAGCACTGCTGCACCTGCCATTCCAAAGGAGCCTGCTACTATTAAAACCGTTCCGCAATCTCCCTTATGTAACTCCCTTTCTCGCTTCTTAAGAAAAGTATTGACATAAGTGGATGTAATTAAACAAGGTTTTTCCATTTTTTTATCTTCCCCCTTATTTTTCATTACATATGCTTAGAACCCGCCTTTGGGAAAAGGCGGGTTCTATTGCATTTTTTAGTATAGAATAATTATATAATTTTTTGAAGCACTTGTGAAGACTCTTTTCTTTTTAAAATTTTATCCTTTATCTCGTAATACATACGAATCTTTTCAAAAAATTTATTTTACCATTCTCTCTTTCATACTTGCACGTTTTCTTGGCTTCCCATTTAAAATTAAATAATAGATCGGAAGCACGATTAAAGATAGGGCGGTAGAAGCAATCAATCCTCCAACATTTACTAAAGCCAGTCCCTGCATCATCTCTCCGTTTTCCCCATAAGCGAGTGCCATAGGTATCATCGCAACAATCGTGGTTAACGTTGTCATAAATATTGGACGCATACGAGTCGCACCTGCTTCTACGATCGCTTCTTTCAAATTCATATCTTCTTTATACTGATTCACCGTATCAACATATAAAATACCATTGTTTACGACCGTACCAATCAACATTAAAAATCCTAGCAAGGAAGTCATACTAATCGGAACATCTGCCAAATACAATAGCCCAAAAGATCCAATTAGTGCAAATGGTATGGTTGTCATAACCATGATCGAAAACTTAACAGACTCAAATTGTATACCCATAACGATGAAAATCAAGAAAACAGCTGCTGCAATAGCACCAAATAAACTGTTAAATTCGTCTTGTCTTGATTCGTCCATTGAACTGACTCCAATGGATACATTTCCCTTTTCATATTTTTTCATCTCTTTATTCAGCAGTTTTTCAGTATTTTTATCTGCCTCAGATGTATATTCAGCAGAAATCGTTACCTGATACTGTTTATCTTCTCTTCGTATCGTCTGCGGACTGTCTTTATAAGTAATATCTGCAATATCTCTCAAAGCGATGGAATTTCCTGCTGCATTCTGCACAATGATTTCCTGTACGTCATCAATCGTATCATACTCATCCTCTGCATATTCTACCATAACGCTTATATTTTCACTGTCCACATCTATTTTCGTTGCTTCCACACCGCTTAGCATACTGCGGACAGTTCCTGCAACCTGAACGGGAGACAGCCCTTCCGCTGCTGCCTTAATCGGATCGACATTAATTTTTATTACCGGAGCTGCATTTTCTAAAGTAGAATGCACTTTCGTTATATCGACGCGCTTCATCAAATCCTTTACCGCTAAATCAGATGTCTTTTTTAAATCATCATATTGTGTACTTTGTAATATCAATTCATAATCGCTGGAATCTGTTGTTATTTCGATAGGCGATCCGACTTCCATTTTTATATTACAATTTTTTAAGCGATTCATTTCAGACTTCCATCTATTTATGATTTCATCGCAGCTGACTTTCGCATCATCCGATAAATATGCACTTAATGTCGCTTGTGATGCACCGGAGACTCTTAAACCACTTCCTCCGTAGGTCAACATATACGATTCAATATCTTTATCAGCAACCACTACTTTTTCTACTTCTTTTAAAACTTCATTTACCTTATCAATCGTAAGTCCCGGCCTCGTTTCAATCGTCACATCGACCCTTCCTGTATCTCCTGAAGGCATCAGTTCCAAATCCAGTTGTGTTGCAAGACCGAAAGAAAATAATAGAAGGATGACCGAAACAAGAAGAACTGTTTTTTTCTTTTTCAAAAGAGATCGAATCCATATACGATAAACACCTTGCATCTTCTTTATCGGTGCATTTGCCAAAGCATTCTCTTTTTCTTCCGGGCGATACAATGCATAGCATAAAGGAACTACTGTAATCGCAGATATTAAGGATGCTAACATACAAAATACGATTGTAAATCCAAGTGGCTTAAAGAGTTGTCCGCTCATACCTTGTAAAGTGGCTAACGGAAGGAAAACAACGCAGGTAGTTACGGTCGAACCAATTACAGAATTCAAAACCATCTTACTTCCATCTAATGCCGCTCTTTTATAATCATGTATGCTTATCTTCGCTCCGCTGAAGTATGTCTCCTGATCCATGAGATTATCTGCACCACGGAAACAGCTTTCAAGAATTACAATGGAGTTGTCAACCATCATACCGACGCCCAATACCAAAGCACCTAATGTAATGACGTTGAGTGAAAATCCCATTGTACGCATCATGATTAACGCTGCAAAAATAGCAATCGGAATGGAGCTTCCAACAATTAGGGAGGCCTTCAAATCTCCGAAGAAAAGAAAAATGACCACCATTGAAATAGCAATTGCCAGTACTAGAGTTTCTGCAACCGATTTTAAAGATGCCATAATATCTTCACTGTCATCGGAAACCACTATAATATCCAAATTTTCATCAGCCGCAGTCAATTTTTCTATCACTTCTTTCACATTCTTAGAAACGTCGACCGCACTGCTGCTTTGCTGCTTTTTGATATCAAGAGAGATTGTATCTTCTCCATTGTATCGGCTTATACTGCTTTTGTCTTCCAAGGCTTCATATACATTTGCAATATCCTCCAAATGAATGATGCTTCCCGCTCCTGTAGAAATCGGTATCTTTTTCAGACTTTCTATATTGTCGTAGCTTACACTTGTGCTGACTGAAAGTTCTAATCCTCCCACATGCGTGTTCCCTGCCGGATAAGAAAAATCAGCACTTCCAATTGCAGAAACAAGATTGTTCATTGATAAGTGATATTGATCCAGCTTTTCTGAAATCAGCTTTATTTTGATGTAGGATTCCTGTCCTCCATTGATATCCACACTTGCTACAGAAGCAATTTTCTCAAATTCCGGTGCAATTTTTTCATCAACATAGTTATATAAATTACTTTGTTCTTCATTTTTAACCGAAAGTCTTACCGAAGCTTTATCATTAATATCAATCTCCATAATGTTCGGATCTTTAGCATCTTCCGGCAAATCTGAAATTACAGAGTCTATCTTTTTCTTTAAATCTATGTATGCAGTATCCATATTTGTACCGTATTTATACGTCAACAAAACAATTGAACTGTTTTCCATAGAATATGAAGTCACCGAATCAACTCCATTTAATGTGTCTACCGCTTCTTCAATGGGTTTACCCAACAATTCGTCTACATCATCCGGACTTGCTCCAACATAAACAGTCGTTACAAGCATCATCGGCATTTCCATCTCGGGTGTTAGTTCCAGTGTCGTACCTGTAATCGAAACAAAACCAAATACAACTAAAGCTAAAACGCAAAGAATCAATGACAATGGCCTTCGTAAAATAAATTTAGTTAAATTCATAGCAGCCGATCTCCTTTATTCTTTTTCATTTGTTTCCGGCATAGGCGTATCGGAAGCTTCTTTATCTAAAATAACAGCCGCTTCATCGTACAGTTCCGAGCTCCAAGAAACAATGATAGAATCCTTTGAATTCAGCCCAGAAACAACTTCGATATTGCTTTCATCGCAAATTCCGACCTCTACAAAAACCTTATGCGCCATTTTATCTTTATACGTGTATACAAAGGGTTTTCCGTCATCGTAATACACAGCATCGACCGGAATCGTAAGTACGTTTTCCACTTTGTCTGAAAGTACAAATAATTTTGCTGAGGTTCCACTGGCAAGCGCAGTTCCACTCTTAATGGAAGCTTTTACTTTAAACAGTCCCGTCGAAGCATCTACCATAGAGCTTGTTTCTGTAATCGTACCGGTATAATCCGTTCCGTTTTTTTCAATTTTTACTTGGCTTCCAACATCCAATTTTTCCAGTACCCGTTCTGTTACATTAAAAGAAATTACTTTTTCTTCGCCTCCCGCAACCACACACAGCACGGTTTGCGGTGAAACAACGTCATATCTTTCAACATCACAAGATTCAACAATTCCGGAAATCGGAGAAGTTACTACACTGTACTTCGCCTGATTTGAATAGGAAAGCTTAGCTGAATCATACTGGAGCTGTGCTCTCTTCAGTCCACTTTTCGCATCTTCATAACTTTGCTCTGAGATTCCTCCCTCTGCATATAAGACTTCTATTCGTGCAAAATTTTTCTTTGCATCTTCTAAGGAAACTTCCGCACTTTCCATGCTGATTTGCGTAGAGTCAACCTGTGTGTTATCAATTCTACAGATCGTCTGCCCCGCAGATATGCGATCTCCAGCCTGAATCATAACTTCTGATACTTCTCCGGCAATTTCGGGAGAAACTGATACAAATTCTGCCGGCTCAACCGTTCCGATCAAGCTGCTTGTCAATTCAATTGTCCCAATTTGAGGTGAAGCAACCGTCACCTCTGGCGGTGAAATTTCTGCATAAGACTCGTCCTTGCTTATGAAACGTGTTAATAATAGTGCAGCTACCACCACTATTACAAAGCCACCAATTATAACTTTTGTTTTCTTGTTCATTCAAATTCCTCTTCCCTTTATTCTTCTAGCAGTTATCACACGCTAAGATGTTATTTTTTATTTCAAAAACTCCATGTTAAAACTGCTTTTTACTTAGGATATATTACCAATAGAAACTGAACATAAACTTTTCGCTATAATAAGAAATTATTTTTGTTTACTTTCAATTTATAAATTCATGTTACAATTGAAATAATAATAAGGAGGTAATGCCGTGTTTAATATTTTAGTTGTAGAAGACGATAAAAACACTGGGAAACTTATGGAGACAGTATTGTCCGCCAATGGCTTTCATCCAATTTTAGCTTCCGATGGTATCGAAGCCTTAAAGATATTGGATATACAACATGTTGATTTAATTATTCTAGATATTATGATGCCTCGCATGGACGGTTATGAATTAACCCAGCAGTTGAGAAACAGTAACTATACTCTTCCGATTTTGATGGTCACAGCGAAACAGCTTCCTGTAGATAAAAAGAAAGGATTTATTGTTGGCACCGATGATTATATGACTAAGCCTATTGATGACGAAGAAATGATTTTAAGAATTAAAGCATTACTTCGAAGAGCCAAAATTGTAAATGAACATAAAATAATAATTGGGGAAGTGACTTTAGATTATGATTCTTTAAGTGTATCACGAAAAGATAAACGTCATACCCTTCCACAAAAAGAATTCTATTTATTATATAAATTACTGTCCTATCCTAATAAAATTTTTACACGGATTCAGCTTATGGATGAAATCTGGGGAATTGATTCCGATTCAACTGACTATACCGTAAACGTCCATATTAATCGGCTTCGAAAACGCTTCGAAGATTATCCGGAATTTGAAATTCAGACCATCCGCGGACTTGGCTATAAGGCGGTGAAAAAAATTTGAATATGAAAATAAATGGGCCTAAAACGCTGACTTTATTTCTAACTCTGCTAGTATTCTTTATCATGCTGGCAACTATGATTATCATGTTGATTTCTGTTTTCGTTCTACTCAAGCTTGGATGGCTTTCAGAAGTTTATCAGCCTACGATCTATACACCTATCATCGTGATAATGGTTCTAAGTATTGCAATTGGTACTACTTTAGCAAACGTGATAAGCAGTTTTCCTTTAAAACCTTTACGCCGTCTCATTGCTGCAACCGAGCAGATGGCAAAAGGTAATTTTGACGTGCGAATCAGACTTAATTATCCACAAGAACTAAAGCATCTGTCAGAAAGCTTTAACAAAATGGCCGAAGAATTAGGAAACACTGAGCTGCTGCGTTCTGACTTTGTAAATAATTTTTCACATGAGTTTAAAACTCCAATCGTGTCCTTACGAGGCTTTGCTAAAATATTAAAAAACCCGGATCTATCTCCTGAAGAACGAAACGAATATCTGGATATTATTATCAGTGAAGCCGACCGTTTATCTTCTCTTTCAACAAATATTTTAAATCTCTCAAAAATTGAAAAGCTTAAAATAGCCCCTGAAAATCAGAAATTTGATTTGTCCGAGCAAATTCGAAAAGCAATTCTGGTTTTGGAAAACAAGTGGTCTTCAAAGAATCTTAACATGAAGGTTAATTTAGAAGAAGTCACTTTTAACGGAAATGATGATCTATTAAATCAGATTTGGATTAACCTTGTAGACAATGCAATAAAATTTTCACCTCCTGCTAAAGAGGTTTCTATTTCTTTGCAAGAAAATAAGGATTCCATTATTTTTGAAATTGATAATTTCGGTCCTAAATTAAAAGAAGAAACAAAAAAACACCTATTTGATAAATTTTATCAAGGAGATACCTCGCATACTTCTGACGGCAACGGCATTGGTCTTGCAATTGTTAAGAAAATCGTTTCTTTGTACTGCGGCTCTGTATCTGTGCAAAACAAAGAGGGCTCCGTAATATCCTTTACCGTAGCCCTCCCTAAAATTTAATGTTATTATTTTGTTATATTCCCAACATCCAAGTTGCCATTGCGAAATAAGTGACTACCGATACCATATCGGTTAAAGAAGAAATCATAGGGCTTGCCATCAAAGCCGGGTCAATCCCAACCTTTTTAGCAGCCATCGGAAGCATACTTCCAATTGTTTTTGCTGCAATTACGATGACGAGCATCGCACCGCTAACAGTCAATGCAACCCATACGCTTTCTTGATCCAGCCAAATAATTCTTGCAAAATTTAAAGCGCTCAGCAAAATGCCGATTAAAAAGCTGATTCTTAATTCTTTCCAGAGCACTCTCCATACATCGGAAAGGTCTATATCATCTATCGCCATGCCACGAATCACAAGCGTTGCAGATTGGGAGCCTGAATTACCTCCCGTTCCCATCAGCATCGGCATATAAGCAACCAATGAAATCACTTTAGAAAGCACACCCTCAAAGCTCGCAATAATGCCCCCCGTAATCACATAGGAACACATCAAGACAAAAAGCCATGGTATTCTGTTTTTAATATGGTGCCAAACACTCATATCTAAGTATTCCATATCGCTGCTGTCAATGACACCAGCCATTCTTTCAAAGTCTTCTGTCGTTTCTTCATCGATAACATCTAAAATGTCATCAAATGTAATAATTCCAACAAGACGATGCTCGTTGTCCACAACAGGCAAAGCCAAATAGCCATATTTCTTAAAGATGTTGGATACATCCTCCTGGTCATCCAGTGCATTGACATAAACCATATCTTCATGCATATATGACTCGACTAAATCACTATCCTGTGCAACCACTAAAGTACGTAAGGAAACAATCCCCAAAAGTTTTCGTTCTTTATCCTTCACATAACAGGTATAAACCGTTTCACTGTCCATACCTACCTCTTTAATATGAGCCATTGCTTCTGCAATCGTCATATCTTTTCGAAGGCTGATATAATCAATCGTCATCAGGCTGCCTGCGCTGGTTTCCGGATAATTTAAAAAAGTATTGATCAGCTTTCTTTCTGCCTTAGTGGCATTCTCTAAAATTTTATCAACAACATTAGCCGGCAATTCTTCTAATAAGTCAATCATGTCATCAAAAGCCAGTTCATCAACAATATGCTGGATTTCTTTATCGGTAATTGCAGAAATGATATTAACCTGATCATCCGAAGGTAAATAAGAGAACACCTCTGCCGCAATATTTTTAGGAAAAGATCGAAACAAAACAACGGCCTTGTCAATATCAAGCTCGTCGATAACCTCTTCCATAACTTCTGCAATATCCACTTCATTCAGTTTTAAAATTTCTTCTCGGGCTTTTAAGTATTTTTTCTCTTCCAGCAAGATCAATACTCGTTCAATGATCTGATTCATTTTTTCGTTTTCCATCGGTCTTCTCCTTTCGAGTGGTTAAAGTCTACTTTAACTTATCTTTGGAATTTCCCTGCTGAAAACAATGAATTTAAAAGAAAGAAACAGAATTCTACCTTAAAAAAGACAACGTGAAAGCAGGGAACTTGTATTATTATTCAGTTCACTATGCATTTGTTTATGACTGGGAACTGTTTCCATCTACTCTCACTCCTTTTCTTAAATTGATATATTAACTTTAAAATTATACCTAAAATACGTTTTTTTTGCAAGTGATTACAAGAAATGTTTTTAAGAAACACGAAACATGAAATAATATTATTTTTTTCTTCCTTACAATCTTATAAAATACCTAACCTTTTATAACTACTGTGAATTAGAGCAGTAAGTCAATAATAATCGGTTCATTCAAGTCGGTCCGTTTTTTGATAGTTGCTTAACCGTTGCATAGTAAAACATGACAAGTGCAGAGCCTAACAATAAGCCTCCTATAATATCGGTGAACCAATGCACCCCCGAAACAAAACGCCCTATTATCGTCACCGCGATTACAACAGCAGAAATGACCTCTCCTATATTTCTCAAAGCTTTATTCCTTATCCGTTTGTGGAACTGCATTATTGCGGTAGACATGATACATAACACTATCATCGTATGGGATGATGGATAGGACGCTTCCAATGTGCTACCTAAAAGAACCGGTCTGTAATTAACAATGAAAGTTTCAAAAAATATATACGAAACCATCACGAGAATATAAAATACGCCTAGTGCGAGAATATCTTTGTCCACGCGCTTAATACTTTTTCTTTTGATTTGTTGCTCCAGTCCCAATATTGCAAAACCCAAAGCAACAGAGATAGCTACAGCACCAAGCCAATCCGTAATATGATACCATGCTAAATTTTCTCCAAGTAGCTTGAGCATAGAACTATTTAAAGTAGCGAATGCAACAACGGATTTCTCCGGACCTATAGGGCTAACATCAAATGTCAAAACTCCTACTGTGAATAGAATAAACAGCAAGAGCAGTATCCCCGCAAATACAAAGTACTTTTTATTTTTCATCATATCTCTCTTCCTTTTCTTTATTATTATAGTATTCATGTGCGCCAGCCACATCTTTATTGTACGGCAGGCATAAAAATCTTCAAGAAACGAATCGTCACAACAACAAAAGCCCTTCGACACTTTTCGTGTCAGAGGGCTTTCTGTAAGGACTTAAGCCATTTTACTTCATACGGCTGCTCCTTATCAAAAGTACAACCTTAACCATAAATAAAACGAACATAAGTGCTATAGCGTACGGATGGCGCGTTGCAATAAGTGCCAGTATTATAAACGCTTGTAAAAATATTGAACATTTTTTGCTCGTACTCAGCCATTTATCATTATCATAATGCTGTATGACTAACTCAATAATACCAAGTGTAGCCATCAGAATAGGAAAGATAAAAAATATAGCACGGGTAATAGCGGAAATATCCTGAAGCGCAAACAGGTTTACCTTGCGAACAAACGCCCCTTCCTGGTATGCATACAATGGAAGGAATAGAAAGGTCAACACCATTAAATCTAAAATTCCAAAAATCAAGATATAAATCTTATTTATATTCGCACGGTTCTCATCCACCGCCAGAGAGATCAATTCCTCACCTGACAACAAATTATCAATAGATATAGAGAAAAGTTTTGATATACTTTTAAGCGACTCAATATTCGGATATCCCTTTCCGCTTTCCCATTTCGATATTGCAGTTCTGGACACAAATAATTGTTCTGCGAGTTTTTCTTGTGTCATGGATTTTTCTTTTCTCAGCTGTTGCAGTTTTTCATTAAATTCCATAGATAAACCTCTATTCTTAAGAATCCCGTTGCTTTTTATGGGGTAGAGCTTGCATTCTTTTCTGTAACGTCTTTAAGTTCTGAATATTACGTAACTGTATAAAGGTATAAAGAAACCATCAAACAAATGATTGATGGCTTCTTAAATTTTTTATTCGAATAGATAAAGAATATAGGCTCAAAATAGCTAAATGGTTTCCATATATGCTAAATCCGGTTTCCAGTGTACTTCCTTCATAAAACGCTCCAATTCCTCACCTTTGTTTTGCTCAAACAAAGTCAGCATTGTGCGATGCTCGTCGTTCGTGCGATGAAGTATAGTCTTAACATTTTCACCTACATCCATAATATAAGATTTCTTCAAAAACTTTTTCTTCGTTCGGCTCATCAAACTAACTAAGCTATCATTTCCACAGCAATCTAAATAGATTTGATGAAACTCCTCTTGCTGCTTATAATACATATCATAATTTCCAGAATCAATTGCAAGATCCATGCTTCCGATGTAAAACTGCATATCCTTTATTTCTTTATCTGTGACTCGAGAGCAGGCCAAAGATACTGCAAGTCCATCCAGTACACCTAAAATAATATAGATTTCTGCTGCCTCTTTCTCACTTAGCGGGCGAATGATAAAGCCTTTTCTAGGTACATTTTCCAGAAATCCTTCGCTGGCTAATTGAATCAATGCTTCCCTTACAGGTGTACGGCTGATATTTAACAGATCACTGATTCTTTGCTCATTAATCTTTTCATTTGGTTTTAAACTACCCTTATTAATTTCCTCTGCAATGTAATTATAAACGTGGTCTTTTAAGGATAAGTACCCTTCCATAAAATTTCGGTCTCACTTTCTATCATAATTTACAGCTTTTTCACATCTTGTTTATTTTGCTTTTATTTTCGCGGAAGTACTATCTGTTTATGATCTTTCGATTCACGATACAGAGTAAATTTCTTACCGATTGCCTGTACAAATTCCGCATTTAGTTTTTGGGCCACTTCATTTGCTGCTTCTTTCGGTTTCCAGTCACACCCATCTTGAATTTTTACCTTAACAAGCTCTCTGCATTCAAATCCCGTATCCATCTCTTGCATGATATTTTCGGTGATTCCTGCCTTTCCGATGTATACGGTAGGTTCTAAATCATGTGCAAGACTTTTTAAATAGCTTCTCTGTTTTGTCGTAATCATATAAAAATAGGTTTCCTTTCTTCTGTTATACCTCTTTAATCTATTAAGTATACCGCTTTTTTGTATACAATTCAAGTAAATAAATTTTCAAGCCAATAGATTAAATTTATATTTTTTTATTGAAAGAAGTTTTTCTTTAAACGCTTGATTTTCCAACGTATTTTTTCTAACAAATTATTATTCTATGATTTTTAAAAATCAGTTTTACAATTTTTGTGATTCTTACTATTGACTATAAAAATCTAGTGTGATAAATTGAAATTGCGGAGAAAATTCAATCTGAAAATCAATATCCACATTTTTTTTAATTTTTAAACAGAAAGAGGAGAGAAAAAATGGCAAGTATCGTTCAGAAGTACATTGATATTGCAGCAAAGAGAAACCCAGGTGAGCCTGAATTTCTCCAGACAGTGGAAGAAGTTTTAACTTCTTTAGAACCGGTTCTCGAAAAACATCCGGAATACATTGAAGCCGGATTGATTGAAAGACTCATCGAGCCGGAAAGAGGCATTAGCTTCCGCGTAACTTGGGTAGATGACAATGGCAAGGTACAAGTAAACAGAGGTTACAGATACCAATTTAACAGTGCAATCGGGCCTTATAAAGGGGGTCTTCGTTTTGCATCAAATGTATATCCTGGTATCATCAAATTCTTAGGTTTTGAGCAAATCTTTAAAAACTCATTAACCGGCCTTCCTATTGGTGGAGGCAAAGGTGGTTCCGACTTTGATCCAAACGGAAAATCCGATGCTGAAATCATGAGATTCTGTCAAAGCTTTATGACCGAATTATTTAGACATATTGGCCCTGAAACTGATGTTCCGGCAGGAGATATCGGTGTAGGTGCAAGAGAAATTGGTTACTTATATGGTCAATACAAGAGATTGGCTAACAGATTTGAAGGCGTTTTGACAGGAAAAGGAATCCCTTACGGCGGTCTTCTCGGCAGAACGGAAGCAACCGGATTCGGTATTGTATTCTTTGCAAGAAACATGATAGAAGCAAACGGTGAAAAGCTTGCTGGTAAAACTGTTGTAATCTCGGGTTTTGGTAATGTATCTTGGGGTACTGCAACCAAGCTGAACGAGTTAGGAGCGAAGTTAATTACGATTTCTGGACCAGATGGCTATATTTTGGACGAAGAAGGCATATCTGGTGAAAAAGTTGACTTTATGCTTGAATTAAGAGGAAGTGGAAAGAATATCGTTGCTCCTTACGCAGAGAAGTTCCCTAAAGCTAAATTCTTCCCTGGTGAGAAGCCTTGGGGCGTAAAAGCAGATTTATATATCCCTTGTGCAACACAGAACGAAATCCACTTGGAGGATGCTAAGAAAATCGTTGCCAGCGGTACAAAATTTGTTTGTGAAGGTGCAAATATGCCAACTACAAACGAAGCTCTTAAGTACCTACAAGACAGCGGTATCATTGTTGGACCTTCTAAAGCTGCAAATGCAGGTGGCGTAGCTTGCTCCGCAATTGAAATGAGCCAAAACTCCTTAAAGATGCCTTACACTGCTGAACAAGTATATGCTCAGCTTGAAGGAATTATGAAACACATTCACGATTCTTCCGCTACTGCTTCCAAAGAATATGGCTTTGGCTACAACCTAGTTGCTGGTGCAAACATTGCTGGATTCTTAAAGGTAGCTCAGGCTATGATGGCACAAGGCATGGTTTAATCGAATAAATACTATAACGTAAAAAAAGAATGGAGATCATCTCCATTCTTTTTTATTCCCTTTTTCACTTACAACTTTACTTCACGTCCAATTGAAAACAAATACAAGTACATTTCCTTTACCTCAATCCCCTTAATCTTCTCCAATGCCTCCTTATAAAGTGAAAGCTGCATTTGATACTGCCCCTTTATTCTTTCCAAAGATATTTCCGTGTCATGTACCGCATTTGATTTATAATCCAAGAGTACATAACTATTTCCCTCTGAAAAATAGCAGTCGATCGTACCTTGAATGATGATCTCTTCCTTTTCCTTTTCCTTTTTTAGATTAAAGGATACTTCTTTATAGATTTCCTTTGCTCCACATGCTCTCCGTCCAATATCGGAAAAGAAAAATGCGGTCAGTTTATCTAAATCTGCAGCTTGTGCTTCCTCTTTCAGCAAAATCTCCCGTTCTATCATCCGTGTAATCCATCGGGAAATATTCTCCTTTATCTTCTTTTCACTGTTTTCCGCAAGTGAAGCAAACTCCTGAAATGGAAGATATTCCATGATTCGATGCAGAATGGTTCCCTTCTCCGCTGATGAATATACTTTTTTCCCCTGCAAAAATTGTGGCAATGCTTTTGATAAACTCGTCACCGTTTTAAATGATTCTTTTATATTTTCCTTAGCAAGTTCCGATACGCTGTATTTCGATTTGATCTCATTGGCGGATAGATATGGATACTCATATTCTAAACGACTGTAAATGATTTTTTGCATTTCTTCTGTTTCTTTTACAGAAAAGCCGCCTGCCAGTGCAAAGGAAACTTCTTCTTTTTGCTGATCACAGTCTTTTTTAAGCAAACTCATACCACCTCGATCATGACGGAAAATCTGAATCTCAGAATCAGAGGCAGCCGGATAAATCAAGTCCATATAGCATCTTGCACTTCCTACATCCTCAGGTTCCCTCAACCTGTATTTTTCTAAAGTTTTATCAATATCTGCCACAGTTCCTAAAAGAACCAGCTCATCCATTGCTCGAGTAAATGCTACATATAAGATCCGAATCTCTTCAGCCATATCTTCTTTCTTCTTCTTTTCATCCATTAAATTTTGAAGAAGCGTTTTTCGATAGCAATGATTCTCCGTATCAACCAAACGCAACGCAACCCCTAACTCTTTGTCGAGACTGCATGCGGCAGATTTTTGACCAAACTGAAATTTCTTTGCCAGTCCGCCGACCAGTACAAATGGAAATTCAAGACCTTTACTTTTATGTATAGTCATAATTCTTACAACATCATCATTTTCTCCAACAAGCTTTACCTGTCCGGTGCTAATTTTTTTCTCTTGTAAAGCCTCGATGTAACGAATAAAGGAAAATAAACCTTTCCCCTGTGCCGCTTGGTACTGCACTGCCTTATCAACAAGGAAACGCAGATTAGCCTGACGCTGAATTCCTCCCGGGATACTCCCTATATATTGATAATATCCGGTTTCTTCAATCAGCTTCCAAAGCAAATTTTCTAACGGCATATACGCCGCATTTTTCCTCCAAAGCTTTAATGACTCCAATGCGATGCTGCATTTTCGTTTCAAGCTTTCCTCTTCCCCTTTTTCGGCATACTGTGAAAAGGCATCATAATAAGCCCCTTCTTTATGAAAAATTCGAATTTCTGCCATTTCATCCGTTGTAAAATCAAAAATAGGAGAACGCATTACACTCAATAAGCATACATCCTGCTTTTTATTATCAATCAACCGCAGCAAGTTTAAAAAGATTTGAATTTCTACCGTATCAAAATACCCGTCACTGTTATCGACAAATGCAGGAATCCCGGCATCCATCAGTGCCTGAAAATAAATTTGCCCGTCTGTCTTAGCACCTCTCAACAGAACGACGATATCTCTGTTTTCTAACGTTCGTGTGCATTCCTTCTTGCAGTCATAAATCTCTTTGCCTTTTGCTTCTTTAATGATTTGAACCGCGGCATAAGCTTCGATCTCTGCGCGTTTCATTTCCTTTATCGCATCATCCAGTTCTTCTTCCTCAACTTTCGCATCATCTACGATATGTAAAGATAAAGGATAGTTTAATTCTCCCTCATAAGCCACTCCCTTATATAATGCGGCATCTTCGTCATAAGCAAGACCAGTCGTTTGTCTCTGCATAATCTTTGAAAAAACATGATTGATTCCATCAATCACCGTTCCCTTACTTCTAAAATTTCGATTTAGATCAATCTTTTCGTTCTTCTTGTCCTCACTGTTTCGAAACAGTTCATATTTGCTGATAAACAATTCCGGCTCCGCCAGCCGGAATTTATAAATACTCTGTTTCACATCTCCTACCATAAACACGTTATTTTCTCTTTTAATGCGATTGATTAATGTCTCTTGAACAATGTTGCTGTCCTGGTATTCATCAATAAAAATATACTTGAATTTCTTTTTATACTCTAAAGCAGCCTCTTCCTTTTCTAAAATGCGCAAGGCATAATGCTCTATATCATTAAAATCAATCCATCCCTTTTCTCTCTTTTTCTCAGAATAAATTTTTTCAAAATCCTGTACAAGTGAATAGAGAATGGATGCATAAGGATAAGTATTCTGTATTTCTACTGTCAGTTCTTCTAAAGAGCGGCCTCCGTACTGTTCACAAAGGGAATTAAAAAGATCTTTTCCCTTGTCACGGAACGCACTCACGGAAGCTTTGATTTCCTGATAAGTCTCCTTTTCTTCTTTTCCCGCTGTAAGGCGTTGAAAATTACCTTTTAATGCGTTCATTCTTTGGATCAAAAGATCGAAATTTTCTATACTTGCTGCGCTTTGAATGGAAGTGAGTTCATTTATATCCAATCCACATTTCTTGCTCAGCTTTTCAAGGCCGTATTCCTGCAATAAATTTTCAGCCTGCTTAAAATATTGCAAACTCATAAAGAGCTTATCATGAATCGTTTCTTTTAATAGTAAAAATACATTGCTTTTTTCAAATGTTTCCTTATCTTTTTTTAGACTCTTCGTATTTTCCAGCAGCCATTCGAATGAATTTGGAATACTTTGTATGAAGTGATATGTGTCAAGAATTATTTCTTTTACAGCTTTTTCGTTTTTACTTGCCGCATAGGTTCGCAAAAATAAAATAAAGGCCTCATCTCTGCTCTGAAAATGCTCTGTAAAGAGTTCTTCCATTGCCTCTGCCTGCAAAATAGTTTTCTGTGCCTCATCGCAAATTTTAAAATCCGGTTCAATCTGTATAAAATGAAAATACCTTCGTATGATTTCCATTGCAAATGCATGAAATGTGCTAATGTTCGCTTTATAAATCAAGCTCAACTGTTTTCGTAAAAACAGTTCTTTTTGTTGATTCAACACATCTTCTTTTAATTCGTTGGAAATCGCACGGACAATTTTTTCTTTCATTTCTGCCGCCGCTGCATTGCTAAAAGTCACAATCAGCATCTGACTCAAATCAACTCCATCTTCTAAAATAAAGCTTTTGATTCTTTCGACCAAAACCGCGGTTTTTCCAGAACCCGCAGCAGCAGATACCAAAATATTTTTATCACGTAACCGGATTGCTCTATCTTGTGCCTCTGTCCATTTCATGTTCTATTCCCCCGCCTTAAATCAAATGTAATTTTTTCAGCAAACGGTGTAAGGTCTCTCCTTTCGGCAGTGCCATTATTTCATTTGGCAATATCGATTTACTGAATATCAGTGAAATGCCATACACAGCAGCACCCACACAAATAGCCAGCGCCGTCGCAATTGTATTTCCCAAAATACCGACAAGCAAGGAATAACAAATCAAGACGCAAATACTCATCAATACACCACAAAGTAACGGCTTTATGATAGTTAGTTTCCAGTCAAATTCTGTTTTACATAAACGTTTCACCGCCAGTAAATTTAAAATCCCAACAACACCGTAAGCAACAGAGCTTGCAATTGCTGCGCCTTGTACATTTAGCTGCTCAATTCCTGTCAGCAAATAGGTTAAGATAATCTTCGCCAGCAATCCAGTCATCAGTGCATAAACAGCGTAAGACGCTCGATTTAAGCCTTGCAGAATTCCGGCCATCGTCTGCGCGATCGCTAAGAAAATAATTCCTATGGATAGATAAAATAAGCTTGGAGCTGCACTGATTGCACTTTCTAATTGTTTTGGGAATAACAAGAGCATAATCGGCTCTGAAAGAGCCATCAAGCCAAATGCACATGGAGTACCAAGCATCATTGCAGTTCGAAGCCCCAAACGAACATTGTCATTCAAAAACAATTGATCCTTTGTCCTTTGTGCCGCAGCTACAGCCGGTACCATGCTCAAAGCGATACTGAGAGCCAGAGCCTGTGGAATATTGATAATCGGCCCCGCCATTCCGGTTAACTGTCCGTAAAGAGCATTTGAAGTATCATAATCAAATCCAATCCCTTGCAGACGATTCATTACAATCCCAACATCCGCAATGTTCATAATCGGTAAAATAGAGATACCGATTGTAATTGGCACTGTCAAATAGACCAGTGTTTTAAAAATGCTTTTTGCGGATTCTGTTTCAACCGTTTCATCCCCATCGACTTCCTGCATAATCCTTTTATTTTTTAATAAATATACGATCATTAAAATGATCGTTCCTGCAATCGGCCCTACGCTTGTACCAAAACAAGCGCCTCCTGCTGCATAAGTAATTCCTTTTTCTACTAACATCACCGCTAAAGTTAATCCTACTCCAACGCGAATGGCTTGTTCAACTAACTGCGAAAAAGCAGTGGGCACCATTTCCTGCATTCCCTGAAAATATCCCCGGAATACCGCCATGATCGGAACAAATAAAAGTGCTGGCGCAATGGCTGCCATAGCATAATAAGCATGTGGATTTTTCAATAGAATTACGATGGGTTTTGCTCCGAAAAAAACAATCGCAGAAGAGACGATACCAAGTATTAGCATAACAAGAAATGAAATGCGAAATACTAAGTGTGCCTCTTTATACTTTCCAACCGCAATACGCTCTGAAACCATCTTTGATATGGCAGCAGGAGCACCATTGGTGGAAAACACCAGCAAAAATATGTAAATTGGATAAGCCGTTTGATAATAGCCCATTCCTTCATCACCAATAATATTAGCCAAAGGAATGCGAAAGACCGCACCCATCACTTGCACCAACAATCCTGCAATCCCTAATATTGCCGCACCTTTTAAAAACGTTTTTTTGCTCATAATATAATTTACTAAAACGGATCGCTCCGTCTCCCCTTTCTGACTTTTTATATAATTTCACGTGCCAATTAGGCACTCTGATTTATTATATATAATTTTCATCTATTCTTCTATATATTTTAAACATTTCTTTTGATATAATGTGCATGAGCTATGAAAAAACGTTTCACTCAGATACTTTTTATACTTTTTAAAAATGAGATCTTAAAAATAGAATCGAGGTTTATAACTATGAAACAGACGACAATGCTTTTAATATTAGATGGTTTCGGCAAACGCAAAGCCGTTCACGGTAATGCTGTCCTTCAAGCCAAGACACCAAATCTGGATAACCTGTTTTCCAATTTTCCAAACACGCAGCTCGGAGCGAGCGGTGAAGATGTCGGACTTCCAAGTGGTCAAATGGGAAACTCTGAAGTCGGGCATCTAAATATCGGAGCAGGACGTATTGTCTATCAGGAATTGACCAAAATATCCAAAGCAATTAAAGAAGGTTCCTTTCAAAACAATAAAGCCATCCTTTCTGCTATGAATCATGCTTTGAAAGATCAAACTGCTCTTCATATTTTGGGGCTTCTCTCAGATGGCGGTGTGCACAGTCATATCAATCATCTCTTTGCCCTGCTTGATCTTGCAAAAAAACAGGGACTTAAAAAAGTATACATTCACTGTCTTTTAGATGGAAGAGATGTTCCTCCTAGGTGTGCCGGACGTTTTCTTTTATCCTTGGAAGAGCATATGAAAAAAATTGGACTCGGAAAAATTGCTACAATTGGCGGCCGCTATTACGGAATGGACCGTGATACTCGTTGGGAGCGAGAAGAACTGGCTTATGATGCCCTTACCCTTGGGATAGGAGAAACTGCTGGAAGTGCACAAAAGGCACTTTCTGATGCCTATGAAAGAAATGAAAATGATGAGTTTGTAAAACCGACAGTTCTAATGGAAAATGGTCAACCGATTGCAACGGTCAACGACGGAGACTCTATTATATTCTTTAATTTCCGACCAGATCGTGCAAGACAGATTACTCGTGCTTTTGTCGACCCAACCTTTACCGGCTTTAAACGAAAAAAGGAGTGTAAAAATTTATGCTATGTCTGCTTTACGCAGTACGATGCACAAATGCCGAATGTTTTAGTTGCATTCCCTCCCCAATCTTTAAAGAATACATTAGGGGAATACCTTTCCGATTTGAACTTACGTCAGCTTCGCATTGCAGAGACCGAAAAATATGCACATGTCACCTTCTTCTTTAACGGCGGTGTGGAAGCTCCCAATAAAGGAGAAGAACGTATTCTGGTTCCCTCTCCTAAGGTTGCTACTTACGATTTGCAGCCAGAAATGAGTGCTTATGAAGTAACAGACCGTGTTTTAGAACAAATTACATCTAAAGCGTACGATGTCATTATCTTAAATTTTGCAAACTGTGACATGGTCGGGCATACAGGAAAGATAGATGCTGCTATAAAAGCCGTTGAAACAGTAGATGAATGCGTTGGAAAAATTGCAGTTGCTCTGCAGCAAAATGATGGCCAGATGCTTTTAACGGCAGATCACGGAAATGCCGATTACATGCTGGATGATGAAGAAAATGTGATAACGGCTCATTCCTTAAGTCCGGTTCCGCTTTTAGTGATGTCTGATAAAAAAGTTACGCTAAAAGACGGAGGTGTACTCGCTGATCTCGCCCCGACTCTTCTAGACTTAATGGAACTGGATAAACCAGATGAAATGACTGGAGTCAGCTTAATTCAACCGAAATAAAAGAACTTATAAAAAATGCGTCCTTAAAGCTTCGTATAGAGCTTTTAAGACGCATTTTACAACCTTTTCAATCTTTTGGGAAAAATTCATTTTTCATTTTAATATTCAACTCCCAATCGAGCATCAATTCCCGCATTATAATAATGTTTTATTTCCCGCATCTCTGTTACCAAATCCGCACGTGCAATCAGTTCTTCAGGTGCATAGCGCCCGGTCAAAATCACTTCGGTATTCTCTGCTTTTAAATCCAAAGTCTCCAAGACATCCTCCAGCTTTAACAAATGAAAAAACAAGGCAGTATTTATCTCATCAAAGACTACCATATCATATTCATCGGAGCTGAGGATTTGCTTCATACGGTTCAAGCCCTTCTGCGCATCCTCAAAATCCCTTTGTTCCGGTTCCTGCCCGACAAAGCAATCATTCCCAAATTGCTCCATCGTTAGGTTTTCAAAATAATTTACTGCTTTCAGCTCACTGTAAGGCTTTCCTTTCATAAATTGTCCAAAAAAAACTTTGTTTCCTGCACATAAGCTGCGAAGAGAAATTCCTAACGCTGCAGTGGTTTTACCCTTTCCGTTCCCGGTGTAGAGCTGAATGTATCCTTTTTCAATCGCCATCTTTACCTCACCTCTCTTGTTTTATCATACTTATATTCTTTATATACCCGCGCAATCTCTTCTGCAATCTTAATTCCATCCACTGCCGCAGAAACAATTCCACCTGCATATCCTGCTCCCTCTCCTGCCGGATAAATTCCTTCTATGTTACACATATACTTTCTATTCCTTAAGATACGGACTGGTGAAGAGCTTCGGCTCTCCAGTGCCGTCATGACCGCATCCTCTCGATCAAATCCTTGGATTTTTCTTCCGAGAAACGGCAAAGCTTCCTTGATCGACTCCGTAACAAATGCAGGTAAGCACTTTCTTAAGTCTGTCCAACAAACACCAGGCTTATAAGTGGGTTGTATTTTATTTTGAACATCCCCAGTATCCTTTGAAGGCATCCGATCATTCAAAAAATCTCCAACTCTTTGCGCAGGTGCATGATAATTCTTCCCGCCAAGTTCAAAAGCAAGTCTCTCATACTTTTGTTGAAAATATATCCCTGCAAGCGGATGCTCTGACTCAAAATCCTCAGTCCGCACATCTACCAATAATCCACTGTTCGCATTTTCCAAATCTCTGCTACGGTAACTCATGCCGTTGGTAACGACACCGCCCTCCTCAGAAGCGGCAGCGATGACCAGACCACCGGGACACATGCAGAACGTATAGACGCCTCTCCCATCTCTACAATGATGGGAAAGTTTATAATCAGCAGCTCCAAGGCGGTATTCGCTGTATCGTTTGCCATACTGCGATTCATCAATCATAGATTGCGGATGTTCAATTCTTACACCCATAGAAAACGGTTTTTGTTCCATCTCAACAGAGGATTCATGAAGCATCTGAAGCGTATCTCTTGCACTGTGCCCCAAGGCTAAGACAACAAAATCAGAAGGGATAAATTCGCCTTGATTGACAAATACGCCACTGACACGACCATTCTTTTTTTCAAAAGAAGTCATCTGGCTTTCAAAATGAATCTCACCTCCTAAATTTAGAATCTGCTCTCTGATATTAACAACCACTTTACGGAGTACATCTGTTCCAATGTGAGGCTTTTGCTTATAAAGAATGTCTCTGTTGCTTCCTGCAGCTACCAGCTCTTCCAGAACTTTTCTCACTCTTGGATCTTTTATTTGCGTTGTCAGCTTTCCGTCTGAAAACGCACCCGCTCCACCTTCACCAAACTGCACATTGGAATGAATGTCTAGCTTTCCATCCTCCCAAAAGCGCTGCACCTCTTCCGTACGTTGCTCCATTGCTCTTCCCCGTTCCAGTACCAAAGGACGCAAACCCATTTGCGCAAGAAGCAAAGCACAAAACATCCCACAGGGTCCAAATCCAACGACTAAAGGTCGTTTCGTCATTCGATTTTTTACATCGACACCACCGTCTAAATTGCTGTTTTGGTCTATACAAATTCTCGGAATCACATATTCATATTGTCTCGCTACAACAGGTTCTAGTTTTATTTTTTTATTTTTTCTCAATAAAGTTTCTTCTGCGCTTCTGCGTTCTTCTTCATTTTTAAAAGATTTGTTTTCTATTGATGCAAGCTCAAAATCAATCGAATGAACTCGCTTTATATTTCCTTTATCTCTCGCATCCAGTGACTCCTTTACGATATTCCAAGAGCTAAGTTCTAACTCCTTGCAACGTAACTTTCTTCGAATGGCGTCCGGCAAATGAGAGAGCGGTTCCATTACATCTAATTTTATTTCATGTATACGTAACATTTTTTACTCCTTTGCAGCCGCTTTTCCCGCTCCATATCCGGAGCTCCAAGCCCATTGTAAATTAAAGCCTCCGCAGCGTCCGTCAACATCAATTAATTCCCCTGCAAAATATAACCCCGGAACCAAAAGGGATTCCAGCGTTTTCGGATCAATTTCTTCTACCGATATACCACCGCAGGTCACTTGTGCCTCTTTGAATGACTTTGTCCCAGCAAGCTTCAAGTTCCAATGCTTCATTAAAAAAGTCAGTTCTTTTATCTTTGATTCTGTCACTCGGTAAACAGCTTCCTCTTTTTTTATTTGGCTGCGATTTAACAGTGCCGCTGCTAATTTTTCATGAATCAATCCTTTCAAGAAAAGACTCATCGAGTGCTCTGATTCTCGTTTTTGTTTTTCTATAAGTATATCTAATAATTCGGCTTCCGAAAAATTTGGAAACAAATCAATCTCCACCTCATAGGAAGCTAACTCGTCCAAACTTTTAAATCGAACAAATCTGCTGATATTAAAGACACAAATACCGGAAATCCCTTCTTCCGTAAACTGAATTTCTCCCGTATCGACTGCCAGTTCAGCCCCTTCACAAAGCAATCTCACTTTTCCCTTTGCTCTTACGCCTTTGCAACCTCCAAAGCTTTTTTTATCACACAAAAGCGGTACCAATGCCGGAATCGGTTTTACTATATGGTGTCCAAATTCTTTCGCAAGCACATAGCCCTCTCCGGTGGAACCATATTGCAGTCCTGCCTTTCCTCCTGTTGACAAAATCACTTTTTCGGAAAAAAAGCATGTCGAATCATCAATATCCACTTTAAAAAAATCACCATTTTTACGAATGTTTTTTACATTAGAAGAAGCTCTCACGCAGATGCCAAGCTGCTGTATTTCTGCTTCCAGTGCTTCCTTAATGATAGCGCCCTGCCCGGAATAAGGATAAATACGGCCCTCTGCCTCCTCTCTTGACAAAACACCCATTTGTAAAAAAATTTCCTCCGTCCTGCTCACATCCAGCTGTGAAAGTATGTCAAAAGAAAAAGGTATCTTCTCTTTTTTTTCATGTGCAGCTGCGACTTCTTCTTGCCCTCTTAGATCATAGGGTGTGCAGTATTTATTCATAAAATTGCAGCGTCCATTCCCGGTCGCCAATAATTTTTTCCCCAATAAGGTATTTTTTTCTAAGAGAAGAATTTCATTTCCCTTTCCCGTGCTTCTTGCGGCTGCAATGGCTGCCATCATTCCGGATGCACCACCGCCCACAATCATAATTTTCCATCGACATTTCTTCTCTTTTTGCATATACAAGCTCCTTCTACCTAAAAGATATAAAATAATTATACACTTTTTTTACCTATCAGTCATTTTATTTGTTTGTTTCTTTAAATGGCACTTTACGTCTGCTTGTTTTTCACTTTATTTTTTGCTATAATACATTAATTATAATCACTTATGGATTTTTAGAATCCATAAGTGGTGGTTCCCTTCTTTTTATATGTTATATGGCAATAAAAAATTTCAGAGAGGTAAAAAATATGAGAGCGGTTATTACAGTCGTAGGAAACGACACAGTCGGGATTCTTTCCAAAGTCAGCGGTATTTGCGCAGAATATAATATTAATGTTGAAGACGTCACACAAAGCATACTCCAAGGGGTCTTCGCTATGATTATGATGGTCGATATGAGCCATTGTGCGGTAGATATCCCAACATTAAAGAAGAGCTTCGAAAAAGCCCAGGAAGAAATGGGTGTTGAAATCCGCCTGACACGTACCGAAGTATTTGATGCGATGCACCGGATTTAAATCCTTGCAAAGAACTCATACAATAGAAAGGATTCTTACACTATATGATTAATACAAATGATATCTTAGAAACCATTCACATGATTAACGACGAAAGTTTGGATGTCCGAACTGTTACTATGGGTATCTCTCTTCTGGATTGTGCAGATGAAGATCCAAAAAAAGCCTGTGAAAAAATATACAATAAGATTACCGAAAAAGCAAAGGATTTGGTTCCTGTTGTTGAGAGAATCAGCAATGAATACGGTATTCCCGTCGTAAACAAAAGAATCAGCGTAACTCCGATTTCTATGCTGCTGGCAAGTGCTAAAGATGCGAATCCTGTGGATTATGCAATTGCCTTGGATCAGGCAGCAAAAAAGGTGGGCGTTAACTTTATCGGTGGATTTTCTGCTCTGGTTCATAAAGGGTTCAGCGCAGGCGATCAAGAATTGATTTCCTCCATTCCTGAAGCTTTATCGAAAACAGATTTTGTCTGTTCCTCAGTCAACATTGGTTCTACCAAAAGTGGAATCAATATGGATGCAGTAAAGATAATGGGAGCCACTATCAAACGTGCCGCAGAGCTTACAAAAGACAAGCAATGTCTAGGTGCTGCAAAATTAGTAGTATTTTGTAATGCTCCAGAAGATAATCCGTTCATGGCAGGAGCATTTCACGGTGTAGGAGAACCAGACTGCGTCATCCACGTCGGCGTCAGCGGTCCCGGTGCAGTTCGTGCCGCTCTTGAAAAAAATGCAAAAGGCTGCCGTACTGATGAAGTTGCCGAGCTGATAAAGCGAACAGCCTTTAAAATTACAAGAATGGGTCAACTTGTGGGAACGCTTGCTGCTGAAGCTTTAGGTGTACCTTTCGGTATCGTGGACCTCAGTCTTGCACCAACTCCTGCAATCGGAGACAGCGTAGCAAATATTTTAGAAGAAATCGGTTTAGAAAGCTGCGGCTGCTGTGGTACAACTGCTGCACTTGCCATGTTGAACGATGCCGTAAAAAAAGGCGGTGTCATGGCCAGCAACCATGTCGGAGGTCTCTCCGGTGCTTTTATTCCAGTCAGTGAAGATGATGGTATGATTGCAGCTGTCCGCAAAGGTAGTTTGACGATGGAAAAGCTGGAAGCCATGACGGCTGTCTGTTCAGTAGGAATTGATATGGTAATTATTCCCGGAGACACTAGTGATGCGGTTATCAGCGCGCTGATTGCTGACGAAGCCGCAATCGGCATGGTGAACAGCAAAACCACTGCTGTAAGAGTCATCCCTGCAATCGGAAAGAAAATTGGCGATGAGCTTGACTTTGGAGGACTTCTCGGCTATGCGCCAGTCATGCCGATTAGTACCTATTCACCAGAAGTTTTCATAAACCGCGGCGGCAGACTGCCCTCTCCGCTTCAAGCCTTAAAAAATTGATTAAAGAGGTATTCTATTGTTTCGATTTATAAAATCCATACTTCGTATTCTTGTGCTTTGTATTATGGTCAGTGTACTTGTTTACACATATGCCCGGTATTTAGAGCCTAAAATGCTGCAAACCAAGGACATAACCATTCTTTCCACACAGGTTCAAAACCAAGCGGAAAATTTAACGATTGTTGCATTTGCAGATACGCATTTCAGTGAGTATTATACCTGTAAAGATTTTCAAAAGGTAGTAACGCAAATCAACAGCCTAAATCCAGATTTAGTTTTTTTCTTAGGTGACTTAATTGATAATTACGATACTTATGATGATGATACCAACGAAATATCAAAGCAGTTATCTTCGATTGAAGCAAAAATCGGTAAATTAGCTATTTTCGGTAATCACGATTACGGTGGCGGATCTGAAAATTATTATGAAACGATCATGAATGACGGCGGCTTCCATGTTTTAATCAATGAATATTACGGTTTGGACGATTCTGGAATCGGTATTATCGGCATCGATGATATGCTGATTGGATACGGAAACAGCGAAATCGCGTCCTACAGCCGTCCCGATTACTTTAATCTTGTATTATGTCACGAGCCGGATGTAATTGATGAAATACTGAATTATAATGTTGATCTTATGCTCTCCGGACATACCCATGGAAGACAGGTAGATATTCCACTTTTTGACTCCTATATTCTTCCACCTTATGGAAAAAAATATCCAAAAGGACACTATACTTTTGAGAATGAACGGAGAACACAGCTTTACGTTAATTCGGGCCTCGGCACCACAAAGCTGCCTTTACGCTTTTTGTCACCGCCAGAAATTACACATCTTCTTCTTCAATCAGAAACCAACGAAGATTGAGCTACTTTTATATAAAGTTTAAGAAGAAAACAAATTGAATTTTCTATTAGGACTAAAAAAAGAAACACGAAGTGAATCACTTCGTGTTTCTTTTTTATGCACTCTTCCCATTTGTATACTCTGAAAAAGCAATTTCATAGGGCTTCCGCTTTTTATAGAGTGTTACTGTCTTATACCCTAATTTCTTTAACAGTTCGACGGTCTCTTGAAAGCCAGCTCCGATTTCCGGTGCACTATGTGCATCAGAACCGATTGTAAGATGCGTACCGCCAAGTTTCTTATAAAGAGATAAAATATCCCAATCCGGCATCAGACCTGCGGAATATTGTCTTAATCCTGAGGTATTGACTTCAATCCCTTTTCCTTTTTTAATGACTTCCTTTAGAATCTCCGTTATTTTTTCCTCGTATTCCTCTATAAGATTTATTTTTATTCCGGATCTGGCACAATACCTTTTTATTAAATCAAAATGAGCTAAGCAATCAAATTTTCCCCATTGAACAAGTTCATAAAGACTATCTATATATTTTTGCATATAAAACGATCGATTGGCTTGCGTGTAGTCAATATCACCGAAATCAACATCTCCTTTGATCTTATGTGCAGAAGCTAAAACAAAGTCAAAGGGATATTCATTTATCAGCTTTTCGCTGTAAATTGGATAAATATGTGGCTGACCCAATTCCACCCCATACTTTATCACAAGCAATCCTTTAAAAATTTGGCGTGCCTCTTCTATCTCTTTAAAAAATAGCTCCGGTTGATAAAAAACATATTCTTGATTCACCTGCGTTGGTTCAAAATGGTCTGTAATTGCAATTTCCTTTACCCCTTTTGAAATGGCAGATTGACAAACATCCATTAATGTATCTTTACCATCCGTAGAATTTGTTGTGTGTACGTGATAATCATAGTAATACATGTTTACCTCCATCCTTCTCTTTCCCTCAATACCTATATTAAATCTGTATGATTAAATCAAGTATAAGCGCAAGTTAAATGCAGGTTAAATTGCAAATAATATTTATCCTGCAATAGATTCCAATTTGCTTTTAGCTAGTTGAAAACTTCTTTCTAATAATGCGTCCCGTTTTATGTCCTCTAACTTTACCAATCGCTCCTTTGCCTCATTCCAATTTTCCTGATTGATGTACAGATAAACTTCATTGATTAATAGGTTCGGTTCCAATGCCTTATTTTTCCGCCACTTTTCAAAGTCCGTTTTATGTTCTTCCATTATTTGAATCGCCATTTTTGACTCATTCAATAAGAAGTGATAATAAGCTAGATTATGGTAATATATCGCTTTGATAATTCCTGAGAGCGCTTTCTCTTCCATTTGCAGCAACACGTCTTTGGCTTCTTGATACTGTTGCTTTTCACAGTATGCGACGGAAAGGCTGATGAGGAGCTGATTGCGGTTAAAATCGGATTTTATCTTTTTCAATAATGTATCAATCTGCTCAATAAACAAATCCAGCGTTTCTTCCTGATACAGCATCGAGTTCATCCCCATTAATTTTTTTTGGAACTTAAACTGCCAAACTGCATTGATGATTCCAGTAAGCAAAATCACAATGATCGAACCGATAATGTATCCACGCATCATTACCGGATACGGGATGTCGCAAACTCCCTGTACGATTAGTAAAAGAATACCCAAAAGAATACCAATGCCAAATATCACCTTTATTTTATGCTTCCAATACTGACTCATAATCCACTTCCCCCTCCATAATCTCTTTAATATATTCCTCATTTGCATATACAATTGCATCTGCGGCACTATGAAATAAATGGTTTTCGCCAATTATTTCAATTAAGTTCCCCCTTTTCAGAAGCTCCAGTACCTTTGGCTGTACACTCGTGAGCATCACCTGTGTCCCATCTTCACTCAAATAGCGTACAGTCTCTACGAGCCCTTGTACGCCTGATAAGTCCATCATAGGCACACCTCGCATTGATAAAATCAAAACAGACGTACCCTTTAGCTGCACCAATTGCTGATTCAACTTTTCTACCACAGCAAAAAATATCGTACCTGTAAGATAAGCAACTTGAACCTGCTTTGGTACAGCAGGAATGTCAATTCCAATTTTCTGTAATCTCATATTATCTACTTTGCTGATTGTAATATCGATATCCGTTAACCGTATAAGGATGAAAAAAGAAGAGAAGGCCACGCCGATAATAATAGCCTGCGTCAAATCAAGTGCTACCGTTGCCACCATTGTAATGAAAAATTTCATCATGCCCCATTTAAATTTATGTTCAAATATGTAATTTATATTTTTCCAATCATTCATTCGCCACGCTGTTACCAACAAAACACCTGCTAATGCCGATAATGGAATCTCTGACATAACGGGAGTCAATAAAAACATAGATAGGAGCAGTCCTATCGCATGAATAATCCCACAAACTCGTGTCTGTCCTCCTGATTTGATGGCAACGCTACTTCTTGCAATTGCAGCAGTAGCCGGAACACCGCCGAAAATAGGAATAAGCATGTTACCAATACCCTGTGCGATTAATTCTTGATCGCCATTCAGCTTCTCATTTTTCAATTTGCCTGCTGAAGCGCCACAAAGCAAGCTTTCAATCATTGCCAATGCCGCTATAGATAATGCAGGAACAAAAAAATCCCAAAACTGATTCAACGGTAACTGAAAAATGTCCAAACGTTCCGGTAAAAATAATGTTTTCGGTATCTCTCCGACGACCGCAACCTTAAATTGGAAAAATCCATTAACCAACAAGACTAAAATCAAGGAAGCAAGTGAAGATGGGAAAAAAGCATCCCACTTCTTAGGCCACGCCAGCATCACTACGATCACGATACATCCCAAAGCCAATGTCTCTAGATCAGGCGAAAATCCATATGTAAAATAAGAAAAAAACCTTGCGATCGCCATCTCTCCATGTGAGGAAACTCCAAAGAAATTATCCAGCTGCCCTAAGGCAATAATAATTGCAATACCCGAAGTAAATCCGGTGATTACCGATGAAGGTATAAATGAAATAATCCTTCCAAGCTTAAAAATCCCAGCTAAAACCAATAAAATGCCAGCCATAAAGCCGGCGATAAAAATCCCGTTTAATCCATATTTTTGTGCCAGCATAATAAGGATTGCTGTCATCGCACCAGTTGGTCCTGAAATCTGATAAGATGCACCAGAAAGTCCTCCAATTACAAAACCTCCAATAATTGCAGTTATCAGCCCTGCGGCCGCAGTTGCTCCGCTCCCCACTCCAAATGCCAAAGCTAATGGCAGAGCGACGGCTGCAACCGTTAACCCTGCCATTACATCTTTCAAAAATCTATGGGGATTATATCCCGTAAATTCTGTCCTTAATTGATCTATGTATCCTTTAAACAATTTCTTCCTCTTTCTTGACTTCTTCTGAATTTTCTTTTCTTTGTTTTCGAACCCTCCTCATATGCCCCCCAAGAATGATCACATTGACACCTTGCAACAAAAAGAAAACGCCTACTATCATGCTAATGGCAGCGGTCGCCACAATTGGACGCACAAATGAAACCATTCCTATCAGAACACTTAGCATTCCCCATAGCAAACCCCATTTCCACGAAGCAATACCGCGTTCCTTTAAATCGTAAGACGCCAGCATACGCAAAGTCCCTGAAAATAAAACCCACATTCCAAAAAATATGGGAATCATTGCATCGGTTACTAATTGATTGCTAATAACAACCAAGCCCAATACTGTAGTCACAAATCCATCCGCAAGCCTCCATTGTGTTACATCTCTTAGTTTTGCCTTTCGATCAAACCAAAATGAAGTAATGGAACTCATGCCAGAGAACAGCATAACGATTCCCAGCACAAAAGCAATTGATAAAAAAGTAGCACCTGGATTCATAAAACAAAAAATTCCGGCTGCTATTAATAGTATGCCAGACATTATCGTCAAAATTCTCATAAAATCCTCCTAATTTTCTTTTCCTTCCTAATTATAGTATCCAAACAAGACTTCGTCAACAACATCAAAAAAAAACATAATATTACATATGTTAATGATAGAATTAACATATGTTTAACAAAAAAGTTTGTTTTACTATAAGGAAAGAGTGGTATAATATATCATAGAATTTAAAAATGAAAGAAAAGGAGGAGAAATATGATTACTTATGAATTAATCAAAAACAACGAAGAAATAAATACCTATATTAAAAAGGGCAATGATCTTTTGGCCGCAATCGGTTTTACAGAACATGGATTTGCCCACGCAGGAAAAGTTTCGGAGAAAGCCGGAGAGATTTTAAAAATTCTTAACTATTCGGAACGTACAGTTGAATTAGCAAAAATAGCTGCTTATATGCACGATATTGGAAATTGTGTCAATCGTCACGATCATGCACAAAGCGGTGCGATTATGGCCTTTCGTATTTTGGATCGCTTAGGCTGTGACCCAGAAGAACTTGCTGACATTATCGGAGCAATCGGGAATCACGATGAAGGTACCGGTACTGCTTTCAGTCCGATTTCAGCCGCTCTAATCTTAGCTGATAAATCCGACGTCCGACGTTCACGCGTCCGTTATAAAAAGCGAAAAAAAGAAAGCTTGACTGATATTCATGACCGTGTTAATTACGCTGTAACAAACTCGATCCTTTCGGTAGAACCGGATGAAAAAAAGATCACACTTAACTTGAAAATTGACACAGAGATCAGTCCTGTCATGGAATATTTTGAAATTTTTCTAACCCGTATGCTTATGTGCATAAATGCAGCAGAGTACTTCGGACTACGTTTCGAGCTAAATATGAATGACATTAAACTTCTATAGAAACGTCTACCGGATGGCCGTGAAAACGGTAAATTCGATCAGCCATATTCTGTGCATCTTTCCAATCATGTGTTATTAAAACAATCGTTTGTTTTCTGTTTTTCTGCTGTTTTTTGATGTCTTCCTGAATTTTTTCTTTCAGTGCATCATCCAACCCTTTAAATGGTTCATCCATTAAAATCAATTCTGCATCATATGCAAGAGCTCTTGCAATTGCAACCCGGCGCTTCATCCCGCCGGAAAGTTCCTTCGGATAAGCCTTTGCATAATCTCGCATCTTTACAAGTTCCAGCACATCTCTTACCCTAATTTCCCTCTCCTTTTTTTGTAAAAAGGAATTTAAGACAAAAGAGATATTTTCTGAAACACTCAACCAAGGGAGCAGTCGATCTTCTTGAAATACAAACGAAATCCGTTCGTTTTTCTTTTCTTCACCGGGCAGTCCTAAAATACTTCCGCACTCATAATCCTCTAATCCGGACAGGATTCGAAGCAACGTCGTTTTCCCGCAGCCAGAAGGTCCTATTACAGCAGTCGTCTTTCCCTTCGAAAAAGAAAGGTTAAAATCTTTATAAAGTTCATTTTCTTTGAATCTTTTTCCCAGCCCTTTTATCTCTATATCCATTTTAAAATTACCTTTATTCCTCTTTCGAAGCAAACGGAAAAAATAACAATCATAATAATCCATGCAAACATTTCCGCTGTTTCAAAATATATCTTTGAATCCATTAAGTGATATCCCATCGAGTGGCGCGGTATGCTGATTACTTCACCAGCGACGACTGTTTTCCATGAAAGCCCGGAGACCAAGCTCATTGCTGATTTGATATGCGGTTTAATCTCCGGATAATACAGTTTTATCATTTTCTGTCGTAAACCAATCTGATATACCTTACACAGCTCTAAAAATTCAGGGTTCATTGCATCCAGTCCAGCTAGAAGATTCGTATATATCACCGGATAGCACATTAAAAAGCATACAAAAATAGGCACCTTTGAGGAAGGCATCCACAATACTGCATATAGAACAACTGCAAGAACAGGCATAGATTTTAATACGGCAGTTATTCCCTGAAACTGCCCTCTTAAAGATGGAAAAAAATACGCCAAGAATACGGTTATTACGCCTAAGATAAAGGAAAGAAACATTCCACTTACAACACGTATCATTGTAAAACCCACACTGAGATAGAATTCTTCCATTGTCACCAATTCAATGATCGATTGAAAAACTTGAGCTGGCGAAGGAAAAATGTAATCTCGATTCACAAGCATTGATATAATCTGAAATAAAAGCAGCCAAAATACAGCTCCTAAAACAGGTTTGAAAAAAGCTCTCATTTTTTTTACTCCAAATTTAAATAGAACGTGTTATCCGGTAGTTTTCCTCCAACGGACCCAGCATCCATATCATACAAAATTTGATAAAAGGTATCCAGGGCTTGTCGTGCGTCCTCTCCCTTTAAATCTATAATATTGCACCGAGGAATCGCATGTGCCGCAATCTCTTCCTTGTCCATGACTCCTTTTTTCACTAAAGTCTTTGCTGCCTCTTCGGGTTTTTTATTGACAAAATCCACCGAGCCCTCTACTTCCGATAAAAACAAATCCAAATCTTCTTTTCTTTCTTCTGCAAAGGCTTTAGTCGTTAAAAATATTCCCATCGGTAATTCGGAATGAAATTGGCTTTTCCAAGCAGTATTTAGATCTACAGCAACATTTATTTCTTCGTTCTTAGCAGTAACTGCCGATACAAAGGGCTCCGGGAGCAGCGCCACACTATTTTCTTCTGCCATAAGCGCGCCTGCCGTATCTGTGTGATTTCCCAACCAGCGGAAGTCTACGTCTTTCTCGGGGTCTAATCCATTCTTTAATAATAAACATTTTATTACATATTCTGGGGTTCCACCTTTTCCACTGGCTAAGATTGTTTTTCCCTTTAAATCCTGTAATTCCCGAATTTGCTTCCCATTTTCAACCAGATAAAGAACTCCTCCTGTATTCACAGATACAAGTTTCACATCACCCTTTGTCTTATTAAAAAGGACGGCGCCTAAATTGGAGGATACCGCCGCAATGTCCACTTCTCCAGTTGATAACTTTGATGCGGCCTCTTGCGGATTTTGATAAGCCGTAATTTCATATTGACCCTCTTGCGTCATGAGAGAAGTTAACGCCATACTTGTAGGTCCCTTCAAGCTGGCGATTTTAATCGGCTGTGCTAATTCCTTCTCCTCTTCCTTATTTTCATTCAAACCGCAGGCAGTCATTATGCTTAAAAGCATAAAAATCACCAATAGAAAAGACCAGAATCTCATACTTTTGTTACTATTTAAGTTCATCCTTTTTTTCCTCCTCATAATGAATCCCAATGTCATTACGAACTAAACCACCAAACGTAATCGCCTTACCGCCATATTTTTTGCGTATCGCATCCATCGTTCGCTCGATGTCTTCTTGTTTCATACGTGCCTCACTATTCTGCCCCAAAAATGAAAGTTGTTCTTCTTCAGTTTCAGTCTCATCCTCTAAGCGAATTGCCGTTACAGAAAGTAATCGGATCGGACTGATAAAACTCCAATTTTTTTCAATCAATTCCATGGCTGTCTTTGCAATTTCTTCTCCCAAATTTGTTGCAGCATATACTTGTTTCTGCCTGGATATAGTTTTAAAGTCAGGATCTTTAATATCTATCTTAACCCCCTGACATTTTAGTCTATCGCACCGAAGCCGGGATGAAACGGTATCCGACAACGCCGTCACTGCTTTTTTTATATCTTTTTTGCCTACTAGGTTTCGCCGGAAGGTAATCGAGTTTCCAACTGACTTCAGTTTTTGTTTTTCGGAAAACCGAGCCACCTCACTGTTTTCTAAACCGTTCGCATAGTCGTGCAGTTGATCGCCGAGCTTGCCCAGTATGAAATGTATTTTTGTGCGGTCTGCCATTGCCAAATCACCTATGGTATAAATTCTCTTTGCTTTTAACTTTTCAGCCGTCACTTTTCCTGCAAAGAAAAGTTGATTAATTGGCAATGGCCACAAGATTTGCTTAAAATTTTCTCTTGAGATAACAGTCGTCGCATCTGGCTTTTTATATTCGCTTCCCATCTTTGCAAAAATTTTATTATAAGAGACTCCTACGGAAAGAGTCAATCCTAATTCTTCCCGAACCGTAGCTCGTATGCAGTCAGCGATCTCTTTTCCATCGCCGAATAAATTCGTGCTTGCAGTTACATCCAGCCAAGATTCATCAATGCTAAACGGCTCAACCAAATCAGTAAAGCGATGGTAAATCTGATTAATTTGATCTGAATACCATTTATATTGATCATGATGCGGTGGCACTAAAACCAAGTCAGGACATTTACGCTTCGCCTGCCATATCGTTTCTGCTGTCACCACTCCATACGCTTTCGCAGGCTCATTTTTTGCCAAGATAATACCGTGTCTGCTGCTTGGATCTCCGCATACCGCCATAGGGCGATTCTTCAATTGAGGATGTGAAATCAACTCAACCGAAGCATAAAATCCATTCATATCACAATGTAAAATAATTCGATCCATGAAACAACCCTCCATTTTTATTCTACCCTTTTTTTTAATAAACTGCATTAAATATTTATCCCGAATTATAGCAAAATATTACGATACAATGTATAATAGAAGTATAGTTATTGCATCCGTCAAAATGGAGGAAACCTATGAAAAATGTTATGGTCTGCGTTACGCAACAAAAAACTTGTGACCGCCTTATCAAAAAAGGTCATGAATTTCTTGCCAGCGAAAACGGAGAACTATTTATTATTCATGTCGCGCATCATAAATATAAATTTTTAAATAACAGCAAAGAAGGCGAAGCCTTAGAATATCTTTACGAAAAAGCCTTAGAGTATGGAGCAAATCTAACAGTAGTACGTTCCAATGACGTTCTACATACGTTAGTCGATCTAGTCGAAAAAAACGATATTACTCATATTGTTTTAGGACAATCCGGTGAAATAGAGCCGGATACCAATCTAATCTTAAAATTAGAAAAAAAAGTGCAGGCAAAGGCAGAAGTAATTGTCGTTCCTGCAACTTAAAAAGACCAGCTCAATCTGAGCTGGTCTTTTTACTTACTAGGATTCATGTACAAAATTAATATCTTTCATTACTGCCTCTGCAACATTTTTGCAGTAGTCGCTGATTTTTTCTAAATTATGAATGATATCTGTGTAAATAACGGTAAATTCAGGCGAGCATTTCCCCTGCTCCAAACGATTCATGTGGTGTTTTCGCAGGCGAACCTCAAGTCGGTCAATCTCATCTTCTTGACGAATCACATTCTGTGCTAAATCTTCACTTCCTTCATTCAAAGCACGAATGGTGAGGCTGACCATTTCTTTTACTTGTTCAAATGCACCACGGATTTCGTCCAAAGCCTCTTTTGAAAACTTATATTCATGCTTAATTTTATCCCTTGCAAATAATGCAATATTTTGACACTGATCTCCCATATGCTCAATATCGCTCGCAACATGCATCAAACCAGCAACTTGCGTCGCTTGGTGTTCTGTCAATTCCCCATTTGAAAATAAAGAAGACAAATATTTTACAGACGCATCTTGTAAAATATCAATGTTATTCTCCATTTCCATGACTTTTTCAATCGCCGCTTCATCTTCTTCCACAAAGCTTCGTTCCGCTCGATCCATCATGGGCACGATCATCTCCGCAATACGTGATAATTCTCTCGTTGCTAAATGTAACGCAAATACTGGCTGATCCAAAATTTTATAATCCAAATAAATTGGATGCAGTTCTTTTCCTTCAATTTCAACTTCATTGCTTGGAATCAGTTTTGTCACCAACTTAACTAACATTCCAACAAACGGAAGCCAGATTAATGTACACACTATATTAAAAAAAGTATGTGCATTTGCAATCTGCCTAGCAATTACCTGCACTTCCGGGCCAGAAGGAGAAACCATTTGAACAATCGCAGAAATCTGAGGGACAAACCAAATAAACAAAACCGTACCTGATATATTAAAAATCGTATGTGCTATCGCAGTTCTTTTCGCATTTGTAGAACCACCAATCGTCGCTAAAATTGCAGTGATGGTTGTCCCTATATTACTACCAAATAAAATCGGCAGTGCGCCTTGCAGACCCACTATGCTTTGAACTCCATCCGGGCCAGATTGTGCTGCAAGATTCTGTAATACCGCAATCACCGCGCTGCTGCTTTGAACTACAAGTGTCATAATCGTTCCCAAAAGAACACCTAACGCCGGTATGTTTCTTACATAAAGCATCATCGATTCAAAAAATGGCAATGCAACCAAAGGTTTCATAACAGATCCCATATACATAATACCTAAAAATAATAATCCAAATGCAAAAATTGTCTGCCCAACGTATTTTATCTTTTCTTTCTTTGCTGCAAAAAACATCAGAAAACCAATAAAAATAATTGGCCAAATATAGTCATCAATCTTAAATGCAATGATCTGTGCAGTCATTGTTGTTCCAATATTTGCACCTAAAATAATACTGATCGCTTGCGGAAGGTTCATTAAACCGGCACTGACAAAGCCAATTACCATAACTGTGGTAGCACTACTGCTTTGCAAGACGGCGGTAGTTAGAGCACCAGCCAGCACACCAACAAAAGGATTTCTGGTAAGCAAACTAAGAATTGACCTCATTTTTTCTCCGGCAGCTTTTTGCAAGCCTTCACTCATTAAATTCATGCCATAAATAAAAATAGCCAATCCGCCTAACAGGCCAAATACCATTTGCACTGTTTCATTTCCCATATAATCTGTAAACTCCTTTGTATCTTGTTGTTTTCCCTTTTCCCCAATGCTTGTTCTCTAATGCTAAATCCTTAAATGGATAGAATTTCTGCCAAACGTACCGTAGCGGAATCTACATTCCGTTCCATTTCCAATGCCTCTTTTATTTGAATCGCAACAATCTCTGAGCCTCTAATTCCAATCGCCTTACTCTCACTATCTTGAAGCAGGAGCTGAACAGCTTCATAGCCCATCATACTCGCAAGAATCCGATCTCTTGCCGTAGGGCTTCCACCTCTTTGAATATATCCAAGCACTACAACCTTAGTCTCTAATCCGGTTCTTTCTTGAATGATGTTTGCCAATTCATCCGAACTCATAGCCACTCCTTCGGCACGAATGATAATACTATGAAGTTTCCCTCGATTTCTCCTTTGAATCAAATTTCGACATACAGCATGAATATCAACCGAATCTTCCGGAATCAATACCGTTTCCGCACCGCCTGCAAGACCTGCATGAAGCGCAATATCACCACAGTTTCTCCCCATCACTTCTACAACAGTTGTTCTTCCATGAGAAGAAGAGGTATCACGAATATTTCCAATGGCATTTAATGCCGTGTTAAGAGCAGTATCAAAACCCAGGGTGAAATCTGTATACGATAAGTCATTATCGATCGTTCCCGGCAGCCCCATCACTGTGACACCAGCTTTTGCAAGGTCAAGTCCGCCGTGCATAGAACCATCTCCTCCTATAATAACCAATCCTTCCAATTCAAAATTCTGCATCATGTCTAACGCTCTTTTAAACCCTTCCGGAGTTTGAAATCGCTCACTTCTCGCTGTCTGAAGAATTGTACCTCCTCTTTGAATAATATCCGAAACGGAATCTGCATTCATTTCGTAAATATCGCCGTCTATCAATCCTTCAAAGCCTCTTTTGATTCCATATACTTTCATTTTATTGAAAATTCCGGTACGCACAACGGCTCGAATTGCTGCATTCATTCCAGGAGCATCTCCTCCGCTTGTCAGCACCCCGATTCTTTTCATAGAAATCACCTGCTTCCTCAAACAATTTTACTGTACACTTTTTGATTTTTACATAAATCGTGTTTATCAATCATTCGTATGATCTATGCAGACACCTTCGGTTTGCTTCACTCCAATGTAATACATACATCCGAGACAAAATCATATGATTTTGTTACATAGACGTATTAATTATATCATCTTACATTATCTTTTCCAATTATTTTAGTGATTTCCCTGAAAAATCCTTCCTTTCCATCTACCCACAACTCAGACTGCGTTTTGAATTTTTTCCTAGAAATTTCTGAATAAATGATCACCGGAATCTCTCCGGGGTATGCCTGCAACACTTCACGGATGTTTTCTAACGTCTCACTTTCTTCCATATCATATGGAATCATTAATTTTATTATTTTTCTTTCCTTCATTTCCCTATAATCACTCAAGGAAAAAATAGAATTTGCTAAAATTTTAGGCGCTTCTTCTTCTTTAAAATTAACGGTACCTTTTACCACAATTAAGCCATCCTCATAGATCAGCTCCGAATATCGTTCAAATACATTCGGGAACACAATCACTTCTATCGCCCCATACAAATCCTCTAAATCCACAAACGCCATCATTTGATTTTTCTTGGTAATCAAAGTTTTCTTACTGCTGATTACACCAGCTAATGTAACGCTCATTCCGTCGCGAATGCCAGAATTCTCCTCTGCATGTGACAATTCTTCTGCATTTACCGTCGTTATTTTTTCAATTTGTTCTTTGTAATCTGCCAACGGATGTCCCGTAATATACACACCCAGCATCTCTTTCTCCATTGAAATTAAAATCTTTCGATCGAAATTTTCCACCTGAGGCAATCTTGCTTTTATCCCTGCTTGATTCATAATTTCTGTATTCGATTGAAACAGGGAGATTTGGCCTTCTAAATTTTTTCTGGAACTATTTTGTGCAGATTCTACTACACTCTCATAGATCGCAAGAAGTGAAGCACGATTCTCTGTGAAACAGTCCATCGCTCCTGCCTTAATTAAGCTCTCAATTGCTTTTTTATTCATTTCATGAATATCTATTTCCTCTATCATCTGGAAGAAATCTTTTGGGTTCCCGTTTTTTTCTCTTACACGAATGATACTGTCAATGATTCCCTCGCCAACATTTTTTACACCGAGAAGGCCAAAACGGATCTTTCCGTCCTTTACTGTAAACTTCTTTTTGCTTTCGCAAACATTCGGTGGGAGTACTTCAATTTTCATTTCATTACAGTTACGAATATATTTTGCGATTTGTGAACCATCTCCGATTACGCTCGTCATCAATGCAGCCATAAATTCTACCGGAAAATATGCCTTTAAATAGGCTGTTTCATACGCTAAAACTGCATATGCTGCTGCATGTGACTTATTGAATGCATATTCTGCAAAGGAAATCATCTGATCATAAATCGAGTTAGCCGCTTGCTCTGGAATCCCTCTCCTTATACACCCATCAATCTCAATCTTTCCATTTTCATCTGTTTTGCCATGAATAAAATAGGTTCTCTCCTCCTCCATCGCATCTCGTTTTTTCTTACTCATCGCACGGCGTACTAAGTCGCTTCTGCCGTAAGTATATCCGGCCAAATCCCGTACAATCTGCATGACCTGTTCCTGATAAACCATACACCCGTAAGTAACAGAAAGAATCGGTTCCAGACTGGGATCCACATAGGATATATTTTCTGGATTTTTTTTATTTTCAATGTACTTTGGAATGGAATTCATAGGACCCGGCCGATAAAGAGAAATGCCAGCCACAATATCTTCAAAGCAGTCCGGTTTCAAATTCTTCATAAACTGTGTCATACCGCCGCTTTCCATCTGAAATACACCCATGGTATTCCCACTGCTGATTACTTCATAAACCTTTGGGTCATCGTAAGTCATATGTGAGAAATCAATTTTCTTTTTATGATTTTCCCAAACTAAATCCATTGTGTCTCGAATGACCGTCAAATTTCGAAGACCGAGAAAATCCATTTTTAACAATCCCAGCTCTTCAATTGTTGTCATTGTAAATTGCGTGGACACGCCTTTTTCCGCCAAATACAAGGGCACGTATTCATTGATGCTTTTTTTAGAAATCACAACGCCCGCTGCATGTGTAGAAGCATGACGAGGCATACCTTCTAAAGCCCTCGCTGTATCAATCAGCTCTTTTACACGCAAATTATTCTCATAATCTTTTTTCAGCTCTGGATTCATATGCAAAGCCTTGTCAATGGTCATCTTTAATTCAAACGGAACCTTCTTTGCAATAGCATCGACCTCACTGTAGCTCATATCCATCGCACGCCCAACGTCACGTATCGCTGCCTTTGCTTTCATGGTTCCAAAGGTGATAATCTGTGCTACTTTATCCTCACCATACTTTTCAATGACATAATCGATGACCTCCTGCCTTCTTTCGTAACAGAAGTCAATATCAATATCCGGCATACTGATACGTTCCGGATTTAAAAACCGTTCAAAGATAAGTCCGTACCGGATTGGGTCAATATCAGTAATATGTAAACTGTAAGCGACAATGCTTCCGGCGGCCGATCCTCTCCCCGGTCCTACCACGATGCCATTGTTTCTTGCGTAATTTATAAAATCCCATACAATCAAAAAATACTCAACATATCCCATTTTTTCAATGGTAGACAACTCGTATTCCAATCGTTCACAAAGCTCAGATGTCAGTGTGCCATACCGTTTTTTCATTCCCTCTGCACACAGCTTTCTTAGATATTCTCTGTTATTTAAGCCCTGCGGTGCCTGAAACTCCGGTAAGTGATGCTCTCCGAAAACAAATTCAACATTGCATTCCTCTGCAATCTTCGCAGAATTTTCGATTGCCTGCGGAATATGCCCAAACAGCAGCTTCATCTCTTCCTCTGATTTCAGATAAAATTGGTCATTCGGAAAACGCATCCGATCTTCATCGTCTACTCTGCTCGCCGTTTGAATACACAAAAGTACATCGTGTGCTTTTGCATCCTCTCTTTTTACATAGTGCACATCATTGGTCGCAATAAATGGCACTCCGGTTTCTTCATGCAACCTTTGCATTTGAGGAAAAATGCGTTCTTCCTCTTCCAGTCCCTGATCCTGCAACTCTAAGTAGAGGTTGCCTTCTCCGAAAATGTCCAAAAGTGTCAGAACCTCTTTCTTCGCACCCTCATAACTTCCCTTTAGCAAATTCTGCTGCACATTACCTGCAAGGCATGCGGTCAAAGCAATCAGTCCTTCACTGTGTGATCTCAAAAATTCGTGATCAATACGAGGCTTATAATAAAAACCTTCTGTAAATCCGGCTGATACAATTTTTATCAAATTATGATACCCAATATTGTTTTTTGCTAATAGTACCAAATGTCCTTGATGCTTGTCCTTATCCGCTTCCTTATCTCTCATTCCTCTTGCCGCAGTATAAACTTCACAGCCGATAATTGGTTTGATCCCTTGTTTTTTTGCTTCTTTATAAAAGTCAATGACCCCAAACATCACACCGTGATCCGTGATTGCCACTGCGTCCATGCCCAGCTCTTTCGTTTGTGCAATTAAATCTTTGATGCGTGAAGCACCATCCAAAAGGCTATATTCTGTATGTACATGCAGATGTACAAATCCCATAATCATTCTCTCTTTCTTTTTCCATTTTATAAAAATATTTTATCAGAAATTATTTCTAAATGCGAGTTTGTTCTCGTTTTTCTTCCTTGTTTCATCATAAAAAATAAGCTACACTAATAGAGGTTTATTTCATAAGCTCCTGCTATTTCAAGAAATGAATCACGATCAATTACAATTCATTGCCAAAATACAGCATATGCTTTGCAAAGGAAGTAACGTAAAAGAAAGGACAAACAATGACGCATCTGCATCGAAAAATTTATATTTTATCTGCTGCTTTTTTGCTTTTTATGTCACTTATGACTCATTTTTGCTACGCAGATAACCAAAATGGACTCAGCTATTTTACAAAAAAATATGAGTATGAAGAAGATACCTTTCATGATATATCAAAAGAATGGGTTAAAAATGCTTTGAAGTCCAGTTATGAGCTAGGGCTCATCAATGGAAAAGGTAAAGGTAACTTTGATCCGAATGGATTCGTAACCGTCGCAGAAGCAATCTCCTTTGCCTGCCGTATCAATAACATCTACTATGGGGAAGGCGGAGAAATTGATTCTCTTGGGTCAAAATGGTACGACGGTGCTGTCATCTATGCGATTGACCACAATATTATAAAAGCCGGAGAATACGCTAACTATGAAAAAACTGCAACACGAGCAGAGGTTGCAAATTTATTTTCCCACGCTCTGCCTCACACTGCATTAAAGGCAATCAATCAAATCACACAGCTTCCGGATGTGTCTTCATTCGATCCTTATTTTGATCCCATTCTTCTGCTCTACAATGCCGGTATTCTTTCCGGTAGTGATGCTTATGGAACCTTTTATCCGGAAAGAGAGATAACACGGGCAGAAATCGCAGTCTTACTTACACGAATTGCACTCCCTGACGAGAGAAAAAAAATAACACTTCTTCCTTCTAAAAATCAGCCCCTAACAAGTGCGGATGGGAGCTTTACCTTATACGTATCCACTGATTGGAAGGAAAACACACCTTATCTTTCTTCTCAATCCGTACTGGAACTCCAAGCCGATGGCGGTCTTTGCCAATTAACAGCTTCTTCGACTAAAAAGAAGGATCTTTTAAACTTTGATCTTTCGACTTACAGTGCATCTTACATTAAGGCACTCTCTCAACAGCTGAATGATGCGTCTGCTGCTCTATCGAAAACAATGAAAATAAACGGTCATACTGCGATCATTAGCGAAATTGAAGGAACGGTCGAAAATGAAAAGATAAGTTACTATATTATGGCAGTCGAAAATGATACACAGGTTATTTTATTATCTGCAATTTTTCCGACTTCCCTTTCTGAAGAATGCCATCCAAAAGTAGCTTCACTTTTTCAACAATTTCAGTCTACGAAAGCAAAATGATATTGATAGGATAAATGGAAGTTGAAATAAAAGAGGGTGCTTTCAATCAAAATATTTTGATTGAAAGCACCCTTTTACCGCTCATTTACAATTAAATCCTATCAGTCGAATACATTATTTAGTTCTATTTTTACAACAACATCATTTTCAAACCAAAACAGGAGCGCAGTCCCCCAGCCTTCTTCATTGCTGCAGTACCATAGATAGTCACCCTCATAGCTCCAATAGTCCTTATTGTAAAGTTTGGGATATACAGCAAGAACCTCCTCGCGTGTCATACCAACTCGGATACCACGATGAGTTGCAACATCGGTACGTGTCGTGTCAAGATTTACCACCTTATCGCTATTCTCTAAAGCATTGTGGTAACAGAGAGCCGTAAGTCCGTCATAACGATAACGGACCCAGTAATCGCCTTCACTGTATATCGGATCCCATCCATCCATTTTTTCTGCTGAACCTTCCTCATTAAAAAAATGCAGCGGAGCGGATGGCCCAATCCGTTGAGGCATACCATCAAGGCAGAGAGAAACTTCTATATCACGCAAGCCATATACAACCTCCAAAATTACATCATCAATATTTTTATTCGGATCGACAGATTCTGTACAGCCAAATACACCATCCCATGTGTCCTCATAACCATTGCGCCGAAGAACAATGTAATAGGGTAGACCCTCATGCCAATCAAAGACCTTTTCCGCATTTTCATCTCGAGTAGAATAATAGTTGCTGTATTCCACTTTATATGCAACACCAACGCTCTCGTTCACAGTGCTTTCTCCAGCATAAGTAATACTGTCAATGCGATAATCTTCTTCCTGTGGTAGATCGGGTGCATCAGCCGCATCATAAATCCTTTTGCTTATATCTGCACGTTCACTAAGCAAATACGAAAGAACTAATTCTTTGACAGATGTTTCAATATCTGAAGTTTCCTCCTTTTCAGAGGATAATTCGTCTTGATTTTTGCAGCTCGTGAACAAAAACAACCCTGCAGTCATACATAAAACCAGCAAAAATGAAATTAGGTAAATCCTTTTGTATCTCATACATCCTCCTCGCCTTAAATATTTCTGCAGCTATTTAGTAAGGTCCTTTTTATTTTGTTAATTATATATTGTAGCATGCTGCACGTAACATCGTCTATTCCTTTAATGGGAAAAATAAAAAGACACGATCCGAAGAAAGCGTCTTTTTTACTTATTCCAATTCGTTATACGTTCAAGCATTTTTACAGCTCTCATTTACACCACTTGACGGACTTCTCCCGTCTCGGGGTTCATAATCAGTCCATAGATCCGAATGTTTTTCGGAATCAACGGATGTGCTTTAATGATTTCTACTGAGCCGGAAACTGCTTCCTCTACATTCTGAAAGCCTACGAGCCAGTCCTCGATTCCACCCGTTGCTCCATCACTTCTTGCAATATCCACGTCGGTAATCCCATGTTCATGCATTTTTTTTATCAATTTTTCGCTGTTGAGGTTCTGCATACCACAGTCATCATGCCCAATTACAAGCACTTCTTCCACACCAAGCTCATAAATCGAAATAATTAAACTGTGAATTACACTGCCATACGGATGAGAAACGACAGCTCCTGCATTTTTAATCAGCTTCACATCTCCATTCTTTAAACCGAGTGCCGCAGGCAGAAGCGATGTGAGTCTTGTATCCATACAAGCCAAAATTGCAGTTTTCTTGCTTGGATATTTATCTGTTTGAAATTCCTTATACCGTTCATCCTTTACAAACTGTTTATTGTATTCAAACATTTCTTTCAACATTTTATGCACACCCCCTTGTTCTCCTAATTCTTAACAAGTATAATGTTTAGTTGTATTAATGTCAATAAGGAGCTTATTTTGATTATATTAAATGCTATAGATCTCTCAAAATCTTATACAGAAAAACCGCTTTTACAAGAATTATCCTTTTCGATTCATGATGGTGATAAAATTGGCCTTATCGGTGTAAATGGGACGGGTAAATCCACACTTCTTCGAATTGTCTCAGGCATCGAAGATTCAGATTCGGGTTCCATCATAAAAACAAAAGGCACTCGCATTGGATTTCTTCCTCAAATGCCTGCCTTTTCTAATGACAACACCGTTCTTGAACAGGTTTTGAAAAATGTAGAGGAAAACAATCGGGAAGCGATGACATACGAATGTAAATCCATGCTTTTAGAATTGGGAATCCATGACTTTGACAAACCAATCAAACAACTTTCCGGCGGAGAACGAAAACGAGTTGCGATGGCCAGTATCTTTGTTAGTCCTGTCGAACTTCTCATATTGGACGAGCCTACCAATCATATTGACAGTGAAACCATAGAATGGTTGGAACGCTACCTCATTAAATTTAAAGGTGCGATTTTAATGGTAACCCATGATCGTTACTTTTTAGATCGGGTCACAAACTGCATCTTGGAACTGAACCATGGAAAAATCTATCGCCATGATGGAAACTATGCTTATTATCTGGAAAATAAAGCAGCGCGAGAAGAGATGGAGGCGGCGACCGAACGAAAAAGGCAAACCCTTTACCGTAGAGAATTGGAATGGATCAGAAGAGGCGCACAGGCAAGAAGCACCAAGGCTAAGTCAAGAATTGACCGCTTTAAAGAGCTAGAAAAAAATAAATTGGTTCTCGATGAAACAAAGCTTCAAATGAATTCTATGGCAAGCCGATTGGGCAAAAAAGTAATTGAGATAAAGAACCTCTCAAAGAGTTACGGAAGCAAAAATATTATTTCTGATTTTACATATACGGTATTACGCAATGACCGAATTGGAATCATTGGACAAAATGGCTGTGGAAAATCAACACTCTTAAAGCTGATTTTAGGACTGATTCAACCGGATAGCGGCTCTGTTGAAATTGGCGATACGGTTAAAATCGGTTATTTTTCGCAGGAAAATGAAGCGTTAAATGAAACGCTACGAGTCATTGACTATGTACAGAGCATTGCGTATAACGTTACCACCGAAGATGGCACCATTACCGCATCTCAAATGCTTGAACGCTTCCTATTTCCAAGCAACCTGCATTCTATACAGATTGGCCGTCTGTCCGGCGGGGAAAAGCGCCGTCTGTATCTGTTGAGCATTTTGATGCGTGCGCCAAATGTACTACTTCTTGATGAGCCGACTAACGATCTGGACATTGAAACGCTTACCGTTTTAGAAGAATATTTAGATCACTTTCCGGGAGCCGTATTAATCGTATCCCATGACCGATATTTTGTCGATCGTACCGTATTCCGAACCTTTGTTTATGAAGAGGATGGTCAACTCGCCCATTATCCAGGCGGTTATACCGATTACATCGAAGTTCGAAGTTTGGAAAAGGAAGAAGCAAAGGTGAAAAACAAAGCTCAGAATTTTTCAAACAAAGAAGAATCACAATCTGTGCGTGAAACATCGAAAAACAATCGAAAAAAAGTTAAATTTACATTTAATGAACAGCGGGAATTTGATACAATCGATGATGAAATTGCTAATCTCGAAACACAGATATCTGAACTTGAAACACAAATGGCTGCATCTGCGAGCAGCTACGCAAAGCTTCAAGCGCTCATGGAAGAAAAAGAACACCTGGAGTCCTGCTTATCCCAAAAAATGGAACGTTGGCTCTATCTGAATGATTTAGCAGAACAAATCAATGAGCAGTTATCTGAATCATAGACAAATAACTCACACTATGGACGATCGATCAAAAAGGGGGCTTAACTTTGAAAAGGGGCTATCTATATATTGCTTTTGCAACATTTTTATTCAGCACAATGGAGATTGTATTGAAATCTATCTCTGGGCAATTTAACCCCATACAGCTCACTCTTACTCGTTTTTTCATAGGGGGACTATTTTTACTGCCATTTGCTGTTTCGTCCCTCCGAAAAAAGCAAATTTGCATTGAAAAGAAAAATTTTCTGTACTTTGCTTTCCTCGGCTTGCTAGGTGTTGTAATCAGCATGACATTTTACCAGCTGGCCGTTGAAAATGCAAAAGCATCCGTCGTTGCTGTACTCTTTAGCAGCAACCCTGTTTTTGTCATGATTTTCGCCTATTTGATTCTTCACGAAATGATTTATAAAAGAAATGTCATTGCGCTTTTTTTGGAGCTTCTTGGTATTTTTATCATTATTAATCCGCTTCATACACAAATTAGTGCTGCCGGGATTATATTTACGCTTCTCGCTACGGTTACCTTTTCACTCTACAGTGTTTTTGGAAAGAAAAAATCGCAAGAATATGGCGGTATTATCGTAACCTGTTTCAGTTTCCTTCTAGGAAGTTGTGAAATGTTTTTACTCGTGCTGCTCAGCCATATAAAAACGATTTCTCACATTCTATCAAATGTAGGTCTTTCTGTCTTTGCAGAAATACCGATCTTTTCTGGTTACACGCAAGATAACATATTTACAGTTCTTTATATTGCGATTGGCGTGACTGGCGGCGGATATGCCTTTTACTTCCTTGCAATGGAAGCTCTTTCGACCCATACGGCATCTTTAACCTTCTTTTTTAAACCCGTATTGGCTCCAATCTTAGCCGTGATTATTTTACACGAGCACATTCCGGTCTCAATGATTTTAGGGATTTTACTGATTCTTTCCGGATCACTGATTTCTCTTTATCCAAACTGGATACCAGCAAAAAACCTGCCAAGTCAGGAAAATTAAATTTACAGACCTATGAAAGGAGTTTTATAATGACAACTGAACGTGACTGCGTTTACGAGATACAATCTGATGTTTCTCTTTTTAATGAAGAGAGCGTTTTAAAGCCTTATGGTTATCAGGTTTTATTTGGTCAAGTTGCAGAACAGCATCTGAATTGCTATCATCTAAATGTCGATGAAACCATGAAATACGGATATGCCTGGGCTTTGATTTCTTTGGAAATTGAGAAGATCAATCCAGTCCCGAAGTGTGAAACGATTTATGCACGTACTTGGTATTCACAATACAAGCGCCCTTATTTCCGCCGTGAAATGGAATTTAAAAATGCTGCGGGAGATTTACTCTTTCATGGTTCCAGTTTTTCCGTCCTTCTTGATATAGAAAAGCGAACCATCTATCGAAAAAAAGAATCTCCTTTTACCTCTCCTCCCCCTGATGCGATTTTTACCATCGATGCTGCACCAACGTTTAAAACGCACCTTTCATTTGAACAAACAGAGGAACGGAAAGTATATCACAGCTATATTGACCCTTTAGGCCATGTAAACAATTACCGCTACGGAGAATTTGCCTATGATGCCTTTACCGACGAGGAAAAAAAGCATCTGGGACAAATGAAGCGATTGGAAATTTATTTTATCTCTGAGCTTAGACCTCAGGATACGTTCTCGATCGGTAAAGCCTACGAGGAGAATAAGATGTATATCCGTGGTCATAACCATATGAAAAATGACAATGCTTTTGACATTGTCATGTATTTTTAAATTTTTTTGCAATTGCATCAATCACTGTTTCTGGCTTTGCATAGCCGTAATAGCTTAAGAAAATGACTTTATTATTTTTTACTGCGCAGACCTGAAGACTTGCATCCGATACATGTATAGAAAGAAAATCAAACCGTCCGTCTTTCCGTGTCTCAAATCGTTCCTTTTCGTATGCAAGCTCTTTTGGCCTTCCATAATACGCAAGCAATTCTTTTGCAAGCGGCTTTGCTAATTTTTGAGATCGGAGAAAAATCACTTTGGAATGCACGGTTGGAGAATAGATACCACTTCCATCTTTCCAATTTTCTTCATAGATAATGCCGTGCTCACTGCTCTCATATTTCTGATCTGCTAACAGTGCCCATTCGGATCGATAATAATTCTGCCAATCTACTTCGTCAGAAGTATCAGAATCCTCTAATCGTTCTAATCGCACATCCTGTTCAATTTCTGACAGCCTAATAATCGGTAGACTGTTGTCTGTAACTGTAGGTAAATTTCTTTCTGTGACCTGCGTCACTTGCATGCCCGGTATCAGAAGCGCACCTCCTCCTATCAACAGAATAAAAAAAGCTGTGATGATGAAGTTTATGTATCGTCTTTTTTTCCATGGTGCATAATGATTGATCGGGTGTCCGCTCTTTAAATCATCGATCAAGCGACGAATTGAAAACCACGATCGGAGGCTTGTTGCTCCAACATAAATCTCCAATGCAAAAACCAACATCTGCTGCACGGCATTTCCTTCAACAAAATCTAAAATCAAAGTGTTAGAGAACATCCACATCCAAAGAATCATAACCATAATCAGAACAATCATAGCCAAAACAAAGAAAGTTAAACCACGCAGTGATTTTTCCAGTTCTTTAATGGTATGTGCCTGTTCTTCCATATCCGTATGCAGTTCAGGAGCATTTTCATCATCTCGCGAACGATACACACAAAATTTCCCATATTTTGTTACAAATTCCCACCCATATTTCTTATAAAAGTCTTTCTGCTGCTGCCCAAGTGGGTCCTCGATTCCCGGAAACA